>JANSXW010000058.1 GCA_024742755.1 bacterium | reverse complement strand
GGATAGAAAGGGTTGATGTACTCTTTCGTGAATATAGTGTCCCCATTTCCATTGTATTTAATGAGCGCGATTTTGGGGATTGAATCTTTAGTAATCCCCATGGTAACGAAACTGGATTCATCCGTTGAAAAAAGGCCTGACCCCCAGGATTCATAAGATTTCTGTGGGGTGCCGAGCTTTTTGTGCCATAGGATTTCTCCTTCCAGGCTAAGCTTTAGAAAAAGGTGGCCTACAGAGAAGATACTATCTGTTTCGTGGGTAATCACTCCTGTAGCATAGTAGCAGCTGTCAGTAGGCAAAACTTCTGTGATATTCAGAAAAGGGTATCCTGTGTCTATTCTTTTGTTAAAAGTAGTGGTTTGTGCAAATGTAGTGCTGCACAATATCAGTAACAGGTGCCAAAGAAAGGTTTTCATAATAGAGGGGAATTTGGAGCGCCGGTTTTAGCCGCCTTACTAAAACCGGCGCTATAGAATAGTTAGTCAATCAGCAGTACTTTCAGAGCCGGCGAGCGGTAGCCCCCCTGCTGCAGGATGCAATAGTATAGCCCGCGTTGGTATCCAGCAGTTTGCCAAATTTGCTGGACGGTACCTAAGCCACAGCTTAGCGTAGCGGCATGCTTGCCCTGCATGTCATAGATTAGCAACTGTGCGGGCTGCTGCGGGTCCGGCAGTTGGTAGCGGAAAGCCACCTGTGCCCGGGCGGGGTTGGAACACAGCTAGGCACAGCCTCATTATGTACGTTGCCATCACCGCTGCACCCACTTTACCCGCAGTACCGGGTGGCCTTGCTGATACAGCAGTACAAAGTACACACCGGATGGCTGACGGGCGAGCTGTATTTGCCCTGCCTGAGCTTGCAGTGGGTAGTGGGCAATCTCCTGCCCAAGGCTGTTGCAGACCAGCACTTTACCGGCTTCCCGACCTGGCAGGCGGTAAGACAGCTGGGCCGGTCCGGCGGAGGGGTTCGGGAAGAGGCGTAGTTCTGTTGCTGCCCGAACTTCAGGAAATTTGCTGCTGGTGACCAGTAAAGACTGACACAGATAATCGTTCGTGTTGTTGAGGTCGGGATGGTCATCTGGCAGAGAAGCCCAGAAACATACCTCAAGTAAACTGTCGCTTGGCTCGGCAAATGCAGTGGCTACAGGCGGGTACTCCAAGTCCACCTCCTCCCCCGGCATCAGGTCAAGCTCCTCGAAGGTATGAGCGAACCGCTGAAAGAATGGAGTGACGCATTCCCTTTCCAGAGGGGGCAGCGCCAGGTTTAGAGTCAATTTATTGACTATGGTGTCGCTATGGTTACGGACGCTTACGGTAGCCCCGGAAAGCAGGAAATCAACCTCTTGGCCGGCGGAAAGAAATTCGAAGGCGTCAATACTAACGCTTTCCACGCCAACATCTCTCTCAGAGAAAGTTTCCGGCAAAGAAAAGCCAAACCACTTCAAAAAAGGTACTTTGTTCCCCTTTGCCGGTGAATCCCCGCCATACCTAAAAGTACCCGCCAGCAAAATGCTGTCTCCGGATAACGCAACCTGCTCGTAGGCTGCTGAGGTCGGCAATGCGTATTCATTCAGCAAGTTCAGCGCCGCATCGTACCGCTTGGCTGTAAATGCCGATTCAGCATTAGACCATAAAAGAATGACCAATTCTTCACCTCCTGCCTCGAGATCAACGATTTCCAGTCCCTCATCTATTTCTAAGGAATGCAGTAGATTTAAAGAGTCTGAATCGAACACTCTGACCACCCCTTCAAAAAACTGCAGGAACTTGTCCTGACCAAGCGTTCTCATTTCCGCTGTAAAGGATTTGGCCAAACCGGATAAATCCTTTTCCAATAACACTTCTCCTTCCTCGCTCAACTTTCTAAGCCAGGGAATTGCCCCCCAGTGGACCCCACTGGAATACACAATAATGTGATCGTCCGGTAAAACTGAGGCGCTAATTATATACTCTTCTTCGTACGGATGTTGCCAGCTTACCTGCCCCTGCTCATTCAACTTGATGAGAAAATTGTTATCGTCTCTGTCTACTAAAATACTGCCATCGGAGAATCGGCCATTGTAAAGTCTATGATAATAGATGCCCGTTACATTGATCTCCTCCTGAGTCGATAGTGTGGAATCCAAAAACTGAAATGAAAAATCAGAACCTTGGCAAAACGGGCTTTTCTGAAAGGACAGGAATCCGCCATTTTCCCGCTCTCTTACCCCCAGAATATAGCCAATGTCAATATTTGATACCGGCTGAAGGTGATAGTACCCGAGCATGTCAAGGTCTTTATCGAGCAATAAAAGTTTATTCCTGAAAATTGGAGCGCCGTTTTCCCTCCCTCTATTGTGCACCAAAAAGTGGCCTTGCTCTGTTTGAATTAATGACCGTACCCCCTCGTAAAGACCGAATTCATGCAGTATTCTTTTCGTCTGTGCACGTAGCGAGATGGAAGAAAAAGCCACTGCCAGCAGTAGTAGTATTGTGCGGTAAGCCATGTTCATACTGAGATATGCCATTTAGTTACAAGAGGCGCATTCGAGCGAGCAGCTTGAACGCGTTGTGGTTACAATGTAACAGAATAGCCCGGTTTGAGCAAATTTTAGGCTGTTGAATTTATGTAAATTATTATTTTGAATTTGAGTTGTTTGTAAGCGCGTTTAGATTTAATAAGTGCTTTTGGACGATTAAAATTTTTACCTGGCAGGGGTGGCTACAGCGTGTCATCGTTCATTAAGTAGAGCTAAGTGCTTTTTGGCAGAGGGATAGTGCGGGTCAGACCGGGTTGCCTGTTCGCTTTGCCCTCCTGAAGCCCTCGCTATAGTTTTACTTTGAATGGACAGGCATTTGCGGCTGCACCCTTAGCCATTCAAAATTTACAGGCTGCGTCGCCCGCCCCAAATCCACTTTTCCACCAACTCCACTTGCAGGTCCTGTTCTATCGTCACCTGACAGCTAAGGCGGGGGTAGCCAAAGCGCCGGGCGGCTTTGTCGTGCCAGTGCTGTGGGGCAGGGGCATTGCCGTTGATCCATACGCCGCAGGTGGCGCAGAGGCCTCTGCCACCGCAGTTGAGCCGGCGGGTATAGGAAGTGTAGGGGCTGATGCCCTGCTGCAGCAAGGCTTGCCGGAGGTTGGTGCCGGCTTCCGCTTGAAAGCGCGTCTGCTTGCCATCGAGGAAGGTTACAGTTATGGTAGGTGAAGCTTTGCCCATGCCCTTTTGGGTTCATCAACTTCAGCAGGGCATTTATGTTTTGGGCGGGGGCATTTTTGGTTTTGGGTCAGGTGCTTTGATTTTAGGTGTAAAAAACTAGTTGTTAAGGTATTGAGGTGGTTTTAGAGGTAAAATAAATTTTAAGTCAACCCTTTGATTTTTGTCATTTGATTACTCCCGATATTGGGCTTTCTTACATTCGCTTTGCTGTAAAGGTCTTTTGAAAAGGCCAGCGCTTTCCAAAATTAATTTTGCGAACCAGACTAAAATCAAATTTTCCGCTATGAAGAATTTTAAGTTTTTATTGATGCTTTTTGCCCTTACCGGCGCTATGGTGACCTGGACGGGCTGTGATGATGACGGCGACAACGAGCCGGAACCCACCTGCACCGATGGTATCCAAAACGGTGACGAAACGGGTATTGACTGTGGGGGCACCTGCGACCCTTGTGAAGTAGGCATTCAGGGCCAATGGCAGAGCTCTGGTGCTAATGTGGCACCGCTGCTGGTCAATCTCTTTGGCACGGATAGCATCTACGCGGAGTTCCGCACCGACCTGACTTACACCGTTGAGCAATACGATACTTCCGGCGCTTTGCTGACCCTGGAGGGCACTTACCAGCAAATGGAAAGTGGCACCGCTGATATCTGGGACATTACGGTGAATCAGTCTGCACCTGCGGCCCTGACTTCCGTCGGTATTTTCGAGATCAATGGCACGACAATGCGGTACGAAATTGTACAGACCGCACCTGATATCGGTGCTGTACCACCTACCGCTGCGGGCGGCTTTGGCAGCACCAACGGCGGTGCTCTGGGCAATCTGAATATTCAGACGTACGAAAAAATTGAGTAGCAATCAATAGCGTTCGAAAAGGCGCAGTACAAACCTTTGTGCTGCGCCTTTCCTTTTCCCAACCAGCAAAACCAATCCTTACCCTACCATGAAAAACCGGCAACTTTGGCTACTGCTTTTGCTGTGCCTGCCCTTTGCCGCATCGGCACAGATTCCCCCTTACTTTAAGCAACTGGAAGAGGCGATCCCGGAGGAGTCCGACAAGGAATTCCAGTACATTGCCTTTTTCTATAACCACTACAACAACAGCAACATTTTCCCGACCAATGACTTCCTGCAGGGTCAGGTGATTGGACGGTTGTTTGGGCAAAATACAACGACGACTTCCGACTCGCTGACGGCTTCCTTTTTTGAGCAGCGTATCCTGCCTTTCTTCATTTACAAGCCTAAACTGTTTGACAACCGCGTCACCCTTCGGGCTTCGTTTGAAATTGACTACACCTGGGGGGATGTGGCTTATGGCACGGGTGGCAACTCGGGCTCAGCCCCTTCCGGCGATCAGGTCAACCTGCAAACCCAAAACCTGGAGCTGGAGTATGTTCCCGCACCGGGCTGGGCCATCAACCTGGGCTTGCAGCGGATGTTTGACACGCCTTACAATCCTTACCGTACCTTCTTCGATGATATGCTGAACTCCGCCTACCGCCTCAATTACTGGGGCACGGATGGCGTGGGCATCACCGTGCGGCAAAATGCCGATTACCATCAGTGGAAAGCCGGCTTCTTTCAGCTCTATGAAAACAGCATTCAGCGGGTGGACGATGTGCACATGGCAGAGTTCACCTATCAGCGGTCACTGGGTACCAAATGGCACTGGGGCGGCTCCCTCTACTACGTCCGCGACCGTTCCAACGGGCAGGGTGGGCCTTCCATTCTGGGGCAGGGGCTCAACAGCACCCTTTCGCTTTACAACGGCACCTACCGCTTCCCATTTGGCAGCAGGCGATACCGGGCTGATGTAGCCTGGCTGGGCACTTACTTTGACTACAACCTGAGTCAGATGGCAGATACCTGGTTCCTGTCGGGCTACGTCAATTACAACCTCGGGCGCACACAACTGCAGGAAGAAGGCACCTGGGGAGATGGGCCGTCAATCGGCGGGCTGGGGGCGAATCTCCGCCTGGGCTACCGCTACGGCAAAACGCCCAATGATGCTATTTCCGCCGACTTTATGTTTACGAGCGGGGATGATAATGGCATCAGTGATGACCGCTACAGTGGCGTCATGACCGGCAATACCTGGGCAACGCCCGGTGGGTTGAATGTGGCGCACGGAGGCTACCTACTTTTCCCGCACGCTAATGTGGTAAACCGCTACGTGGCTGCAATTACGGATATTTCCAATATGGGCTTTGGCCTAACTGGTGGCACAGTGAATCTAAGCCGTGATTTTATTCCCTATAAGTTGAATGGTAAAGTAGGCATGGCTACGGCCATCAGCAACTTTTCACCGGCAAGAGGTGGTCAGTTTATGGGGATTGAGGGCAACTTCAAAGTTGGCTACACCATAGGTACACTCATGGAGATAGAGCTACACGGCGCCTACCTGTGGCTGGGCGACTTCTACGACAGCCCTGCGGTGAACGGTGGGGTGGATGTCCGGCCGGTTGACCCCTACACCGCACTCGTCGTTTTTAAGTGGTTGATGTTTTAACCTGAATCTCAAAAAAGCAGAAGTCCAGATGAGAAATACACTTTTCCTCCTCAGCCTCTTCTTTCTGAGCAGCTGCAGCTGGTCTCAGAAAGTGCCCAAGGTGCAGACTTTCGAAGATATTCCCTATCCTTTCCCAACCCAAAAAGTGGAGCTGGAAACCGGGGAGACCGTGGCCTACTTTGATGAAGGCAAGGGCGAGCCCATTATTTTCATCCATGGCCTGGGCAGTTACGCCCCAGCCTGGAAAAACAACATAGAAGGCCTGAAGGGCCGCTACCGTTGTATCGCCATCGACTTACCCGGCTACGGCAAATCAAGCAAAGGCAAATACGAGGCGAGCATGACCTACTACGCCACCATCGTCAAAGACTTTATGGGCGCCCTTGGCTTGGAAAAAGCCACACTGACCGGCCACTCTATGGGCGGTCAGATCGCAATGACCACCGCCCTGTCTTATCCCGAAAAGGTGGAAAAGCTGGTATTAGTGGCACCGGCGGGCTTTGAGACCTTCCACAAAGGCGAACGGCAATGGTTCCGGGAGGTACTTACGCCTACAGGGGTGAAACTGACCACCGTAGACCAGATCAAGACCAATATCGCCTGGAATTTTTACGATATGCCGGAAGATGCCGAGTTTATGATTACAGACCGTATTGCGATGCGCCAGGCCGAAGACTTTGACGCTTATTGCTACATCATTCCGGAGTGCGTAAAAGGCATGGTTGATGAGCCGGTCTTTGACTACCTGCCGCAGATTGAGCAGCCGGTACTGTCGATCTTCGGTCATCAGGACAACCTCATCCCCAACCGCTTCCTCAATGGCGGCACTACCGAAAGCATCGGGCAGAAAGGGGTGGAACAGCTGCCAAATGCCACCTTGCATATGATTGACAAGGCGGGCCACTTCGTGCACTACGAGCAGGCTGCTGTGGTCAATGAGCTGATCAGTGATTTTCTGAAGTAGTCAGGGCTTTAATTTTAGCCGCAGCGTTTTCCGGTTGATGCCCAGGATTTTGGCAGCAGCCGTTTTATTGCCGTCTACAGCGTCGAGGACACGCCGGATGTGCTGCTCTTCCATTTCGCGGAGGGAAAGCAGGGCCTGCGGTTGAGCGGTGGGTGCCGTCTTATCCGCTGCGTGCAGATACGCAGGCAGGTCCGCCACTTCAATCTGGCCGTCGCAAAGGATGAGCGCCCGTTGCACCGCGTTCTCCAATTCCCGGATATTGCCGGGCCAGTCGTGCGCCTTTAGGCGGTGCATGGCTTCCGGGGTGACGCCGGGCTTGGGCCGTCCATAAGATTTGGCGTACTTGTCCAGAAAGTGCTGTATCAGCAGCGGGAGGTCGCTCTTGCGCTGACGGAGGGGAGGCGTGTGCAGGTCGATCACGTGCAGGCGGTAGTAAAGGTCTTCCCGGAATTGCCCCTGCTGGCTTAGCGTATACAAATCGCTGTTGGTCGCTGCAATGACGCGCAGGTCTACCTTCTGTACGGTATTAGTGCCCACCATTTTTACCTCTTTTTCCTGAATGACGCGAAGCAGCCGCGTTTGCACCGCAGCCGAAGCATTCCCAATCTCATCCAGAAAAATGGTGCCCCCGTCAGCCGCGTGGAAAAACCCGGGGCGGGTCTCATTGGCACCGGTGAAAGCGCCCTTTACAAAACCAAAAAGCTCGCTTTCCAGCAAATGCTCCGGAATGGCCCCGCAGTTGACCGTCACGAAGGGGGCTTGCCGGTAGGGGCCACTGTAGTGAATGGCCCTCGCCACGAGCTCCTTGCCAGTGCCGCTTTCTCCCTGAATCAGGGTGGTCGCCCGGGTCTCTTTAATGCGTTCGATCAGGTCAATGAGCTCCCGTACGGGCACAGACTGCCCGATTATGCCGTGGTAATGGACCGCTTTTTGACCTTCTTCATCGGGGGTGGGCTTGGTGGATGGCTGCCCGGCCTGCTGCCGGAAAACCTGCTGCACAGCCTGTTGCAGCTCCTTCGCCGTGAACGGTTTGGAAAGGTAATCGAGCGCTCCCGATTTTACCGCCTCCACTGCACCGGAAACGGAGGGGAAACCGGTAATCACCAGCACCGGCAAGTCAGGGAAGTGCGCCTTCGCGTATTTGACCAGGTGCATCCCATCGAGGCCCGGCATGCGCATATCGGTGATGAGCAAGTCGATCCGGGCATGCTGCAGCAGGTCTATCGCATCGGTGACGGAGGTAGACTGAAAGGTGTTGTAATGTAGGGCATTCAACTGCCGCCTCAGGACTTCCAGCATGTCCTGTGAATCATCCACCAGCAAAATACTCCGCTTCTTCATGTCCCGGAAGTTAAGGGAAAGCGAAGGGTAAAGCAAGCCCCTTCGCCGGGCCTGCTTTCGAGCTCAATCTGCCCGCCGTGGGTTTTTACGATACCGTGCACGACGCTCAGCCCAAGCCCGGAACCTTCACCAGGCGCTTTGGTGGAGAAGAAGGGCTCAAAAATCCGCTCCTGCAGGTCTGGCTCGATACCGTGGCCGAAGTCTTGTATGCGAAGCACCACATTGGATGCATGCTGTAGGAGGGTGAGCCAGATTTCCTGCCCGGGCGCAGAGGCGTGCAGGGCATTGATCAAAAGGTTGAAGACCACCTGCGTAAACTGAATGGGGTCGACTTGTGCCACCACCGGGTGGCCGGGCAAGGATAGCCGTGGGGTGATGGCGGCTTGTTCGAAAGTCACGCGGAGCAGTTGGAGGGCTTCCTCAATGAGCAGCCCGACATCGGCTGTTTGCTTTTGCTGCGGCATCTCGCAGGAGAAAAACATGAGCTTTTTGACGATCTCCCGCGCGTGCATGGAGGAGTTGATGATTTTTTCCACATCCTGTTCCACCTGCTGATCATCTGTGCGGTCCTGTATCAGTTGGGCGAACCCCAGGATGTTGCCCAGAGGGGTGTTGAGCTCATGGGCGATGCCGGCTGTGATTTCTCCAAGGATGGACAGCCGGTCTGCCTGCTCAAACTTCCGGCGCAGGAGGGCTTCCCGGGCTTTCTGTTCGTCCCTTTCAATAATGCCGCTGATTTCCTGAGCCAGGGTTTTGAGCAGCAAAGCTTCTTCGTGCAGGAACGGCGGCGGCGCGCCATTCAGATAGTTGTAATGCATCGCGAGGTAACCGCGCTCCAGCCCGCGCACGATGATGGGGTGCTGCTGCGTCTCGTACTTTGATGCGAGGCTGCCGGACCGGTACTGCTGATCGTCGAGGAGGAGGGCGGCAACAGCGAATTCCGGGTGTTGCCAGGCTTTGGGCAGGGCCTGCACCACCTCCTGCAGCTTCTCCGGCAGGGAAGCGGTGGAAGTGGCAGCGATATTCGAAATCTCATACAGGCAGCTCAGCTCTTTGATGCGTTCCTGCAAGGCGTGTACAACGTCAGGGCTGGCTTCGGGCATAGGTTCAGTTTAGATTGAGTGGAGAATAAGGTGGAAAAGGCTCCTGATCTGCAATCGGGGTTTCGTTAGAAAAACGTTGGCGCATCTGTCCGAGTTTGATAAAAGCGTAAATTTTGAACAGCCCAAGCAGGGCAAGCGGTACCGACAAGTCAAGAGGGGCGCTCAGCCACTGCCCTTGAATATTGGCCAGGAGGAAAACCCCCAGGCTCACGGATAAGATACCGGTCAGCCCGGCAGGGGTGCAGGCTGGCCATTGCTGCCGCAGGTAGGCATACCTCCTGATTTGGAAATAGCCGGACAAGACGAGCCACAGCCCCAGGAGCAATACCATTTGGTTGCTGCCCTGCAACAGCAGCACAAGAGCCGCGCCACCAGCCAGCAGGTCGGCCAGGGCACTTTGCTGGACCAGCTGCCTCCAGGCGCTGCCCCGCCGGAAAAACCAGGCGCTGATGATCAGCCGCGTGATGCCGCTGAACCCCAGCAACAGCCCAAGCGGGATAAGCAAGGGCAAACGCTGTTCTATTGGGTAGCACAGTGCCACCACGCTCAGTCCCAGCATCGCTACCCCTTCGAGTACCATTACCTCTCTGCTGTCCATCAGTCGTTTGCCTTCTGTCATCATCACAATTTGATTTGGTTAGGACTTGTTGGTGGGTATCCAATTTGCGTGCCAGGATTTTATATTTCTAATTTTCAGTATTTTATGGATGTAGGTAGCTTTGCTTTCTGGTTCTTTTTGTACCGGGCGAGGCGTTTTGTACCAGTTTTGCCATGGTTCAAATTATCCCGGAGCAGGACCCGGTAGAGGTCATCATGAAGGGCCCCGCTTTTTCAGAATCGGCTAAGCGGGTGATGTCCAAAGCCACACCGGGCACAATTACCTATTTCGACGAGGTGCAGTGCCTCTGCCCGGGTGATGAGACGCCCCGGCAAATCAACCATATGGCCTTTAGGCTGGAGGAGTAAGTTTTGAGCGCTGATCAGGCAATTGGGTTGCAGCGGGCGTGTAATTTTTGGCCGGGAAGTTGATTTTGCAGCATTTATGAAAGGTTTTTGTTATTTTGTACGCATAACCAACCAGAACAAACTATGGCGTACCGCCTTAAGTTGATGCTCTGGGGATGCTGCTGCCTACTTGCCTTTACTCCGCTCTTCAGCCAAAAGTTAACTGTGGACAGTGTCTTGTTGATGGTTGAGCGCGGTCAGCCCGACACGCTGCAAGTGGAATACCTTACTAAGCTTAGTAACTATTACATGCGGCGTGATCTGGAAAAAACGATTTACTATGCTGACCGTGTCTTGGAGCTGGCGGAGCAGACAGGGCAATATTATTATTTAGGCAAGGCCCTGACTAACAAAAGTGTAGCATACCTGGACAAAGGGATGATAGATTCTGTGAATATTATTGCGGAGCAGGCGGAGGCGCATTTCCGTGAGCATCCCGATGTGCTGGAACTTTCCAACCTGTACAGTACCCTTGGGCACCTGGAGCGCCGGCTGGGCCGCAACGATAAAGCCTTTGAATGGTACATCAAATCAGTACGCAACATTGAGGAGCACGCAAAAGACTCTTCTGATTGGTACGCTTTGCCGGCTTTCCTCAATAATGTGGCTATTTCACTCCGGCAGCAGGGGGATTACGACGGAAGCCTTCGGTACCTGCAGCAAGGCCTTGATATCGCAATGGACAGAGGGAGCGAACTGACCATCTGCGTGCTTTTATCCGGAATTGGCAGCTGCCTGGAGGCGAAAGGAGACTTTCAGGGAGCCCTGGAAAGCTTTCAACGGTCTCTGGCAATTAAAGATGAAATCAAGGATCAGGTTGGGAAAATCTCGCTACTAAATAATATAGGCCGGCTGTACGCTAAAATGGAACGTTTTGAGGCAGCGGAGGGCTATCTCCAACAAGCCCTGATGCTCAGCGATACACTGGGGTATGTTTCTGGTCGGCTTGCTGTTTTATCCGTGCTCACTAAAGCTGCACTACAGCAGGGCAAGTATCAGGAGGCAGTAGAATGGGGGCACAAGGGCCTGGCGCTTGCAATCGAGCATGGCAATACAGAAGCTATGCTGGAACTCTATGACCTATTGGGTACAGCGTATGCGGGGCAGGGTAGTTACGATAAGGCTTATGAGTATCGCTCTTTATACGCAGCAGCAAGCGACTCTGCGGGGGGTCAGCAACGGCAGCAAAATCTGGATCAGCTCCGGATGGCCTATGAAGTCGAAAAAACGGAACAGGAAAATGAATACCTGAAAGAGCAAAGGGGGAAAGATCAGGTGATCATCGGCCAACGCAATACCATGATGATGGTAGGTGCTTTTGCGCTGCTGCTGTTGGTGCTCGTCATTGCCCTGATTTACCGCGATCTCAAACGAAAGCAGAGCTACAGTCAGCAACTGGAAGCTACGGTGGCTCAGCGTACCGAAGCCCTGCAACGCGCCAATAGAGACCTGGAGCAAGCCAACTACGAGCTCAGCACCCTGAGTCACATTGCGTCTCACGATATCAAAGAGCCCATACGGGTAATGAGCAATTATGTAGGGCTCATACGCAAACGTCTGCCGGAGGAATGGAGCAGCGGACTTAAAGATTACTTTGAAATCATTCAAACCAGCAGCCGGCAACTGTACACGCTGATTGAGGATTTTATGCGGTACTCCGACCTGGCCAGACAAGACAACGGGGAAGCGGAGGAGGTTGATATGCGCCTGTTTATGCAGAATCTGACCAAGACGTTGGCCCCTGAACAGCATGCCTCGGGGAAAGTAGAATACCGGGGCTTAGAGGCGGTAAGCGTCAACCGGTCCATGTTGTTTTTGGTCTTGAAAAACCTGGTCGAAAACGGGCTGAAGTACAACAAAAGTGAACAACCGCAGGTGCTGGTCTCCTGTACCCGGCAGGGTAACAGCATAGAGCTGCGGGTGACAGATAACGGCATTGGCATCCCGGCACCCTTTCAGGAGAAGATATTCGAAGCCTTCAAACGACTGCATTCGAGGGCTGAATACGGGGGCACCGGGCTTGGCCTGGCTATCGTCAGGCTGGCGGTAGGCAAGCTCGGTGGGGAGATTCGGCTGGAAAGCGAGGAAGGGAAGGGGAGTACCTTTATTGTTTCCTGCCGCGAGGAGGTTGATGGAGCAACCGCTGGGGGGTAAGATAGTCTAAGCCTGCTCATTCATCGGGCTATATTGCAATTGGCCGGTTAGCGCTGGTGTGGCGCCCTGTAAGCGCTCATATTTGTGGGTGTAAGGAATCACCCGATTGAATAATGAAATCAACACCACACCATGAAAAAGTTAATGACCCTCTTGTCCGTTTGCTTATTGCTGGGCAGTCAAGCCGTCGCAAAGAATATCCTCACTTTTGTGATCAATCCGAACAGCTAAAATTTGCTCAAACCGTACACAAAGGAGCGTTTTCATGAGGCTGTGCAGCGGGTACTGCAGTCCGAAAGCCAAACGGGAGCCGGGCAACTTACCGAAAGCCTGCTCGAAGAAACGCAGGCCTATCCCGAGCGCATCCTTGTGCAATCCGGGCGCCGGTTGATCAACTTAGCCGTTCAGCGCATCATCCGTATTGAAGCCGATGGCGATTATTCCCGCCTGATTACCGGAGAACAAACATAGTCTTAGCAACTACGGTATCGGGAAAATTGAGGACCGGCTTGACCCCAAAGTTTTTCTTCGTGTACACCGTTCTTCCATCATTAATATCCGCTACGTTGAGAGCGTCGATAAGTACGCCAGCAGCTATGATGTGAAGATGCAGAACGGAGACGTGGTGCGGGTAAGCCGCGGCTATATGGATAAAATTAAAGCGCTGACATTTTAGGCGCGGGCTGCCAGCTCTTCTACTGTGCCTACAGCTTTTCTTTTTACCAGACTTGCAACCTTAAGATTTAAGCAGGGAAATATTGCTTCGCAGCCCGCTTTGGGTCCGCACGGTGATAAAATACAACCCGCTTTGCAGTGGTTTCAACCAATTGTCCAGCCGGAAGGTTTGCTGCCCGGCTTCCAGCGGGGCTTTCTGCAAAATCCGTCCTGTTGCATCGTGCAAGTAGACTTCCATTACGCTCTGATTGTTGCCCCCTTTGATCAGCAGGGTCGCGTGGCTGCTCACCGGATTGGGGGAAACTTGCAAAGCAAAACCAGACCCGGCATCAACTGTACGGGTGTTCATGCCATCCCAGGAGACTCCTGTGCGCCTGCTCTCCAGGTCGGCCGTGCTGATCCACTTGCGCCTCAGGTATTCAGAAAGTCCGGTTAGCTGTTCATCATCGAGGGGCTCCTCATAAAAAAGCAATTCGCCAATACTGCCTTCCCAGTGGGTGTCGGTACAATCGGTCCATCCAAGCGGTTGGGTAAAGGTTTGTCCCAGTACGCAAAACTCCATCGGATTGGGCGTTGTCATCGGGTCAACGGCTTCCCCATTGAGGTAGGTCTGCCCGTTAAGGGTGGTACCTGGGGTGTTTTCGGCGTAAAGCCGGGTTTCCGGTGCGGCGGAATAGGGCATGGCATCAGACAAACCAAAAAACGGGGCGCTGCCCTGCCACGACAGTGCATTTTCTGCATAAGCCATCACCACCGTCTGATAACCTGAGAAGCCCTCCTGAATACATTGGAACCAGATGGTCGCAAAGTCTGCAACCCCCAGCCCATTCTGCTGATTACCCCGGAAGGCGAACCAATTGTCGCCCTGCCACCCATTCTCCGGGGTAAAGCTCCAGTCGTACAGAGAACTGGAAACCGGGGCAGGGTCATCCGTTTGCCCATCTCCATCCAGGTCGGAAGCATCCATACGGACCATCAGCCCCGGGATTTGTGCCGGAGTCGTGGGTTCCGGAAAAGGGGCTGCCCACCATGCGGCAACCCAGTAGTCCATAGCCTCCGGGCCAGGCACGAAGGTTGGGCCTTCATATACGGGTGTGCCTCCACAGGCCTGGGTATACCACAGGTAGGTCAGGTCCGGGTCAGGCGTGGTTACGCCCAGCGTCCCTTCTGTGATTTCGCTGATGGCTGGCTGAACGGGCATGGTGACGGAAAACCCGGGTCGGTTGCGGCTCATCAATCCGGTGGCTTGCTGAACGGCGGCAACCCAGTAGTTGCCGGCGGCAGGCGGCGCAAAGACAGGACCAATGCCCAGGATTTCCGAAGCTTCCTCATCTGCCAGCCAATAGTAATCCAGTCCGGGTTGGGGTGTTTCGATAGCTACCTTGCAACTGTTTTCCTGTACGACCCGCAGGTTAGTGGCGGTAAAGGCAGCTGCAGTTTCAAGGAGAACCTCTGTTCCCGCACAATCTAGGTTTTGGTCTTTCACCTGATACCGGTAGGCACCGGCTGATAGCCCCCGGCGGACTGTCTTATTGTCGGCAGCGGGATTATATTTCCAGTCCTCATTGGGGTCCAGCCCAATCAGCTCCAGCTCCTGAAGCTGTACCGCATCTGCCCCGCTGTTTTCGGTCATGAAAAACCGGTAATGCGTGTAGGTGAGCTCATTGCTGAACTGAAAACGCTTTTGCTGTCGCCTCTGCGGAAAATCTATGCCCTGCCGGGTATCAAGTGTTTCCCAATCCAGCCCATTCATGGAGCCTTCCAGGTGCCAGGCTGAGGGGTCACGTTCCGGGACATCATCGCCGGACATCACAGCATAGGACTGCACCACGCGCCCTTCCGGGAAATGATAGCTCAGCCAAACATCTGCGTCTCCTAGTTGCAGCCATTTGGTGAAAGGGTCGTCGTCAAAAGCCATTTCAGGCAAGTGCCCGAAGTTGTGACCGCTGGCCGATGGGGTCCCGCCTTCGGTGGTTAGGTCCTGCACCTGCTTTTCGTACCAGGAAATGGTGTAGCCGGGGCGGCCACCCGCAATGGTTAGGTAGATTGAGCCAGTAGGCGCTTCAGTGGAGGTAGCGAAGTACTCTGCGCTGACCTCCAGAGGTTCCTGTGGGGCCTCTAAATCCATGCTTTGCTCAATAGTACAGCCCTCTGCATTGGTCACGCTAACCGTATAGGTGCCATTGGTGAGACCGGTGGCTTCGGCAGAGGCGGCACCATTGGACCACGCAAAACTCAGGCTTGATGCCGGGTACCCGGATGTGGAAACCGATGCTGACCAGGTGCCGTCATCGTAGGTGGTGCAAAGGTCCGTATCCAGTAAAGGTGCCGCGTTAATGTTAGCAGCAGCCTCTACACCGCAACCATTGCCATCGACTACCCAATAGGCATAGGAACCGGCGGATAGATTAGTATGGGTATCGCCTACAGGCCTCCCATTCCAGTAGGCCTCATAGGGTCCGGTGCCTCCGCTAAACTCAAAAGCCACTGCACCATTAGCCGCTCCGGAACAATCGGTATTTGTAGCAGAAACCGTTGCCGACAGATCGTAGCTGTCTACGTCAGTTTGCTCAATATGCCAGGTGTGGGACTCAAACGGGCGGGGGTAGATATCGTCAAAGTGCTCGTCATAGCGCACCCAGTCTGTTGTATCCTCTACCATCAGGGTGAGCTCGTAGTGGTCACAGCTGCCAAAGGTAACTTGGACTTCCTCCAGGCCCTGCGCAATCACTTTACCATTCAGAAGCCAGGAGTACACTTGGGTATTGGGCTCAGGTTTAACAATATCTGCCGAAAAACTCAGTGTGGCATTCCCCGTGACTTCTATCTCGCTGGCAGCAGGCGTGGGGTTTTCGATCACATCCACGTACTTGTAAAGTTGGCAGACCACCCGCTGCCGGCAGGGTGGGCAGAGGTCTTGCCCGTAGCCCCAGCCGAATCCGCCTGCGCCCATATAGCAGCCCCGGGCGGTAGGGCGGTGGCAACCAAAGTAATTGGTCAGCGCGCCTTCAAAGGCGCCGATTTTATCTAGGTTGGCACCATCATAGGGCGTAGGGAGCGAGGTCTGCGGCTCAATCCATTTGCGCCAGGGGATGCTGTCCCGCACCGTAAACCGGCTGGTGTTGGCACTTTCCCAGCAATTTCCGCCCGACCACTCTCCGCTTGCGGTGTACTCATCGGGCACTTGTGGCATAGTGTGCCCAAATTCGTGCAGCAGCGTTTCCCAGCCTGCGCCAAACATCAGCCCATCGCCGGTCCGTGTATCGGGCTGCACACCGGCCCCGCCACCGCCCCCGGTGCGGGAAATCGAGAAAAGCGTTGCCCAGCCATGCTCGTCATCCGCCCAGGGCAGGAAGTGAAGGTCACGTATGCCCTTTAGGATCGCCCAGCTCCAGCCGGTCTCCTGGCTTGGCGCATCAGGCCACCACCAGGCAGAAAGGTTGAAAAAATTGCGGTAGCGGGCGTAGGGTTCCTTTTCAAGCACACTGCCCGGCGTGAAGGTCGGCAACAGGCTGTCCTGCAACATACCTACAAATTGGGCTTCATCCGAAAATGCATTACCGGGATTGGGCATGCCCCGGTTTTGGATGGCCCAGTTGATGCGGTTGTCTTTGGGTCCGGATTCGAGGAGCATGGTGATGCTTTGCTGCTCCAGGATTTCCGGTATGCTCATGCAGGAGCCATCGTCTACCGTAGCCAGTGGGTTGTAATTGACTGCATCCGGGTCGGTACAGCCTGGGATTTCAACTTCGCACCCCGGCGTGTTGACGCCGAAGGCGAAAAAACCTTCTTCACCCTCTTCCAGCGTATAGCTTAGGGTTTCCCCTTCGATAAGGATGTTGGCCACGCCTCCATTCCAACCGTCGCCATAACTGTCTTGTGCATGGAGCAGATAACAGGCATCGGGCAGGCAGAGAGTGGTGTCGTGGGTACTGTTGTCTGCCTCAGCCTGAAAGCTGGCAATGGCGTTATCCGATTCATCGAGGATCGTCCAGCTGACTTCTGCGCCCCAGTTGACGGTGATCGTGGTGATTTGGACTTCCATGAATGCGCACTGAGCGGCTGCAAAATGCGGAAGGCAGGCCAGGAGGAAGAGGGTCAATGGTGTGTTTTTCATAAAGGGTGGTTTATACCTTGCTTTAAAGTAGCACAAAATGATCAGATGCTCATCGCCTGTTGAAAAAATGGTGCTTCAGAGCAGGATATTAGCATCGTTTAGTCCTGCATATGTTGACTATAAACAACAGCCCCGGACATTGGCACCTGCCAAAATCCGGAGCTGCTCATCCGTCCCGGTGAAGAGAAAGAGGGTTACTCCCCGGCTCCAATCGGCCGCTGTGGCGTATAAGGTGCACCCGCTTCTTCCATTGCTTTTTCAATAGCTTTTACCTCCACCTCGGTCAGTTGGCGCATACGCTTTAGGATAGGCTGCGCTTCTTCCTTTACGATGGCCAGGGCATCGCGCTGCGTCTTTGTAGGCGCAGAAGTAGAGCCCCACATCTCATAGGTCAGCCAGCCCAGGCGGTCCATAATGCCCATGGGCGTGCCCTGATCGAGCTCGGAGGCGATGCGGTCGCCATTCAATTCCGTTTGCAAAGCCTGGAGTTCCTGCCCGGCCTTCAGGACGCGGGTACGGAGGGCCTCGTCGGCGTTTGGTGTAAGGAAAAGGGCGTGGCGGATGGCCTCCAGCCGCTCTTCGGTTTCCCGCAGGCGGGTGGCTGCCCCGTCCAGGCGCCGATTGGTCTCCTGCACTTCAGCCTGGAAGTTAAGCAGCTCCTCTCGTGGCTCGGCGGGCAGGGTAACGCCGCCCAGGCTCTTCAGTTTGAAGGGTTGCGGCCCGGCCAGCTCGGTCTGTTCACTGCCTTTTACCTGATAAAGGGCAACGAGGTAGTCGCCAGGCGCGGCCAGCACGCCAGCGTCATCGTTGGGGGAGCCGGGGCGGCGGATGGGCGATACATCCGGCATACGGCCGTCCCAGGTGATGCGGTGCAGCCCTTTGCTGACTGAGGCTTTGAGCTGCCGCTTCACTGTTTTTGTTTTGGCATCCATGATGGCAAAGAGCAGGTAAGCATCCTCCTCTTCCCGCTCTGCCTTTAGTTCCTCGTAGGTGGGGTAGCGGATAGGCTCGCCGTCTTTAATCTTTTCCTTTTCGTCCTTTTGGCGCTTAGCCTTTAGTGTCTCTGCGCCTTCCTTGATGTAGTAGGTGAAAGTCGCACCAATGGGCGGGTTCTCCGCCATGTAATAGCTTGCACCCTGAAAGCCGCGGCCGGAGTACCCCAGCGGGTCGCGCTCGATGTAGGCCAGCCCGTCCTTGATGGGGAAAATATGGGCGTCTGCCTCCAGCTGCTCCTCACTGATTTGCCGCAAAGGCGAGTAGTCGTCCAGCACGTAGAAGCCCCGGCCGAAGGTAGCCAGGACGAGGTCATGCTCCCGCTTTTGAATGGCGATGTCCCGTACCGCAATAGTGGGTAAGCCAGCACTCAGTTTTTTCCAATGTTCCCCGCCGTCCGGGCTGAAGAAACAACTGAATTCTGTGCCGACAAAAAGCAAGCCGGCATCCACATGATCTTCGGCCAGGCTGTAGGCAGAACCACGCTCGGGCAGGTTGTTGCTGATAGATGTCCAGGTACGCCCCTTATCGGTACTCTTGAATACATAAGGTTTGAAGTCGCCGTATTTGTGGTGGTTGAAGGCCGCGTAGACCACATGCTCATCGTGCTGAGAAGCCAGCAGGGCATTTACGTAAGTGCGCTCAGGTGCCCCATTGATGTTGTTGACGTCAATTTTTGCCCAGCTTTTTCCGCCATCTTCAGAGATTTGGATCAGCCCGTCATCGGTGCCCACGTACAGCAGGTCTTCGTTGAGGGGGCTTTCTGAGAAGGCGACGATGGTGCCGTAGGGCGAAGTGCTGGCATTTTTGGCGACTGCGTCGATACTCTGAATGCGCCCCATCACCGGCAGGGTATTGCGGTCGAGCTGACGGGTGAGGTCATCGCCCAGGGTGGTCCAGGAATTGCCGCGGTCGTCACTGCGGAACAACTTATTGGCAGCAAAGTACAGGCGGGTAGGTTTGTGGTGGGAAATCATCAGGGGCGCGTCCCAGTTCCAGCGGAAAGCATCTTCGCCTTTGGCGGGCTTGGGCTGAATGCCGGTCTCTTCTCCGCTCGCCCGGTCGTAGCGCACGAGCACGCCGTACTGCGACTGCGCGTAGACGATGTCCGGGTTTTCCGGGTCGATAGCCGATTCAAAGCCATCGCCGCCGTGGGTGACGAACCAGTCGCTGTTGGTAATGCCGTTGCTGTTGCGGGTGCGGCTGGGGCCGCCCAGGCTGAAGTTGTCCTGCGTGCCGCCGTAGACGTTGTAGAAGGGCAGGTCGTTGTCGACCTCGACTTTGTAAAACTGCGTGACCGGCAGGTTGGGCTTGTAGTTCCAGGTTTGGCCCGCGTCAAAGCTTTCGTAAATGCCGCCGTCGCAGCCTACCAGATAGTAGTCAGGCTGCTCCGGGTCGATCCACATGCAGTGGTTGTCGACGTGTTTGTTGGCTTCGCCCACCCGTTGGAAGCTTTTGCCGCCATCATTGGTATAGTGCATGTAGGTGTCCATGGCAAAGACCATTTCCGGGTCGGAAGGGTGAGCGACGATTTCAGAATAGTAGTTGCCCCGTGTGAAGTAGCTGTCTTTTTTGCTCCAGCTGGCCCCGCGATTGTCAGATCGGTAGAAGCCGCTGCCGTTGCCCGCAGCCTCCACCATGGCGTAAAGGTATTCCGGATTGGCAGGAGAAATCGCCAGGCCGATGCGGCCAATATCCCCGGAGGGGAGCCCTTTGTTGGCTTTGTTCCAGTTTTGCCCGCCATCGGTGGTTTTGTAAATGCCGCTGCCCGGGCCACCGCCCACGTAGGTGAACACATGGCGCCGCCGTTGCAGGGCTGCCGCGTACAGTACATCCGGATTGCGTGGATCCATAATCAGATCGGTTGCGCCGGTGTGCTCGTCCAGTTCCAGGATGAGTTCCCAGTTTGCGCCTCCATCTGTGGTTTTGTATACACCACGCTCGCCTCTGCTGCTCCAGAGCGGGCCGATCGCAGCTACGTAGACGGTGCGGGAATCGCGCGGGTCTACGATGATTTTGCCGATGTGCTCAGATTCCTTTAGCCCCATGTGCTGCCAGCTTTGGCCGCCATCCTCAGATTTGTAGACGCCATCACCGTAGGCTACGGAGCGTTGGTTGTTGTTTTCGCCTGTGCCCACCCATACGACGTTTGGGTTGTTGGGATCGAGCGTAATGCAGCCGATGGAGTAGGAGCCCTGACCATCAAAGATGGGCTCATAAGTAGTGCCTGCATTCTCCGTCTTCCAGACACCGCCGGAAGAAGTGGCTACGTAATAAACGGCCCGGTTGTCCGGGTGTACCGCGAAGTCGGAAATCCGGCCCGAGGTCAGGGCCGGGCCAATGGAGCGGAACTTCAACCCGCTAAGGGCGGCGGTTTCCAGGTAGTGTTTTTCTTGTTCTTTTTCGTCTTTTCCCTTTTTCTGGGCAAGCAGTGGTACTGCCAGCAGCAGGGTCAGGGCAAAGAGCAGGGAAAGTGCTTTCTTCATCTTGTTTTAGGTTGGTTTGGAAAGAGTTACAAAGTAAGCGGTTTTGCCATCCCCGCCAAAAAATGATCTTAAATTGGACTTTTGTGTGACCAAGCGGTGCTCCGCCCGTCTCAAGTTTATAGAACAGCGCTACCTACTATGAGAAAGCGCGATAATCCCAAAAAGCAATGCCCGGTATGCCTAGTCGTACCGGGTTTTCTTTTTGCAGCAGGGGGAGAAAGTGAGGGCAGCGTCCTATATTTGCCATTGGCTGATCGGCCAACAAAACGAAGCAATCATGGACCTGTTTACTATCCTCACTATTCTGATCGTTGTAGCTGCCGTATTTGGCTACATCAATGTCCGCTTTCTAAAGCTGCCCGTCACCATAGGGCTGATGGTCATTTCGCTGGGGTTTTCTCTGCTCACGATGGCGGTCAGCCAGTTTTACCCAGCGCTGTTCGAGTGGGAGAAAAGCCTGGTGGAGCAGATCGACTTCTATAAGGTCCTGATGCAGGGTATGCTGAGCTTCCTGCTTTTTGCCGGTGCTTTGCATGTCGATTTTGGTTCATTGAAGAGCATGCGTTGGCCCATATTGCTATTTGCCACGCTTGGGGTGATTACCTCTACTTTTCTGGTGGGGGCACTTTCCTTCTTTTTGCTCAATGCGCTGGGGATTTCTATTTCGTTCCTCCATTGTCTTTTGTTTGGCGCCCTGATTTCTCCTACGGACCCCATCGCTGTCCTTGGTATCCTCAAACAGGCAGGCGTGCCGAAAAGCCTGGAAACCAAAATTGTGGGCGAGAGCCTCTTCAATGATGGCATTGGCGTGGTGGTGTTTATTACAATTTACCAGCTTGCTCAATCCGGTGCCGGTCATTTTGATGCCGGAGAAGTCGCCTTCCTGTTTCTTGAAGAAGTGGGCGGTGGTGTTGCCCTCGGCTTAGGCCTGGGCTATCTTGCCTACTATATGATGCGGACGATTGACGACTACGAGGTCGAAGTTTTGGTCACACTCGCCATGGTCATGGGAGGCTATTTGCTGGCAAGTGCGCTGCATTTTTCCGGGCCGCTGGCTATGGTGGTCGCCGGGCTTATGGTTGGTCACAAAAGATTCCGTACGTCCTCCATGTCAGAGGAAACGGAGCGGTATGTAGACAAATTCTGGGAGCTTATGGATGTATTGTTTAATGCCGTCCTGTTTGTCCTGATCGGGCTGGAAATTGTTATCCTTGAATTTAATTCGCAGTACATGATAGCGGGCCTGCTTGCCATTCCCATGGTCTTGTTGTGCCGCGCAATGGCTTTGGCTACCCCTATTGCGTTATTCCGTAACCGTTTGAATTTTTTCCCCAAAACGAATCTCATTATGACCTGGGGCGGGCTCCGGGGCGGCATATCTATCGCGCTTGCCCTGTCACTTTCTGAGTATATGAGCCGCACACCGATTCTCACCATTACTTATATTGTCGTTGTCTTCTCCATTATCGTTCAGGGGCTCACCGTTGGTCGGCTCGTTAAGAATGTTCAGGGAGCACAAAGCTAAGCCTCACACTAAAGCGCTGGATTTTCTTATAAAGCGCTTGAAACCAAAGTTTTAAGCAAGACTTTTTTTTTAAGGTTTAAAAAAAAAGTTATTAAAGGGCTGGATTTATATTTTTGATTTTATTATATTTGTAATATCCAGATGCTTTGACAGTGATTCAAAGTGTCTTTCTTCCCCATAATGTAATCTCCTTACAAGCACAACTTCCCCATACCACAGCACAACACTAAGTTGGAACTAACGGCTATTGCCCAAACATAAAACAGCGGGAAGGGCTTGCCTTTCCGCAAAAAACTAAGCAATCCATGAGAACGCCAACACCCCCAATTTGAGGTGTGCCTGAGCAGTACACAGCGAAGACCACTTTAAAAAGATGACCTAAACACTTGCAGCCTCACCCAAGCTGCAAGCGGTACTATTGCTGCAAAAAGCAAGTACTGGCAATTACACAAAAACATGAGAAATAGTATACTGTCACTAGTATTCCTGCTGCTGATTAGTACCCTTAGCTATGCACAGCAAGCCACACCTTTAAGACTTCAGGCTGTATCGCTTACGGCAGATGCGGTCAGTGCGCTGAGCAATCGGGCCCGGGCAGCGCAATCCTGGCCGGCATACACTTTCCAGAACGAGACGTTTCTGATCGTTCAGTTTGCAGAACTGCCTTCCGGGGCGGAGCGGGACCACTGGGAAGCACAAGGCTTGCGGTTTATCCAATACCTTCCTGACCATTCTTACCTGGTAGGTTTATCTGGTGAGCTATCCCCCGCTGACTTGCCCTTTCCCATTTTATTGCCGCTGCTGGGCACTTTCAAGATAGCCCGAAGTTGTGCGGCTGCCATCAACCGGAGCAGTGGGCCTGTAAAAATATCGGTGCACCCTATGCCCGGAATTGATGCCCGGTCGCTGCTGCCAGGGCTGCCAGCTGCATTCAAACCCGAAAAGCACCAAAAGGAATACCTGGAAGGCACTGTGGACATGGAAGCTATTCCTGCCATAGCGGCACATCCCGGCGTTTGGTTGATAGAGGCAGCTGAGGAGGCCCCTGTGCCTGAGGGGCTCCAAAACGGGGCCGTAGTAGGGGCACCCATCGTGCACAATATCGCTGAAGGCATATTCACTGGTAAGAATGTAGTGATTGGTATTGCTGACGATGGGAATGTATTCCATAAAGACCTCAAGAACCGGCTGATTGTAGACCTTAGTGATGACTTTGGGACCAGCCACGGGGAAATGACCACAAGTATTGCTGCCGGAGCCGGCAATCTGCTGCCCGAAGCCCAGGGCCTGGCTCCTGCCGCCAGGATCCACCTGAGTTTTATTCTGGACTACCTGCACCACGAAGCCGCGGTAGAAAACTACAATCAGCACCGGGTAACCATAACCTCTACCTCCTACGGGGATGGCTGTGGCGGTTTCTACAGCTCTAAAGCGGCTGCACTGGACGATCAGATGCATTTATTCCCGGTACTCATGCACTGTTTTTCAGCAGGCAACGGAGGGGAAAGCACCTGCAGCGAGGTCTATGGGCTTGTTGAGTTTGATCCTGGTATGCCTTTCGCTAACCTTACCGGGGGCCGGAAAGCAGGAAAAAATGGTATCACAGTTGGAAATGTGGATACAGACGGCATCCTGGCTCAAAGCAGCAGTATAGGCCCGGCGGAAGATGGCCGCCTCAAGCCAGATATTGTCGCTGTCGGGCAAAATGCCATTGCCAACGGCCCCGCCAACGGCTACATTACAGCCAGCGGTACCTCGGCCTCTGCACCGGTGATTGCGGGTATCCTGGCGCGGCTGACTCAGGCCTATCGTGCCCTCTTTGGCGATCAGGACCCTCCTTCTGCCCTTCTGAAGGCGGCCCTGTTGAATGGCGCCAGAGATATTGGCCGCCCCGGGCCTGATTTTCAGCATGGCTGGGGGCTGGCTGATGCAGGAGCTGCTTTGGAGATGATTCAGAACCAGCAGTTTTATTCCACCAAGCTAAGCCATGGAGGCGAGCGTATCTTTTCTCTGGTTGTTCCGCAGGGAGTGTCAGCAGTAAAGGTGATGGCGGTTTGGCACGATGTCGCTGGCGCTCCGATCGCAGCAAAGGCACTGGTCAATGACCTCGACCTGCGGGTGTTGGGCCCGGAAGGGCAACTGTATCAGCCGTTGGTCTTATCGAGCTATCCCCACCCTGACAGCCTGACGGCTAATGCCAAACCAGGCGTTGACCGGTTGAATAATGTGGAGCAAGTAGTAATTAAAGACCCTGCTCCAGGCCATTATACCCTAAAACTTAAAGGGCACCTCGTTCCGGACGGGCCACAATCAGCCTTCATCGTTTACCGGTTTGAATCAGAAGGGCTGGATATCCGCCACCCTGCAGCGCAAACAACGGTAGCGCCCGGCGATCAGCTCAAAGTGGTTTGGGACAAGGCTGATGCAACAGGGCCTCTGGCACTGGCTTACCGAAAGGTGGGATCGGGCGGCTGGACAACGATTGCCACGAATCTTTCGGGGTATAGCTGGCTGTACAACTGGAAAGTGCCGGCAGGCTTGTCGGGTACGTATCAGGTGCGGTTGAGCAACGCTCAGTCAAGCAGCGTCTCAGCCCCATTCACCATCCTGGGCAAGCCGGGCTTCTTTATCGAGCAAACGGGGATCCACAAAGCGACCATGCACTGGGTGGCGGTGGAAGGCGCTACGGCTTACGAGGTATTTGCGCTTGGTGAGCAGTACATGGAGCCTGTGGGTGAAACGAGCCAAACCGCTTTCGAGTTTTCAATTCCGCAGGGCAGTGGGAATTGGTTTAGTGTATGTGCCAAAACCGCTAATGGAAGCGCAGGGCCACGGGCCAGAGCCCATTTTTACCGCCAATCGGTTTGCAATAACGAGGCCGTACTCAAACTGTTTCTGGATGATAAGCCCGGAGAAACCACCTGGACGCTGGTGGATGAAGCAGGGCAGCAACTCATGGTTGCCGGGCCCTACCCGGATTACCTTGCGGGGGAAATGCTGGAAGTCCCCATTTGCCTGCCGGATGGCTGTTTTACGCTTTCGGTACAGGACAGTGGCCACGATGGCCTTTGTTGTGAAGACGGTGAAGGCAAGTACGAACTTTTTAACGGGCAGGGGCATATGCTGGCGGAAGGCAGCCACTTTGGTGGCAATGGCGCGGCTTATTTCTGCATGGAGTCCAATCATCCTGCCTTGCAGGCTTTTACGACAGCAACAGAATCTGTCAGTTGCAACGGCGCAACGGATGGCTGGGCGGTTGCCTACCCAAATGGAGGCTCTGGCAATTATACCTTCAACTGGAGTACCGGTGCGGCCACCCAGCAGATAACAGGCTTGCCGGCCGGCACCTACACGGTCACTATCTCTGATCAGATCACCAGCGTAACCGCTGGATTGGTCATAGCAGAACCGGCTCCGTTAAGTGCCGTGATTGCTACTGAAGATTCCGGTTGTGGCACGGTAAGCACCGGCATGGCCAGCGCCATGGTTTCCGGAGGCACCGCACCTTACTATTACTACTGGAGTACCGGTGATACAGGCAAGGAGTTGCAACAAATTCCGGCTGGCAGCTATTCGGTCACCGTACAGGATAGCAAAGGGTGCTCTGTAGTGGCAACCGCCCAGGTTTTGGATGCCAGCCCGCTGGCATTGTACCTGGCCGGAGATGCCCCTGCTTGTGCAGATGAAGAAAATGGGGCTGCTTTCGCTTCCGTGGTCGGAGGATACCCTCCCTATCAGTATGAGTGGAGCAACGGCAGCAACTTACCTACCGCGACCGGCCTGGCACCTGGCACCTATCAGCTAACGGTAACAGATGTGCTGGGCTGTACAGCGACCGGGCAAATCGAACTGGCCAGCCCGCCGCAGATTGGGGCTAATATCACCTATACGGATACCCTGAACCACCTGGAGGTATCGGTTTTTGGGGGCGTCCCGCCTTATAGCTTCCAATGGTCAGATGGCTCTACGGCTTCTACAATGACCATCAGTGAAAGTGAAATATACCAGTTGACCATTACCGATGCCAATGGTTGTCAGCGCATCTTTAGCGAAGCGGTTTCCACAGAAGCACCGGAGCATTGCCAGCCTTCTGTAAGCAATAATGCCTACAACTGGATAGAGTCGGTTCAGATAGACACGATGGTCCGGCAAACCGGCCAGAATGCAACAGCCTATGAATCCTTTGTGGATGCAGCTGGTATGATGATTTCAGTGCGGTCCGGCCAGTTGTGCAACGTGTCACTTTCGCCGGGTTTTCAGGGCGGCACCCTGCCCGTTTACTGGCGCATTTGGATAGACCTGAACGAAGATGGAGACTTTGAAGATCAGGGCGAGCGGGTTTTTCACTCCGGTCAGCAAAGCGAAGCGGAGCTTTCCTTCCTGCTTCAATTGCCCGAGGCGCTATCGCCAGGGCTGAAGGTGATGCGGGTTAGTCAGAGCTTCCTTGCGCCGGCAGAGCCCTGCGGAGTGACTCTATACGGAGAGACAGAAGACTATCTGCTCCGGGTCGTCAATCCGGTTGAATATTGCGCGTCAACCGGACAGAGTACTTCCCAGGAGTGGATTGAAGGTGTACAGATCGGAGGATTGTCCCATATTTCCGGCAATGATGGAGGATATGGCAACCACACCCATGTGTCACATACGGTAAGCTCTGGCCTTTCACTGCCAATAACCCTTACTCCCGGGTACAGTGCTAATCCGATGGTGGAGTTTTGGAGCGTTTGGGCAGACTTCAACCGGGATGGGATTTTCAACCACGACAATGAACTGGTCTATCAATCCGGCCCGGCAGTAGGCCCGGTCAGTGGAGCATTGGAAATACCAGCATCCACTATGCCTGGCCCACTTTTGGTAAGGGTGCAGATGCGATGGAATGCTCTGCTGAACCCCTGCGGTTCCTTTTCCTGGGGAGAGGTCGAAGATTATCAGTTGATGCTGGAGCCGGGTACTGGTTTGAGAAGTGCCGGACATGAGCCTTCTTTCCTGCAGAACAGAGCCGGGGAAGTTGTGCATCCGTCCGGAGCCTTGAAAGTGTGGCCGGTACCTGCGGCAGGCACTTTGCACTACGCTTTTGCTCAGGAGAATGAAGGCCCTGTAGAGGCAGTGCTTTTCGATGGGTTGGGCCGGGTTGTGCTTCGGGATTTGCCGGAAGGCAGCCGCGGCATTCAGCAATTCCAACTGCCACTTCAGCAGGTGCCGCCGGGCTTGTATCAACTGCATGTAAAGGCAGGAGGGAAGGCCATGGCGCAAATTATTATCAAGCAGTAACCGGAGAGATTTGTCAGTTATACGGCAAAATATTTAAATAAAATAAATATATCGGCTATGTCACAATTTAAACAGGTTCAGGATTTGACTTATAAGTTATATTCATATAACTTTGTAAGGCAAAATGTGATCTGATCAAGTGTCAGGTCTCATTGCTTCTCACACAATGCCGAGCTGAAATTACTCCCCTATTCAGGTTACAGGAAACTGTCAGCAAACACGGAACTTCACACAATTTTTGCAAACACAAAACTACCCTGAGGTATACCCCCGGGGCTGGAGCAGGTATTAAGCTTATGGCTTAGGCCCCTGCTCATTTTATGCAATGAAAATTAATTTGAGGTAGCTCATAGCTGGCTATTCAGACATGAGCTGCAGCACCCAGACAAAACGCAGACAGGATATGAGATGTACTTTACTGTTCATCGTTCTTTTTATTCTAATTGGAGTTTCGCCATTGGCATCACAAGATTACGGCGTTAGTTTTCATTCGGGGGCCGTTCCATCTGGTGCCTTCGCATTGCCCAGCTCAGAAAGCGACTCCCTGTTCACCGATTTCTTGTACGAAGGGAATTATTACATCATCGTTCAGTTTGACGAGATACCGGACGGTAATGTACTCCAGGTTTTGGAACAGGATGGTGTAGAGCTTTTCGCCTACATCCCCAACTACGCTTACCTGGCCAAGGTGCCGGAATCCATGAATTTCAGTGAGCTTCAGGCGCGTGCGCTCGCTCCGTACGACGGCAGCTTCAAGTTATCGACGCCGCTGGCTACCAATAATTTTCCCGCTTATGCCTATAACAATGGACTGTTGGAAATTGTGGTTAGCCCTTGGCCGAGTATTACACAGTCTTCCCTAAAAGCGGCGCTCGAAGGGCTCGGCTATTCCCCGGTGGATACCCTGCCTTCGGAGCTGTCGCTCACCATACCCGAAGACAGCCTGCTGAGCATTGCGCGGCACCCTGCGATTCAATATGTAAATCTCCCGGAAGCGCCGCCCGTTCACGAAGGGTTCGTCGGCCGGACTTCGCACCGGCTGAACCTGCTCAGCCCCGGGCCCGGGTTGATGTACGACGGTGAAGGGGTGTACATTCTGATCGGGGACGATGGCAGTGTCAGCCACGAAGATTTCCGTGGGCGCTTACAGGATTTGACCAATACCAACTTCGGAACGCACGGAGATATGACGCTTGGCCTGGCTGGTGGTGCGGGCAACATCGACCCCCTCGGTATTGGTGCTGCACCGGGCGCTTCCCTAAAGCTTTACGATATTTCCGGCTACCCTCATATCAACGCTTCCGCGAGCCTGCAGGCCAGTGAAGGCTTTGTGATTACCTCTTCCTCCTTCGGCGAGGGATGTGGCGGGGTCTATACCTCTACATCACGGGATATTGATAAGCAGGTTTATGATAATAAGTACCTTTTGCACTTCTTTTCTGCGGGCAACAGTGCTTCTTCTGCCTGCAGCCCGATTTACGGCTCACTGGTAAAGAATAACTTCAGGTATGGCAATATCACCGGAGGGCGCAAAGCCGGCAAGAACGTTCTGGCCATAGCGAACTTATTTTATGACGACAACCGGGTCGCTTCAAGCAGCCGCGGCCCTACTGTAGACGGCCGTATCAAGCCAGACCTGAGCGGGCACGGACAAGGGAATTATTCCACCCGCCCTAATAATGGCTACGGCCCCGGCGGTGGGACTTCCGCTGCTTCTCCTTTCCTGGCAGGTACAGCGGCTTCACTTGTGCAGGCTTTCCGCGACATACAGGGACAGGAACCCACCGCAGCCTTAATCAAAGGCACCTTGCTGAATACCGCTGACGACCTTGGCAATCCAGGGCCGGACTACGACTTCGGCTGGGGCCGGGTCCACGCTGGCCGGGCGTTGGAGGTCATACAAAACGGGCAGTTTATGGAGTCTGCCGTTAGCAATGGTGCTTCCAATCTGCATACGGTTTTCGTTCCGATAAACGTAAAGGAAGTCCGGATCATGATTTACTGGACGGATGCAGAAGGCTCTACGGTCGCTGCGCAGTCCCTGGTGAATGATCTTGACCTTTCTGTAGCCACTCCGGGCGGGCAGGTGCGCCACCCCTGGAAGCTGAGCACCGTGCCGCATATTGACAGTATCACCAAACCAGCCTACAACGGCATCGACCGCATTAATAACGTGGAGCAGGTGAGCATCAAGGACCCCGCCTCCGGGAACTATACGGTAAAGGTGGATGGTTACCTGGTGCCCAGCCTTACGCAGGACTACGTGGTGGTGTACACCTTCCTTTACGACGAAGTGAAGTTGGTTTACCCACAAGCAGGCGACGGGCTTGTACCCGGCGAGTCCACCACCATCCGGTGGGATGCCTACGGCTCCAACGGCTCCTTTACACTGGAATACTCTGCCAACGGCGGTAATTCCTGGAATACCATCGCGACAAGCGTCGTGGGCAGCCGCCGGCACTTCAACTGGAATGTACCTAATATAGCCAGTGGTACGGTGCGGGTACGGGTGCGCCGTGGCAGTCAGGTTAGCAGTACGAACGGCAACCTGGCGATCATCGGGCAACCCAACTTCCAGGTCAGCACCATACCCGGCAATCAGGTCCGCCTGACCTGGAGCCCCGTCAACGGAGCCAACGTCTACAGGATATACCGCCTGGGCGCTAAGTTTATGGAACTGCAGGGGACCACCAGCGGCACCACCTTTGATATGGCTGCCCCGTCCGGAGAAGAAGGCTGGTACGCTCTTGAGGCAGGTATTGCAGGCAGTGGATTTGGCCGGCGCACGGAAGCCGAGCCCCATACTTTCTTCGCTTGTCAGACCGAAGTTGACATTACCCTCAACTTTGATTTAAGGCCGCAGGAGACGAGTTGGGAAATCCGGGACGATTCCGGAAATGTAGTGGCTGCCGGAGGGCCGTATCTTGAACAGGGGCCTATGTCTTCCCTAACAGTAACGGAATGCCTGCCCTATGGCTGTTTCGAGTTTATCATTAAGGACTCCTACAATGATGGCATGTGCTGTGGCTCGAACGGCAATGGCTCCTATGAAGTGCGGGATGAAAATGGCGCGCTCCTGGCCAGTGGTGGTCAGTTTGGAAGCCAGGAGGTGACACCTTTCTGCCTGAACAACTCGGGAGGCAGCGAATTTACCGTGCAGGTCACAAATGTAAATCCGGTAACCTGCAACGGGGGCAACAACGGCAGTGCAACCGTAGTGGCCACAGGCGGCAGTGGCAGTTATACCTATACCTGGAGCAATGGGGCGACAGGGGCAAGTGTAAGTAATCTTCCCGCCGGCACCTACATCGTTACGGTTTCGGATGGCAACCAAAGCATCACTGAAATGGTATCGGTCACTCAGCCTAACCCACTGCAGGTCAGCTTCAATAAAGTGGAGCCGAGCTGCAATGGAGTGCCAGATGGCATCATCAGTGTGACGGTTAGCGAGGGACTGGAGGTAGATTATGCCTACCAATGGAGCAACGGCAGCACGGGCTCTTACGTGGCCGGGCTGACAGCCGGTGCCTACAGCGTTACGGTTGCCAATGGAGATGGTTGTACCACGCAGGCGCAGACCATTTTGGGAGAGCCGGACCCGGTGACCGCACAGGTTACAGCCACACCGGTCTCCTGTTTCGGTACTAACGACGGCAGCGCCTCCATTCAATCTATTGGAGGAGGTTCGGGCAATTATACCGTGCAGTGGAGCAACGGTTCCAACAACTTATCGATACACAACCTGAGCCCCGGCGCCTATACCGTGACGGTCACGGATGCCAATGGGTGTTCTGTGCAGCGCAGCGCCATCGTTGGTGCCGCAACACCGGTTAATATCACCCTGAGCGCAACAAATGTGGCTTGCAACAACGGCGGTACAGGCAGTATCACGGCCATCGTTACCGGAGGCGTTACACCATATACTTACAACTGGAGCAATAATACACAGGGCAGCGTCGCTACCGGGCTTCAGCCTGGCGTTTACATGCTTACCGTGACGGATGCCAATGGCTGTAGTGCGGTTGAGCAGGCTATCGTGCAGACCGCCTCTTCCATGTCGCTGTCGGTCTCTGCCGCTGCGGCAAGTTGTTCCGGTGGCAGTGCTTCCGCCACGGTGAATGTTGCCGGAGGAACGCCCCCTTACAGCTATCAGTGGAGCAATGGAGCCACAACATCCACAGCGACCGGGCTGATGCCTGGTGGATTAACGGTTTCTGTAACGGATGCCAACGGCTGTGTGGAAATTGCCTCTGTGAATGTGCCCCAAACCCCGTCCATAACCCTGAGCTTTATCCGTAATAACCCGGATTGTGCAGGAGGCAGCGATGGAGCCCTGACCCTGATCGTCAGTGGGGGGCAGTCGCCATACAGCTACGAATGGAGCAATGGCAGTACGGCTCAAAACCTGAGTGGGCTGAGTGCCGGCGCGTATTCTGTAACCGTAACGGATCAGAACGGCTGTCAAACTTCCAGTACAATCAATCTGACCGCACCATCAGCCATTGCTTTGCAGGCTGCATCAACCGGTGCCACCTGCACAGGTGCAGCCAATGGTGTCGCTTCTGTGATGGCTTCAGGCGGCACGGGCAGCTATACTTACCTGTGGAGCAACGGCGGGACTACGAGCACCATCTCCGGGCTCAACCCTAATGTCTATCAGGTGACTGTAACAGATCAGAATGGCTGTACCGCAGTCGCTTCCACGGAAGTGATGAAGATCAACGAATTGGAAGTTTCCCTTACGGCAGAAGGAGTTTCCTGTAATGGCGGGAGCGATGGCCGTGTCACCTCGGTAGTCGCCGGTGGTTCAGGCAACTACGGGCAGTATATTTGGAATACTGGTGCCAATACGGCGACGCTTGAAAATATTTCCGCCGGTGGCTACAGCCTCACCGTTGTGGATGTGCTGGGATGCCAGGCTTCTGCCAATATTGTCGTGCAGCAGCCATCGGTGCTCAATGCAGGCGTCACTACCACGCCTGCTAGTGTGAGTACCAACGGCAGCGCCACCATTAATGCTAATGGCGGTACATCGCCTTACACCTACAGCTGGAGCAACGGGCTTTCCTCCGCTTCTTCCAGCAACCTGGGAGCAGGCAGCTATCAGGTCACCGTTACGGATGCCAACGGGTGCTCCACAACCTTGTCCTTTATTATTGAAAATACGGCTCCGTCCAATTGTGACTCCCGCGGCAATTCCACGCAGTATGAGTGGATTGAAAAGCTGGCATTCGGGGCGTTCGAGCACCAAAGTGGCAATAACGGAGGGTTGGGAGACTTTAAAGACGACCCCGCGCTGCTCATCACACTGGAGTCCGGCACGACCAATCCTTTCATCCTGACACCCGGTTACGCTGCTTTCGCCTTCAATGAATACTGGCGCATTTGGATTGATTTTGACCAGGATGGCGATTATTCAGACCCCAATGAGCTGCTCTACACCTCCGGCCCATCAAACACGGAAGTGACAGGCCTGATGGCATTGCCCGCCACGGTAGCGGAAGGCACTTATACCATGCGGGTTTCCATGAAGTACGGCAGCCCCCCGGCCCCTTGTGCAAATGTGGCCTACGGAGAAGTGGAGGAGTACACCGTGGAAGTGGTCGAACCGCTAATCTATTGCAGTTCGGAAGCGACAAGCTCCGTCATGGAGTGGCTGGCCAGTGTGCAGATCGGCGATATTACCAATAACTCCGGCAATAACGGTGGCTACGGTAACTTCCTGGCCATGCAGCATGCTGCGGTCATAGGTGACGAAATTGATTTCACGCTCACACCAGGTTTCAATGGTTCTCCTATTCCGGAAAACTGGGGCGTTTATGTAGATTTCAATATTGATGGCGACTTCGACGATCCGGGAGAAGAAGTGTACACACGCAACAATTACCCCTTCCAGAATAGTGGGGCGTTTACGGTTCCGGCTACTGCTACGCCGGGGCAGACCCGTATGCGTGTCATCATGAGCTACGCCCCGAATATTGACCCCTGTGAGGACTACATCTGGGGCGAAACGGAGGATTATACCCTGATTATCTCCACACAGGATCCTCCTCCGGGCGTTGATCCGCTGCAAACCTCGAACGAAAACCCTGAACCAAAGCAGCAACGGCAGCAAGCTGCAAGGCCGGCTATGCCAGAGGTAATCGCACCCAACGTGTTCCCAAACCCAGCCAGCTATCAGGCGACACTGGAATGGACGCAACCGGATGATGGCCGCGTACAGCTTAGCCTGTTCAAAGCAGATGGCGCCCGTGTTTGGTACCACGAAGCGGCCCTTTCTGCGGGCTTCCAGCAAATGAATGTGCCCACCGCCGATTTGCCCCACGGTATGTATTGGCTGGTGGTAGTCAGCAAAGATAAGATGTGGCGTTTGCCCCTTCAGGTCGCACACTGAAGGTAAACCGCTACCCTAAGAATTAAGGTATCAGGTTTCTGAAGCTGCCGGTGCTGCATTTATGCAGTAACCGGTGGCTTTTTTTATGCAGCCAACTGAAGGAGCGATTGGATGATTTGCCCGGGCGGGTGCCCCAAAACTTCAGGCACCCCGCCTTTCCTGTTGAGCCATGCGGTCGGCAAACCGGCAGAGGCAGCACCGGCGATGTCCCAGGTATTGGCAGAAATAAAACCGGTTTGGGCCGGGTCTGACTTCAGCTGCTCAGCCGCCCTGTGATAAACAGCAGGGGCGGGCTTATAAATCTGCAGTGCATCGGCACTTAGCAGCAGCTCAAAGTAGGAGTCAATACCACTAAAAGCACAGGCCCGCTCCAGCAGGGAAGGGTTGGCATTGGAAAGGACAGCCAGGCGGTAGCGTTCTGCGAGCAGAGGGAGCGCTTCGAGGGCATCCGGGAAAACTTTAAGTTCGTAGTAGGCGCTCATGATCGTCCGGATTTGGTCAAGTCTGGCGTTTGTGCCGGTGGATTGCAGCGCGTAGACCAGGGCGTCTTCTGTGAGGGCATAAAAGTCTTTGTACCGGCCCATGAGCGAGCGCAGCCAGGTATACTCCAGCTGCTTTTGCCGCCAGACCGGAGCAATCTGTCCGGCTACAGGGCCAAATTCAGCCTGTAGTGCCTGATCAATGCTGCTGACATCGAAAAGGGTGCCGTAGGCATCAAAGACCAGGGCATGGGCTTCGGTAAAGGCAGGGGAGCGCATAGGAACATTATTTTTGAAGGTGGTGAAAAAACAAGAGCAAAGCATTGACGGTGTGCGGGTGCTCAAACTGCCCGCTGAAGAGCCGCCTCCGGACTTCCGCCTCCGGGAGCCAATGCAGGTAGACATCTTCTCCTTCGTCAAGGGTTGGCGGCTGCACCACCGTTACATCTTCAGCCAGCCAGTGGAAAATGTAGCTGTCCTGAAAGACGGGGTTGGACGGGATTTTGCCCAGGAAGTGCCAGGATGCAGCCTCTGCGCCAGCTTCCTCCAAAAGCTCTCTGCGGGCAGCCACCTCCTGTGCTTCTCCTGCGTCGACCATGCCTCCGGGCAGTTCCAAAGTGTACCGGCCAATGCCAAAACGGTACTGTTCGACAAACAGCAGAGCGCCATCGGAGGCCCGGCGGGCTACGACATTCGCAGCATCCGGGGATTCCAGCACCACCATGCGCTCCACCTTTTGGTTGCGCGGATTGCGCATATGGTCGAACCGGACGTTAAAAATCTTCAATGCAGGGCCGGGCTCAGAGCGCAGCCGTTCCCAGTCGGGCCGGACGGTTGCCTTCATGTGAGGATCGCTTATTTGTCGTCGTCATCCAGGATGGCATCATCAATGATTTCGTCCCCGTCTCCGTCGAGATCGTCGAAGCCTTTCACTTTGCCTGTGTTTGTTTTAGGCTTATAGTCCGGGTCTTTGCGGATGGTAACGTCTTTGCCGGCCGGGGTGCCTTCATCGGCATAATCGCCGGAGGCATAGCGCTCTGCTTTATCGAAGAAGCTGTCCATGCCGCCCAGCGGTCCTTTTTTGCGGTCGCGTTCCAGGTTTTCGGCATTGGAGCGTTGCCCGCGTTCCTTTACCCGGCGTTCCAGTTCCTCATCCATGGCTTTGGCTTTTTCCGTCAGGTCATCCATGGATTCCTTTTCGGCTTCTTCGTTGGCTTTGTCCACGAGGTCCTCAAAGCGGTCCATAAAGCTGCTGCCTTTTTCTTTGGCTTTGTCCCAGAGTTTTTCCCCTTCTTCAAAGAGGCGCTCATTGATTTTGTCGCTGGCATCAATGACCCGCTTGCCCACCCGCTCGGAGACATCCGCGGCTTTACGGCCTGCTTCCCCTGCGGCTTTAGAAAACTCTTCGCTGAATTCGTCGAATTTGGTCCGCTGACCAGGGCCTTTTTCTGTGGAACGGGGTTCCTCCTCCGGGGGCGTGGTTTTGCCGGTGAAGATGTCTTCAAAGGATGGTTCTTCTTCCGATGGTTTTTCTTCTTTTTTCTTGTCGTCCATATCGTCGTTTTTAAGGTCTTCGGGCTTTTGGGTGCTATTGAAGGCTTCATTGACCAGCTCTTCAGCAAAGCCCCGGGCTTCCGCTGCTTTCTTTTTTACCTTAGGGCGGTATTCATCATCCAGTTCTTCCATGCGTTGCTTGGCTTTTTGGTAGTATTCTTTCGATTGTTCGCTGAGCTCTTCGCCCAGCTTTTTGCCTTGTTCCTCCGCCTTGCGGCCGGCAGAGCGGGCCACGGACTTTGCGCCGAACAGCAGTTTCTTCAAATCATCTTTCAGGCTCATAGCATGCGTTTTAGCAATTGGACCCAGAAAATAAGGAAAATACGGCAGCTTGTAAAGCAGTATTAGACGAGGCGTTAAATTTCTTTGGCCTCTGCCCGGTTTTCGATGTCGAGGAATTGCTCAATCTGCTGTTCAATATATAAGCCATTTATCGGGGCAGGACAGCTTTTCTTGCATAGGATTCAGGTAATGTATCACCGAAAGTAAAAAAAATTTAAACCTCAGGCAACGGATGGGCAACTTGCCGGGTCTAAGGGGTGTACATACAATCCAATTGCCGGAAAATACCGGAGGTTTAGACAAATCTCTATACTGAATGAGAAGGCTTTTTACATACTTTGGAATTGCGATGCTACTGACGGGGTGCGTGGAAGAGGTTGACCAATTCCAGCCCCT
>JANSXW010000242.1 GCA_024742755.1 bacterium | reverse complement strand
TGGTAGCTTACTACAATCAGGTAATCACCTGGCTCAAGGTCTCCTGTAGCCTCGAAGTATACGTAGTCTTCCTGTGGCAGGAAGTAGCTGATCGCCACATCTGCGCCCGTAACCGTCAGGTCAGCTGGGTTGAAGTTGAAAGGCAGAAGGTCACAGTCATACACGTTGCCGGAGAACACAACTTCTACGTTGTCTTCACAGGCTGGCACGTGGAACTGGCCGTTGCCGGATACATCTACAATTGGCGCCGGGCTTGCTGCCTGCGTCACTTCAATTGTGAAGCTGTAGTTGGCAGTATTGCCTGTATCGTCAGTAGAAGTGTAAGAAACCGTGTACGTACCCGCTGTCAGCGTGCTGCCGGAAGTTGGGCCAGCCGTCTGTGTCAGCGTAGGCTGAATATCACAGTCGTCCACTGTAGATACGGTCCAGTTTACAGGGATACCTTCATCCTGGCAAGCCGGGATTTGCACCTGCATGTCGCCTGGGCCATAGATCTCAGGGACGCGTACGTCAAGCACTTCGATAGTGAAAGTCAGGGTCGTGTTGTTGCCGTTCTCATCCGTTGCGCTCAGCGTAACGGTGTTTGTGCCCACTGCGGCAAAAATGTTCACTGCGTAAGCTGCATCCACTGCATCCTGAGTAATCGAAGCCGTTGGGAATACGCCAAGGTTTGGATTGGTCACACTCGCTGTGAAGTCGATTTCAGATGGGGAACTACAGTTGTCTGATGGGAATACAGACCACAGCAGCTGTACACCGCACTCGCCTTCGGGCGGAGTGTAGGTCAGCGTCGCGCCTGAGCCCAGGTCAATGCCGCCGTCTGCAGTCACCTCAACCGTTGGTGCCTGGCTGTCTGATGGTGTCAGCGTCTGAGTAGCAGAAACAGAAGAAACACAGCCCGTCTGGTCTGTGTTGAACTGGCAACCGCCTGCGGAAGCCAACGAAAGGTTAACGGTGTAGTCTGTGCCGCCCACCGCTGCGTTGAGGCTGCCGAATGTCACGGTAGAGCCTGCAGCTGCAGTCTGAGTGCTGCCTGCAACGGTGATGTCGTAAGTAGCGCCACAGTTATCGTTTACCGTAACGTCAAAGCTGCCGGAGAATTCATCATCCGGGCAGACTGGGTTGTTGACGTTAGTAATAGAAATTGTCGGCTGCCGGTCCTGAATATCGCTGCCTTCAATCTGGCCGGTCGCAGATGAGACATCTGATGCACCACAATTAGCCGTTACTGCAAAATTGTAATCTTCACCCGGATCCAATGTGCCCGCAACAATGGTAACACTGGTAGATGCCATGTTTACAAAATTCACAACCGGATTACCATTTACATCTTCAACGGCTAGGGTGTAAGATAGAGCTACCGGAACCGGATCCCATGAGAGCACCACAGCCCCATCGCACAAGTAATCTACATTAAGATTGATTGGTGCAACGCACATGGCTGCATCAAATACATCAATGGTTGCTGTAGCCTGGTCACAATTCCCTATGGCATCACATATCTCATAAGTGAGTGCGGTTACCCCTAGAAAACCAGGGGCTGAAGTAAACACGATAAAGTCGTCAGTAATATCATTAGGCGTACCGTTGTTGTCAATAACAGCAGTACCATCTGCACCAGGTCCGGAAATAATCGTAAAGCTACCGGGTCCTTCAGCACCAAAGTTGTCGTTTGCGAGTACATCAAGCCCAAGGTCAGTTTCACTTGGTGCGCTAAATTGATCATTCATTGCAGTCAATGCATTCAATGTACTGCAAGAAGTGCCCGCATTGTCAAAATTACCCACATAAGCATTGTAGAAACCGCTGCTTCCGGGAATCACGGGAAAGGGGGCAATCGCATCAATAATGTTGGTGTAATCCTGCCCCGCTAAGCCGGGATCTATAGAAATAGGGTCACTCCCATTTATGTAAAGCCGAAGTCCATCAATACAACCTCCGGGGATGGTGAAGAAAAGAATCAATTCTTCTACTCCCGCTGTGAAATCGACAGGCGCTCCAAGCGAACCCAAAGCATGGAAATCACTTCCGGGAGCCGCCGCCGGACCAAAATTCTGAGTGTTATCCAGCCAACTGCCCGCAGCAACAGAAGTTACATTGAAAGGAGCATCGGGCGTAATTGCCGGTGCTACTACGGAAATTTGACTGGGCCCTATGCCAACTGTACCCGTTTGATCAGGCAATGCATATAATTCGTAACGCATCTCCGCTAAATTGTAGCGGAGTGTTAGCTCTAAGTCTGGTACAGGGACAGTTGGCGGAGGCCCCTGAGCCACTGCCACAACACTACCGAACAAGAAGAGCAAAATCGGTGTAATATTTTTTAGTGTCATTTTCAAAAGATTAATGATTTATAAAAGGCCAAGGAAGCCAAGAAATGACAACCACGCGGTGTAGCTTTTGGAGGCTACACCGCGGTGATCGTCGCAGCTGCATTACCGTGATCTTATGGTAATTGCTCTAAGAACAGGTCATAGTTGTACACGCTCTGCATATTCAGACCACTGTAGTTAAGTACTACATTGGTGAATATGAAGGATACATCATTCGCTGGTCCCTGGTACTTCGCTTTGCCATCCATGTTGATGTCAGAGAAGTAGTAACCAAGTGTATTATCGTAGTTGTAAGCACTTGCAGTGTTTCCAGGATCAGATAATACTTCTACCAGAGCAATAGAAGGATCTGAACCAGGTCCCTGATACTTTACTTGGTCGTCCGCATCGGCGTTTCCAGCCCATAGTGCTTTTTGGCCGCCAAGGTTGACCATCTCGAATCCGTTGTAATTCACACTTCCAGGTATATCGTAGAGATCGGCGTTGGTCGCTGTGATAAAATCTACAGTTGTACCTGATGTGGTGATCGTTATCGGATTGGCAGTCATCACACCTAAGTGGTTTCGGTGCTTAACCGCAATAAAGTAATCATTGTCCACAAAAGCTCCACCCAACAGCAATGGAGATACCCCATCTACCGGGTTTACGACATCGCCATCCCGCTGAACCAGCGCTGAACGCGTTTCCAGAACGATAGACGGATCTGTAGCATCACGGAACTCCAGGAATACCCAATCTACAATAGCATCTGGAGTACCTGCGTTAGCACTTAGTACGGCAGCAGTCGTCGTTTCGCCTCCGCCAGCACCAACATGGGTGAAGCGTGCTATACCGAATCCAGAGTAAGGCTCTGTAGTTGGTATATATCCTCCACTGCGCAAATCATCCCGCATTAGACCGTCAAGCGAGTTGAACAGTGCACCTTGCAACAGAACACGAACCTGAAGATCACCAGAACAAGCAGAAACACTGTTATCTGGATCACATGGATCAAGTGGATCACTCATACCACCAGGTACTAATGGAGTCGCTGGGTTGTCTACTCCCGTTACTTCCTCACCGTCGTCCAGGCCGTCTCCGTCTGTATCAGGGTTCAATGGGTCGGTACCAGCGGTCACTTCCTCGTCGTTGGTCAGACCGTCTTCGTCACAATCGTTTGTACCTACTGCCAGTGGATCTGGATCACAAGGATCAAGTGGATCACTCATACCACCAGATACTAATGGGGTCGCTGGGTTGTCTACTCCCGTTACTTCCTCACCGTCGTCCAGGCCGTCTCCGTCTGTATCAGGATTGTTAGGATCTGTCTCATCTCCTGTACCAGGTATGCCGTCAGGACCAGCTATTTCCTCTCCATCCGTTAAACCATCACCATCTGTATCACAGGTTGTTCCAGCATTATCGTAATTACCGACATAATATTCGCCAGGTACACCCATTGCAATGGCAAAAACGGAGTTGCGAAAATCTGCACCTGCCATACCGGGGTCAGAAGAGGATGGGTCTGTATCGTTATTAAAAAGGCGTAAGCCTTCAACACAAGCCCCTCCGGGCAATGTAAAATGAAACAATAGGACCTCCTGCCCGGCAGACAATGCCACAGGAGCTCCAAAAGAAGCTACTGCGTGAAAGTCGCTGGCGGGATCAGCAATTGGCGCATTGATCTGCGTATTGTCCTGCCAGGAACCTGCCAGTACGCTCACTACATTGAATGGCGCATCGGCTACCGTAGCAGGAGCGACAATTGAAATTTGTGAGTTGCCCCAAAAATACATGGGGTTCCCCACATCAGGCCTGGCATAGACCTCATACCGGTCGTCGATGGCATTATAGCGCAGGTTGAGCTCAATGTTTTGCGCATTGAGACCCCAACCCAGGCCAAAAAATGCCAGGAATAAGATGAATAAATGTTTGTTCACGATCAAATGATTTTAATTTTAAAAGTAAGTAGAAGCTGTGGAGGGTGATGCTACCCCCATTGCCTCTGATTGTCAAAAGGATAGCATCACACTCAAGTGCCTAGAGATTAATTTTGTATAGGCAATTGCTCGAGGAACAGGTCGTAATTGTATACTGCTGCTGTATTCAGTCCAATGTATTCAGATAGAAGATTGACGAAGATCCAACTGGGATCACTGGCTGGCCCCTGGTACTTCACCTTGCCGTCCATGTCCACATCTCCACTGAAATAGCCGAACGCATTGTCGTAATTGTAGGCAAACGTAGTGTTCCCTGCGAATGAAAGCACCTCTGATAATGCTAAGCTGGGATCGGCAACAGGCCCCTGGTATTTGACTTTGTTGTCTGCATTCACATTGCCTGCCCACAACGCCTTAAGTCCTCCTACGGTGGCCATTTCAAAGCCATCATAGTTGATCGTTCCGGGCAAATCGTACAACTGACCTGCTGTAGCTGTTGTGAAATCAACTATGGTACCACCTGCATTAAGAGGTACTGCGGCTGCTGTCATCACGCCTAAGTGATTACGGTGCTTGACTGACACATAGTATTGTTGCCCGACAAAACCACTGAAGGTAAGCGCAGAAGTTCCATCACTTGGGTCAACTACATCACCATCACGCTGCACCAGTGCAGCTCTGGTTTCGACTACAATAGTCGGGTCAGTTGCATCACGCAGTTCTACAAACACCCAATCCACAATCGCATCCGGTGTACCGGCATTCGCACCAAGTACAGCCATGGTAGTCGTTTCTCCACCGCCACTACCGGCAGTCGTGAAGCGAGTATTGCCAGAAGTAGAGTACGGTTCAGTGAGTGGCACATAGCCTCCCGTTGTTAGGTCAGCTCGCATTAGCGGATCGGTTCCGCCCAGTAAGGCACCCTGGAGCATCACCTTTACTTGAAGGTTCGCCAAACAAGCAGGTGCATTAACATCCGGATCACAAGGATCAAGTGGGTCAGAAGGAACAACAGGTACTTTTGGCGTCATAGGGTCATCAATACCGGTGGTCTCCTCACAGTCCGTCAGGCCGTCACCGTCTGTATCGACTGGTGATGGACAAGCCGCTACCGTAATTGTTACCGTGGCCGTAGCACATACCGCACTACCACTCGCATCGTTGCACACCTCATATTCTACCGTTACCATCGTGCCTTCCTCGCCAACTACTGGCGTGTAGGTAAGCGCTCCCGTCGTCGGATCAAAGGCTACCGTGCCGGTCGCAGTACCGTTGCCGGTATCCGTAATCGTCGTAGTACCCAGATTATTAGGGTCATTGTTGGCCAGGAAGTCGTCGTTCGCTAAAACGTCGACCATGCCGGGCATATCAAGTGCCGCCGTGCCGCTGTCGTCAGCCGCATTCGCCATATCATCCGTCGGGTCGGTACCGTTAGGGTTACCGTCACCGTCACAATCCGCTGTAGGAACTGCGCTTGGATCAGGATCACATGGATCGAGTGGATCACTCATGCCAACGGCTACGATTGGCGTATTTGGATCATCAACGCCAGTCACTTCTTCACCGTCGTTCAAACCGTCACCGTCCGTATCAGGATTCAGTGGATCTGTGCCCGCTGTCGTCTCCTCGTCATTGGTCAATCCATCGTTATCACAATCGTTTGTACCCAAAGCCAGTGGATCAGGGTCACAAGGATCAAGCGGATCACTCATGCCAACGGCTACGATTGGCGTATTTGGATCATCAACGCCAGTCACTTCTTCACCATCGTTCAAACCGTCACCGTCCGTATCAGGGTTCAGTGGGTCCGTGCCCGCTGTCGTCTCCTCGTCATTGGTCAATCCATCGTTATCACAATCGTTTGTACCCAAAGCCAGTGGATCAGGGTCACAAGGATCAAGCGGATCACTCATGCCAACGG
>JANSXW010000137.1 GCA_024742755.1 bacterium | reverse complement strand
TTACATGGCAATACACAGTATGCCATGGCTGCCTAAGACTAGGTCTTAGAAAGCCTTTGTGCCGTACGCTTGACGCCTAATACACAGCGTGCCGCATATCAACCAACCCTTTAGGCTAGTGGTCTGCCCTGCTCCGAACAGGCCGCGAAATTAAGGAGCTAAGGCTTGGTCATGGGTGGGTACCGCGACCTCCCCCAAGCTCGAAAACCTCAATGTGGTACTAAGCATGTAGAAGGCTTATGAGTGCTTTCGCTGGACGCGAGTTCGACTCTCGCCGTCTCCACAACAATAAGGCTACCGCTTCTTTCGGGAAGGGTAGCCTTTTTTGTTTTTCCAATACACCAAACCTGCCGGGTCATAGCCGGCTTATACGAAATAGACAATCAATAACACATTCCGTACCTACGGCACGGCTCTCCTCAAATGCGCTCCATTTCTACCAAGATAGCGCACCCAAAGGCGCGCTATAGATATTAGAGATGCTAGGTTAGCATCTCTATTGATTTTCTAAAATTAAGCGCTTTGCTGTCTCATCCTAAAGCGAAAACCAAAGCAATTCCTGGCGTTTTATTACTTTTCCACAACAACAATTGCAATGGACTTCTAAACTACAACTTATGATCTACGCTTTCAAAGGCTTCATCCCCGTTGTCCACGAATCGGCTTTCGTGCACCCACAGGCGGCGGTGACTGGTAACGTCATCATCGGCAGGGATGTGTACATCGGGCCCGGGGCGGCGATCCGCGGCGACTGGGGCGGCATCGTGATCGAAGACGGGTGCAATGTGCAGGAAAACGGTACCATCCACATGTTTCCGGGGGTGACCGTACGGCTGGAAGCATCGGCCCATATTGGGCACGGCGCCATCATCCACGGGGCGCATATTGGCCGTAACTGCATGGTAGGCATGAACAGCGTCATCATGGACAATGCCGTCATCGGGGCGGAGTCTATCATCGGGGCACTTACTTTCGTAAAAGCTAATACAGCAATCCCGCCCCGCAGTCTGGTAGTAGGTAATCCGGGCAAAATCATAAAAGAAGTCAGTGATGACATGATCGCCTGGAAGACCAAAGGCACACAGCTTTATCAAACCCTGCCGGAAGACTGTCAGAATTCACTGGAGCCAGTTGAGCCTCTGCGGGAAATCCCGGCTGACCGCCCCCGTCAGGAAGCGCTGTACAAAACCTGGGAGGCGATCAAGCGGGAGCCGTAGTTATCCTTGCTGAAGCGTTTTCAGGTAAGCCACCACCTTACGGATTTCGGCATCGACTTCAGCTTCGGTCTCCAGGTTTTCGGACTCCCGGAAGGTCTCGCCCCAAACCGGCATGGCGCCTCCGTGCCCTTTAAGTTCCTTGTTGCCTTTGACGATATCGAAGATCAAAGCTTCCGGATATTCGCCATTGCGGCGGGCAGCGATCTGGGTCAGGTCAGGAGGGATGACCTTGAGCAGGTCTGCCATAGGCCCGGCAACGCCTTCGGCACCGTGGCAGATTTTACAGTAAGAAATGTACAGCTCCTCGCCCCGCTCCAGGGGGTCAGCGGCTTTGTGGACCGGAGCCTCTGTCACGGCCTCTTGCTCCGAAGTGCCCGCCTCGTTTTTTTCTGCGGTGTTGACACACTGTGCCAATAGCAAAGGGAGCCCACACAGGCATAACAATCTCACGGCTGCATTCAGAAAGGTTGGTTGTTTCATTTTGAATTTTATTTGGTTTTGTCTGCCATTAAATTACAAAGCATTGGCAATCTTTGCAATTCAACAAGCCATGATTTACATCAACCACCATTTAATCCGATAAAAATTGGGGAAGACCATCAAAGAACGCCTGACCGACCAATGCCGCGCCCAACTGCAAGCCCGGATAGAGACCCTGCAGCGGTCTGCGGAGACTATACGAGCGGCCCGCAACAACGAAACCAAAAGCAGTGCCGGCGATAAATACGAAACCGGGCGGGCGATGATGCAGATGGAAGAGGACAAGGTCATGGCACAGCTCGATCAGGCGCAGTTCCAGCTGCAGCAGCTCCGGCAGATACCGGCTTACCACGGCGCTGTGATTGCCGCGGGCAGCCTTGTGCGCACGCGCAAAGGGCGCTACTTTCTATCGGTCAGCATGGGCAAAACGATGGTGGACGGGGAAATCTTCTACTGCATCTCCACTCAGGCCCCGCTTGCTCAGCAAATGCTGGGGAAAGCGGCAGGCGGCAAGGTCGTTTTCAACGGGCAGGAAGATGAAATTTTGGACGTGGCATAAAAAAAGCCCGCTCGAAGGCGGGCAAATTACAAATCGTGACCTTATGATTTTTCAACCTGTCTTACTACCGGCAAGTACCGTGCCAAAAATCAAAACACTGCTGTTTTTCTGCATTTTATGCCCTGTTTTTTTTCTAATACTTAGTGGTTGCGGGGGCTCAGCCCCTCAGCCTGCCTCAGGTGACCCCATCCCGGTAGTGGAAGCAACAGTTTTAGGCATTGCACAGGACGCAGGCTATCCGCAAGCCGATTGCCAGAAAGCCTGCTGCAGGCCGGCCTGGGTTAATCCAGCCAACAGGCGAAAGGTCAGCTGTCTGGCTATCAGCGACCGGCAAGCGGGCAAAGCCTGGCTGCTGGACGCCACGCCCGACTTCCCGGAGCAGTTGCAGTTCATCCGGGACAGCCTGGGGCTGGAGCTGGGCGGCATCTTGCTCACCCACGCCCACATCGGCCACTACACCGGCCTGATGTACCTTGGGCGTGAGGTAATGGGCGCAAAGGGCATGCCTGTTTATGTAATGCCCCGCATGGATACCTTCCTGCAAAAAAATGGCCCCTGGAGCCAACTTGTGGCCCTTGGCAACATCGAACTACGTCCCATGCAGGATGGTCAAAGTCTTGCCCTCAGCCCTAACCTTTCTGTAACACCTTTCCGGGTGCCCCACCGTGATGAATTCTCGGAAACAGTGGGTTTTAGCATAAAAGGCCCCAACCAACGGCTGATGTTCCTGCCAGATATTGACAAATGGGGCCGCTGGGAGGTCTCCGTAGATTCTATGGTAAAAGCCCATGATCTTGCTTTTCTTGACGCTACATTCTACTCCGGCGCTGAGCTGCCCGGGCGGGACCTGTCGGTAATCCCACACCCTTTTGTACAGGAAAGCCTGCAGCGCTTTGCCCCTTTGCCGGACAGCGTCCGCAGGCGCATCCATTTTATTCACTTCAACCATTCCAACCCCTTGCTCCAACCGGGCAGTGCTGCGCAGCGTGAGGTGGAACAGGCTGGGTTTGGGATCAGCCGGGAGGGAGCAAAGTTCGAATTGTAATGGCCAGACTGGCGCAGTTGGAGATACTGTATTTTTCAGCACATTCTGAATACCCTTCCCCAATCCGGCAAATACTACAAGACCAATACCAGAGCTGCCTCAGCGCCAGGCCCGTTTTTCGTGCCCAATACTATCCAAAGAGGTACGAGAAAATTCTATATTTACAGGTTGCTACCTTCTATTGAAGATGAACCGCTGGTTATCTTTCTTTGCCAGAAGCCCTGCCAACCGGGCCCTCTTGCGAAGAACGGGACAGCGCCACCTAAAACATCAGTACATTTGGCGAATTACCAATCAGACCGGGAGCGCTCCGGCCACCTGTTCAGTATGACAGAGGAGGTAAAGGACTTGTTCGATCAGCTTCGCAGAGCAGATGTCGCAGCTATACAGGCACTGGCAGCCAAGGTGCAGCCGGAAATTCAGCATAAGGTCAGGGAGTATGGTTTGGCTCAGGAAGATGCCCAGGAAATCCTCCACGATTCGATTCTGATCACGCTAAAGGCCATCCGAAACGGGCAGTTTGAGTTTAAGGGCTACCACCCGGCTGCCTATACCAAAGGCGTTGCCCGAAAGTTGATCGCTAACCGGGTGCGTTCGAAGAAAACACCGCTGGAATTTGAGGAAGCGATGGGCGGCCATTCAGACACCACCCCCGAGAGCGACATCATCAGCAAAGAGCGGCGTGAAATCGTACGTCTGCTGCTTTCCCGTTTGGGTGAAAACTGCCGCAAAGTGTTGTTGCTTAAATACTTTGAGCACCTCAGGGACAAAGAAGTTGTTTCTGCCAAACTAACTCCCTACGCTACCGTAGCCTCACTGAAAAGCAAACGAGGGCAATGCCTCAAAAAACTGGCTGAGATGGCACAAAGAGCAGGTATCATCAACGCCTTGTAAAAATTTCATTATGGACGCCAATAAGATCGATAAATATTTGTCTGGTGAAATGGATGCGCATGAACAAGCTGCCTTTGAAAAGAAAATGCAGCATGACCCTGCTCTTTCCAAAGAGGTAGAGGGCTTGCGCCTGCTAACGGGAGCCATAGAAGATGCCATTTTGGAAGACCGGGTTTCAGAAGCCCTGTCAGGCATTCCAGCGCCCGGTACGCCCAAACGATCTTTCTGGTGGACAGGTGCCCTGCTACTGGCCGTTGCTGCTATTATTGCAATAGCTATTTACCCTTTTGCCCCTCCCGGTGCTGCTGACCCGGCTGACCAACCTGCTATCCCACCCCAAACGGCTACAGACAGCTCGGGGGCAGAGGAGCGCAGGCCGCCCCTTCCTCCTGAGACCGAAGAAGAGCAAACACCTCCGGGCCCTATCGCAGCAAACACGCCGGCAGAGGCTTCAGTAGCAGCGCCGCCCCATCCGGCTCCAACCCTCAGGGGCAACGGACAGGAGACGGATACCGCGCGCCAAGCCATTCTCAATTCCGTTTGGCACGCCCCCTACCCGCCCGGCAACCTGAGCCTTAACAGCCGGTTCAGCCAGGTTCATGCCTTACTCCAAAACCGAAATTTTTCCAAGTCTTATTCCCGCCTGCAACTCATGGAAAGGCGAATACCCGACAATGATACCTTGTTTTTTCTGAAAGGATACTGCCTTCTGGAAAGCGGAGAGGGCGATGCGGCGCTTAGCTACTTTGACCGGATTCAGGACAAACAGCCTTTTGGGGCAGACCTCCTGGAATGGTACCGTGGCTTGTCTTTACTGCTTATGGGAAAGGATGAGGAAGCAAAGCGTGCCTTTTTGAAAATTGCAGAGCGCCCCGATCACCTTTTCAGGCCCTATGCGGCGAGTGCTTTGGAAAAACTAAAATAACTGCACCATAAGCCTTGCCCCCTGAACCTCATTTACCAAATAACAAGAAAAAAAATTCCGGGAGAAACAGTCTAAACCGTATCTTTTGTCCTGTTTTTAAACCCTGGAACCATGAAACACCTGCTTACCGTAGCCATTTTTACCGCTTTAGCCACCGTAGCCTTTCCTCAATTGCCATCCTCACTGTCTATTGACAGCCTTCTGGGTGTTTTTGAGGAAAAATACAAAAACGACGATTTTGAGGGCGCACTGCACGCGGTGATTGAAGCCGATGCTATCGCGTTGCCCAATTGGCAGGAGGACCAACTCCGCTACGCCACTTTATTGTACAAGAGAGCCCTTGCCTTACTGAGATTGGAGCGCCCCGCTGAATCCATTCCCTTGTTTCAGCAATCTCTGGATATCAGGACGGCTGTTTTAGGGGCGGAGCACCCCCACACCATCCGCAACCTTGCCGGGATTGCAAGAGCTCATGCCAGGATGGGAGCATTTGACAAAGGGGAAGCACTCTTGCTGCGCGCAAAGTCTGCCCTGGATACAAGCGGACAGGCTTTGGGCATAGAGTATGCCAGGCTGATGCGTGATTTTGACTACTTCCATTTTCTCAAAAGCAACTTTGCAGAAGCCCGCCATTATGCCCTTAAAAGCCTTGAAATACGTGAACAGGCAGGTTTGACCAACGACCGGGATTATGCGGCCAACCTTCTAAGCCTGGCTATGACCCACAACCGGATGGGCGAATACGAAACAGCAGAAACCTATTTCCACCGGGCCAAACGCGCCTTTGATCTTTCAGTAGGACCGTTGCACCCTGCCTACGCAGCACTGCTTCTTGATTTTGCCATCAATTATCAATTAAAAAACGAGCTTGCGAAAGCGGAGGAATGCTATCTGGAGTCGCTTGACATTACCGTAAAAACGAAGAGTGGCCAAAGCCTTGATTATGCTAATAACGCCGAAGGTCTTGCTCACCTTTATCTTCAGATGGGCAACTTCAAAAAAGCCAAACCACTATACCTGGAGTGCCTGGCTATTAAGGAAGCTCATCTGGGGCGGGCCCACCCGGAATACGGCCTTTGCCTGCAGCATATGGCAGGGTACTACTTTTTTACGGGCAACCTGAGCGAAGCAGAAAAATACGCTACAGAGGCCCTAAGCATTATTGAGCCTTTGCTTGGGAAAAGCCATCAGTTTACCGTTTCAATCATGATCAACCTCTCCATGCTTTACGAGGCACAAGAGAAATACGATCAGGCAGAGCCCATGATGACAGAAGCCCTGCAAATACTAAAGGAACACTACGGGACCTCACACCCCAACTACGCGATTAACCTCATGAACCTGGGTATTTTGCAAACTGCCCTGGCCAAATATGAAGATGCGGAAAACAGTTTGGTGACTGCACAACGCCTTCTTCAGGACGCGGTTGGCAAAGAAACCCACCCATACACTACCTGCATTGGTGCGCTGTCTATATTGATGTCCCAAACCGGCCGGTATGCCAGGGCCCTGGCTTATACCCATGAAAACAGCTACATACAAAGCACCATCATCATGCGGGGCGCGCAACACCTCTCAGAAAGTGAGCTTACGGCTTATACCAACACTTTTTCCGGGCACCTGCATCAACATTTTATGGTGTTGCAAAAGTCAGCACCGGAACCTGGTGAGGCAACGGGGAAAGCTTACGACGATGTGCTTTTTTATAAAGGTTATTTGCTTGCCATAGCCAGCAGGGTTAAACAAATCTCCATTAATGACCCTGCGCTATCCGCCAGTCAGCAACAGCTAACCGAACTGCGGCAGCAACTGGCAGCCGAATATGCCAGGCCTCCCGCAGCACGCTCAGGGGTGGCAGAACTGGAAGCCGAAGCCAATGCGATTGAAAAGACCTTGACCGCTTCGGTAGCCCGCTATGGAGAAGCATACCGTCAGGTGTCGTGGCAGGAAGTACAGCGAGCTCTGCAGCCCAATGAAGCAGCAGTGGAGTTTGTGCGTTTCGAACAGGGCGGGGAAGCGCCGCCGGGCTATGCCGCACTTGTGCTCCTGGCAGGTGGAACAGCTCCTGTTTTTGTGCCGCTTTTCCCGGAAAAAAGCCTTGCTCAAGTTATGGAGCCAACAGAAGGGGAGCCGTACATCAACAAGATCAACGAAAGCTATTCCTGGAGCCCCAACCCGGCAACCCCCTCCATCTATAAGCTCGTCTGGGAGCCACTGAAAGCAGTGCTGAAGGGGAGCCAAAAGGTTTATTTCTCGCCTGACGGGCTGCTGCACCAGCTGAATTTTGGCGCCATAGCTGCTGCTCCGGACAAAGTCCTGGCCGAACAGTACCACCTGGTCAGGCTCCGCAGCTCCCGCCAACTTGTATTTGAGCAGCAAGCCCTCACTGAAAACGGCCCTGTAGTACTCCTGGGCGGCATTCGGTACGAGCCGGCCGCGGCCTCTTCTGCAAAACCGGCATCCGCCCCCCAGCAAGCCCCTGTACAATACAACAGCAACAACAGTGCACCCCGCTCCGGGGCCGAAGGCTGGGCATACCTCGACTGGACCCAAACCGAAATAGAAACCATCGGGCTTATAGCTGAGGACGCAGGAATGAAAACCCGGTTGCTCACCGGCTATGCGGCCACTGAGGAAGCCTTCAGGATGCTCAGTACGTCTACTCCCTCACCTCAAATCCTGCATATTGCCACCCATGGCTACTTTTTCCCGGCCCTGGCAACCGCAACAACAGCCGGCAATGAGTTCCAGGCTTCGGAACACCCTATGATACGCTCCGGCCTCATCCTCGCCAATGGCAACTTCGCATGGAAAAATGGCGAGCCTATTGCTCCTGGCATAGATGACGGCATACTTACGGCTTATGAAATTGCACAAACGAACTTGCAGGGTACAGCGCTTGTCGTCCTTTCGGCTTGCGAAACCGGACTGGGCGAAATCAATGGCATAGAAGGTGTCTATGGACTGCAGCGAGCGTTCAAACTGGCGGGTGCCAAATACATTATGATGTCGCTCTGGCAAATACCAGATTTTCAAACCCAGGAATTCATGACGGCCTTCTATTTCAATTACCTCAGCAGGGGATTGCCTATTCCGGAAGCCTTCCGCGCAGCACAGCTGGAAATCCGCAACCGCTATCCGGCCCCCTTCCTTTGGGCGGGGTTTGTACTCATGGAATAAGCGCTAAATTTTCATTTAGCCCGCTAAACTCAAATTTAGACTATGTTGGCACAGCAGCTCTAAATGAATGGCGGAGACAACACCTGTGCTACAAAAAGCCCTGGCATCTTTATTAAGACGGCAGGGCTTTTTGTTTGCCCACTGGATTTTTTTAAAAAAAACAGCCATAGCCATTGACCTTTTTGAGCAGCCTTACATAAGGAAGCGAAACGTTTGAGAAAGGGCACGGTACGGCCCTTCTCCAACACCTGAATAACCTTTAAATCTTTGATTATGAAACAGGCATTTTTACTTCTTTTTGTTGCGATTCCAGCTTTCCAGGTTTTTGCACAGATTACCATTGAGCGCTCAGATTACACCCTTACGACCGATGGCGCAACAGTCAATTCATGGAATATGGAAACCAGTGGCGCCGCAATCCCCGCTGAGGGCGCTAATGTGGTATGGGATTACAGCGGGCAGGCCCTGACAGGCCCTTCGAGTTATACGAAGGAGCCTATTGCTTCCAACCCCACCTTCCCTGCTGCTAACCTACAGGAAGCCTCTACCGGGCTTGCGCTCAACCTGGTAGAACAAGGAGTCGTATTCTATGAAAGACTGGATGACGAAGGCTACAGCGTGTTGGGCCGGATCGTTGAGCCCCTTACCCTGCCTGCCCAAAGCCTGACCGGGAGCCCCAATGACACCATCACTTTCCTGGGCGCTAACAACATTTATGAGACCCCTCTGTACTACATTAAATTCCCGCTCAATTATGGCGACTCCTGGAACAGTGAAATAAATATCAAAGGGGATTACTTAATGACCGTCACTGCTTTCGGGCTTGACCACGTGCCGGCCAGCTCAAATTATAATTACGTAGAAACAGATAGTGTTGCAGGTTTTGGCACCCTCATCCTCCCTCACCCGGATGGGCAGGGCACAGTCAGCATGGAAGCCCTGCTTCTTAAAGGGACAACCATACGGACAGATAGTTTCTTCCTCGCCGGTCAGCCTGCTCCACAGATCATGCTAGATGCACTTGGCCTGCAACAGGGTACTGTCTCAACTTACTCCAACTACAGCTTTTTCACAAAAGGGTTAAACCAGAGTGCTCTGTCTCTAAGAACAGAGGGAGGACAAGTCACAAGGATGGTTATAACTGATGAGATAAGAGACATTGTCAGCTCCATTGGATTTACCCCTGAAGGCCTCATAGATGCCCGGGTTTTCCCAAATCCGAATGCCGGTACCTTCCACATCAGCTTCGAAAAGGCGGATGCCCGAAATTGGACCATCAGCTTATACAATACGCTTGGGCAGTTGCTGAAACAGGAAATAATTGATGCACCCTACGGGCCCGTTACAGAGGAGGTTTCACTACCTGCTTCCACGCCTGCCGGGTTGTACCAATATGTAATCCGAAATGCAGACAGAAAGATTAGGGCTTCCGGCCAAGTCCTGCTAAGATAAACTGACTAACCCCAGCTTTTGTACCCTTTCGGCTCGTTGAGCCACTATTCCAGCCAATAAACGGAAGAGTGGCCAACGGGCTGTTTTGTTTTCTGCTTCAGGCTGGCAACACGGCTCGCCGCACGGGGCAAGGGGCTTGAAGAAACAGGCAAATGAGGCGTAAGAGCGGGGATGCGGAGAAAGCTTTTCCTATCTGTTCACCTTCCCACATTTTTTGTAAATTTGCGAACGAACGATCGTTTGTACATCCAAATAAAACCAACCATGCCCAATACCAATCTTCACAACTACCTGCTGGGACAGTGGACGCCCCACGATGGCGACGGGTTCCCACAGTACGATGCTGTCACCGGGGAGCTGATTGCCACCTGCGGGAGCGAAGGGCTCGACTATGCAGCCATTATGGATTATGCCCGCCGGGTGGGTGGCCCCAATTTGCGGAAAATGACCTTCCGCGAGCGTGGGCAGATGCTCAAAAAGCTGGCGCTCCACCTGCACAGTATCCGCAAAAAATACTATCCGCTTAGCTACCGTACCGGCGCGACCAAGGGCGACAGCTGGATTGATATTGATGGAGGGATCGGCACTTTGTTTGCCTATGCCAGCCTTCGCCGTCAGTTCCCCGACAAGCCTTTCCATATCGATGGGGATGCGGTCGGGCTTTCCAAGGAAGGGACCTTCATCGGGCATCACATCATGGTGCCCAAGCATGGCGTAGCGGTCCACATTAATGCCTTCAACTTCCCCATCTGGGGTATGCTGGAAAAGCTCTCCGTCAATCTGCTGGCCGGCGTGCCTGCCGTGGTGAAGCCTTCTGAAATCACTTCCTTCCTCACCGAAGCCATGGTGCGCGACATCATAGCCTCGGGTATTTTGCCGCAAGGCGCTATACAGTTGGTGTGTGGGAAAGGCCACGGCATCCTGGACACCCTGGGCGAACAGGACACCGTCACTTTCACCGGCTCCGCTGCCACCGGCCGCAAGCTGAAAGCCCTGCCCAACATCATCGAAAATGCCGTCACCTTCAACATGGAAGCAGACAGCCTGAATGCGGCTATTCTGGGTGAAGATGCTGTGCCCGGCTCCCCCACTTTCGACCTCTTCATCAAAGAGGTACGGCGGGAAATGACGGTCAAGTGCGGGCAGAAGTGTACCGCCATCCGGCGCATCATCGTACCGGAAAACCTGGTGGAAGACGTGCAGTTGGCCCTTAGCCGGCAATTGCAAAAGACCACCATCGGCAACCCCATGGTGGAAGGGGTGCGCATGGGCGCTTTGGTCAGCAAAAAACAACTCGAAACCCTGCGGCAGCGTATACAGGAGCTGGCCGGAGAAACCAGTATCGTATACGGGCAGACCGACGGCTTTGAAGTCATGGGCGCCGATCAGGACAAGGGCGCTTTCTGCTCCCCCATCCTGCTGCTCAATGACGATCCGTTCAACAAGCAGGGCGCTCACCACATTGAGGCTTTTGGCCCCGTGAGTACCCTTATGCCCTACAAAAACCTGGGGGAAGCCATCGAACTGGCGAATATGGGCAAGGGCTCCCTCGTGAGCACCGTAGCCACAGCTGATGAGCGTATCGCTACCGACTACGTAATGGGCGCGGCGGCTTACCACGGCCGCATTCTCATTCTCAATGAGGAGAGTGCCAAAGAGAGCACCGGGCATGGCTCCCCTATGCCATTGCTGGTGCACGGCGGACCAGGCCGGGCCGGCGGAGGAGAGGAAATGGGCGGCGTACGGGGCGTTAAGCACTACCTGCAGCGCACCGCGATTCAGGGGCACCCGACCATGATCACCGCCGTGACCGGGCAGTACCAAAAAGGGGCGGCTTTCAAGGAGAAGGCTATCCACCCATTCCAGCAGCACTTTGAAGACCTGGAGGTCGGTGAAACCCTCATCACAGCGAAACATACCGTTACCGAAGCGGACATCGTCAACTTTGCGAATGTGAGCGGCGACCACTTTTACGCCCACGTGGACGAGACTTCTTTGGAAGGCACCATCTTTGAGCGGCGGGTGGCGCATGGGTACTACCTGCTGTCCAAAGCGGCCGGCCTGTTTGTAGACGGGCGGAAGGGCCCTGTTTTACTCAACTACGGCATTGAGGAGTTCCGCTTCACAAAGCCCGTTTATCCGGGCGCGACGATTGGAGTGCGCTTCAGCTGCAAGGAAAAAATCAGTCAGGAAAAACGGGACGAGGAGGACATCCGCAAAGGCATCGTCAAATGGATGGTAGATGTGTACGATGAAACCGGGGAAACGGTAGCGATTGGTACCATTCTGACTATGGTGAAGATGCGGGATCAGGGTTAAGAATTGTTACATTTGCGGCATGAAGCGCATCCTCTTTACCGGGCCGGAATCTACCGGCAAGTCCGCCCTCGCCAAACGGTTGGCAGAGGAGTTGGGCACCGTGTGGGTACCGGAATATGCCCGTACCTATCTGGAGCAACTTGGCCGGCCATATACCGAATCGGACTTACTGGCTATTGCCAAAGGGCAACTGCAATGGGAAGACCAACATGCCGGGAAGGCAACGGATTTTCTTTTCATTGATACCGGTATGCTGGTGATGAAAGTCTGGTCGGAATTCAAGTACAACCGCTGCCACCCCTGGATTCTGGAGCAGCTGCAACACCGGCAGTACGACCTGTGGGTGCTCTGCGGTATTGACATCCCGTGGGAGCCCGGCCCTATGCGGGAAAACCCCAACGAACGGGAAGCCCTCTACGGCATCTACCGGCAGGAGCTGCAACAACTGGGCGTACCCTTTATTGAACTCTGGGGCAGCCGGGAAGAGCGGGTGGCGGGGATGCGGGCGGTTTTGGAGAAGATGTAATAAGGGTGCATAATATGACAAGCCTGGCAATCCATGTTTTAGCCATCTACTCATACCGATACCTAAATTCATAATCTCCCGGCACCGTCTCAAAAGTGACCGTCCCATTAACCTGTTTCGCCTTCGCAAAATCAGGATGAGACAGCAGCGGGGCTCCATCCGCTTCGACTGCCGAAAGATTGGCAGCAGGCAGCTCGATTACCGCTGTGGTATTGGGTGGGATGGCCACGTTAAGCACCAGCTCGCCCTCCTTTAAAGACCAGCCGGAGGCAATCCTGCCATAAGGGCAATCCAGGGAAGCTGTGGCGTACTCCAATCGGGCATCAGGCTGGGGTTGGATGCGGATTTTTTGGTAGCCGGGCTCCAGCAGCTCAATGCCGGCCACTACCCGGTACATCCAGTCGCCGATGGCGCCGTAAGCATAGTGGTTAAAGGAATTCATGCCGACATCCTGAAAGGTGCTGTCGGGGCGCTGTCCGTCCCAACGCTCCCAGATCGTCGTAGCGCCCATCGTCACCGGATACAGCCAGGAGGGATAAGACTTTTGCAGCAGCAGATCGTAAGCGACTTCCGTATAGCCGTGGTCGGAGAGGACGTGGCACAGGTAGGGCGTGCCCAGAAAGCCCGTAGACAGGTGATTTTTACGCCTGCGGATATCATCGACGAGATGGGCAGCGGCTTTAGCACGCAGCGGCTCCGGCAGCAATCCAAACTGTAGCGCCAGCACGTAAGCCGTTTGGGAATCGGAGGCGATACGGCCGGATGGGGCCACGTATTCTTTTTGGAATCTACCTTTGACCGCTTCGTAGACGGCCCGGTATTCCCGCTCCTCTTCCGTTTTCCCCAACACGCCTGCCGCCTGAGCCAGTAAATGAGCAGAGTGCGCAAAAAACATCGTCGCGATCATATCCGGATCGGTATAGCCATCGGGGGCAGTGTGGTTATTGCCGTGGGGCTTGTAAAACAGCCAGTCGCCAAAGACGCTGCCACCTTTCCACAGCATCGGGTCACCTGCCTGCTCCCGGATGAATTCTACATAGTCCTTCATTGAGGGATACTGCGCGGACAGCAGGCTCGTATCACCATACACCTGGTACAGGTCCCAGGGGATGATCGTCGCGGCATCGCCCCAGCCTGCGGACACACCGTTATTGCGCAGCACATCGGGGATCACGAAGGGCACGCCCCCGTTTTCCAGCTGATCCGCGTGCAGGTCTTTCAGCCATTTGGTGAAGAAAGCAGCGACGTCCATATTGAAAGCAGCCGTACGGCAAAATGCCTGTGCATCGCCTGTCCAGCCGAGGCGCTCGTCCCGCTGCGGGCAATCGGTTGGGACATCCAGAAAGTTACCTTTTTGCCCCCAGACGATGTTGTGCTGCAGCTGATTAATGAGAGAATCGGAGCACTCAAACGTGCCAGACGGCTCCATCGCAGAATGAATGACCACAGCGGTTACATTTTCGGGCTGCAACTCCCCCGGAAAGCCCTCCACAGCGATATAGCGGAAGCCCATGAAGGTGAAGCTTGGCTCGTACACTTCTGTCGCTCCTCCTTTGAGGGTGTAAGTCAGCGTAGCTTTGGCGGCACGCAAATTGGCAGTGTAGAATTCCCCTTCCTTGTCGAGGACTTCGGCGTGCCGGATGGTCACGGTGGTGCCTGCTTTGCCCTGCACCTTCAGCCGCACCCAGCCCACCAGATTTTGGCCAAAGTCGGCGACCAACGTACCGGATGGAGTGCGAAAGATGGTGTCCGGAGCCAGTTCCTCCACTTTCTGCACCGGCACGGAAACAGCGCCAATAAGGTTGGATTTGGAATGGCCCGCCACCGTTACCGGCTGCCAGTTTGGGGCGTCGAAGCCCGGTTGGTTCCAGCCGGCGGGTTCCATTTGGGCATCGTAGGTTTCTCCGTTGTAGATGCTGTTCATGCGGATGGGGCCTTCGCTGCTGCCCGTCCAGCTACCGTCAGTAATGATGGTTTCCTGCTGGCCATTCTCGTAAGTAACCTCGATCTGTGCAATCGCCCCTACCCTTTTGCCGTAAAGCCCCCAGTTGTCCATCCAGCCCATCGCGCCCCGGAACCAGCCATCGCCCAGATGAAGGCCTGCTGCATTGTCCCCGCGCACCAGCAGGCCCGTCACATCGTAGACCTGATACTGAATGTGGTCATCGTAAGCGGTCCAGCCCGGCGTAAAGACCTGATCGCCCACCTGCTGCCCATTCAGGAAAAACTCGTACAGCCCACGGGCGGAGACGTAAGCCCGGGCGCGGGCGATCTTGCCCTTTAGTTGGAATGCCTTCCGCAGCAGGTAAGCGGGTCCATCCTTTTCCTCCACCTGTACCGGCTCTATCCATTCGGCCTCCCAGTCGTCAGCGCTTAACAGCCCCATTTCCCAAAAGGCAGGAGCCGACCAATCAGAATCTTCTCCCTGATTGCTCCATACTTTGACCCGCCAGTAGTAACGTTGCCCGGAAGCCAGGGCTTTGCCTGCATAAGGCAGGAGTACCGAAGCACCGGAGGTGATTTTGCCAGTGTCCCAGACCAAGTTGCCCTTCTTAAAATCAGGATCGGTAGCCACCTGAATAGCGTAGGCTTCCTGCATTAGCCCGGGGCTGTCGCCTTTGAGTTTCCAGCTCAAGCGGGGTTTTAGGGCATCGATACCAATAGGATTGGCTTTGTGCTCGCATTGTAAATCATAGGTGCTTAGGGCGTGTAGGGTGGTCATCAGCAGGCTTAGCAGCAAGGTGGTAGTCAGGATCGGTCGCATGATTTGTGGGTTGGTGAATTTGGGTAGAAGATAGGGAAAATGAAGGAATACCGAACTTAGCAACTCGTGGTTTCACGCTCGGCACCTACAAGGCTTTCCAGAAAAGAGTAGCTGCTAGCCTATCACACTTCAGAGTCTAGTAAAAAGCTCTTTTTTTCTTGAATTTCAAGAATTAGTAAGCTATAACAACATTGTAAAAACGAAAATTTTACCTTGGGGAAATTATTTAATCCTCATAATGTTAAAATTAGCACCTACAATGTACTCTTTAAAATAAAATTAGTACTTTTACATTGTCTAAAAGTTAACATAAAATTTAGTATTTGAGGCATCCTTAATAATAGGAGCCTCTACGTTCTCTAGCACTCTGACCTGCTAACTTCCTGAAAAGTCCTCACTAAAAAGTAACGATTACTGTGTTATTTTTTACATCCTAAACTTATTTATCATGACTTTTCACTACAGCCTCCCCCAATTAAGGAAAATATTTAGGGCATTCTTATTTACGTTATTAGCCATTGTGTTTAGTTTTAACTTCGCTGAGGCATATATCTGGGAGTTAAACCATACCTCTTGCAACAGCTTACGTGTAGAGTCTCCCTTTGTATTGCCTTCGCCGAAGATTTATGTTCAGGCTCAAATACTCAGTTGTGACGGGGAAAACTTTTTAGCACTTGGCAGTCCTCCTAGTATTCACCGGTTCACCTATAAATTATATGTGAAGCAGCATCCTAACGATGCTTGGGTTTTAATAAAGTCGACGGCTACTGATGCCATATCACAGCATTATACCGGATTACAAGATGGAATTTACTACGTGCGCATTGATGTGAATGGCTCAGATAACGTAGATATCTATTCATACTTTAACCCTTGTGGCAGCCCTCCTTTAGGCAAAAGATTCAATAGCAATATCAGTGACTGGTATATTACGCCAGAGGCTACTATCGGAGACCCGCAGGTTGGGTTTATTCTTGAAGATAACAACAATAACGACAGGTTCTGTCAACCAGACATTGTAGCAGCGGGTGGTATCTTTTTGTCGACAATTTCATCTTCAGGTGCTGATCTCACAACTGGTGAGACTCATTACAGAATCGATATATGCAAAGATCCATTTGGGTCTTCCTGTGACAAATGGACTTCTACTTATTGGCAGGAAGGGCCAGTTCCTGATGTTGTTAATCTTCTGACCGATGTTTGGCAACTTCATCATAGCACATGGACCTTCTGGAAAGACTTCTATGAAGTTAATTTGGCCATAAGTCAAGACAATTGTGTTTCATACGATAATTATAGAAAGATTTTTAGGGTAGTGGAGGCTGGTGGTAATTGCCGATTAAGAACCATAGAGGAAGAAATTCACTTAAGTGTTTATCCTAATCCCTCAATAGATGAGATTTTCTTCGAAGGAATACCTCCCCGCTCATCACCTATGCCTTATCAAATTCTAGATATCTCAGGACGTGCGGTATCATCTGGAATTCTTCCAGCGTTCAACGCTTCTGTGAATGTTCATAACCTTCAACCGGGTATGTATGTCATTGGACTGGAAATCGATGGCAAAATGAACACCTTGCGTTTTGTGGTTGCCCAATAAGTAAAAACTTAATTTAAAAGTTCCTGCTCTGGTTCCTCCGGAGTGGGAACTTTGTTTATCTAAAATCTGGATAACTTTGCGTTTCCAATTTTTTTTGTTGATGCTTGTCTTTTTCAACCTGAAGGCTCAGCCAAGACAATGCCTTTATGATGCGTCTTTTGTACCTGTTATCGATTTGCATCGTGAGGCGCTGACCTTCCGTAGCCTTGTTACCGTTCCAGTAGTCGTTCACGTCATTAGTACAACTGAGACTGAAGTAAGTGATTTTCAGATACATGCTCAAATTCACGCCTTAAACAGAGATTTCAGGAAAAGAGGAAAAGAATGGTTGCTTATGCCACAGCCATTTAGAGAATTAGCGGCTGATGCTTATATTGAGTTTGAATTAGCCTCAGTAGCCCCCAATGGCTTGCCTACTTTAGGGATTAATCGTAAAAAAATAAATGGAAATAATGCCGTGCTTAATGATGACATCTTTTACGCTGAAAGAGGCGGAATTGATGCATGGGATACGAATCGCTATCTGAATATTTGGGTCGTTGAAATGCATGAAGCTTTACTTGGATATGCCTCCTCACCCAATGATGCCGGGCTGCCAACGGATGGAGTGGTTATCAATATCAACTATTTTGGCACAAGCAGAGCTGAAAGTACTTACCAGCTTGGTCGTACTTTAGTGCATGAGGTAGGTCATTATCTTGGGTTGTCCCACCCATGGGGAGATATCAAAAATGAATGCGAGGAAGACGATGGAT
>JANSXW010000127.1 GCA_024742755.1 bacterium | reverse complement strand
GTCTCTGAATGGTCTTTTTCACCAGCTCTGCATCTCGTCCTCACCTTCGTAGCTTAGGCTACGAGGTTCCGGGCGTTCTTTGATCTGGCAAAAAATACTCATCCATACCCTATACAAAACCTACCTTAATAAACTCTATTGTTTTAAAATGATGTGCTCAAATTGGGCAGTAAAGGTGAAGGCAGCCAATGACGTACAATTGACTTCCAGGAGCTGAGCAGTTGAGAGTGAAGCAGGTACATTACCAAAGCTTATAATTCCACGTTTGGGCTGATTGACAGCAAGGGGTTGGCTCACCTGTTGTGAGCTTTGCATTCCGTTCATAATTACCCGTGAAGCAGGGTAACTATTCCAATTGGCGTCTACCAACCGACTTTGACTCGTTCTTAGGACAAGGTTGTCATTGCGCGCTTTGCTTAAAAATTCTATTTCGCAGTCGACAGTAGTCCCCCGCCTGGTACACTGCAGCACTTTAACTTCAATGTTTTCGTTGACAAAGCTTGGGGAGCTGCGGTGAGTCGTTCCCTGTTGGCTCGCTGTGCTTTCTTCCTGCTTAGAACCTCCGCTGCCAAGAAAATCATCAATTGTAGGTGTACGAGTGATGGTTCCCCGGACGGTGGCTTCATTGACCTGACCTTCCAAATGAACCACTTTCACATAGACTTTGATGGTGTTGCTGGTTGGTATTAATTTACCATATAGAATCGCGGTAATACCTTCAAGACGACCAAGCTTTTGAACAGAGGCAGGGTCAACCATGCCCTTGTCTCCAAGGCCTGCTTCTTTCATTAATCTCCGAAAATGGGTACGGTCAATTACTTTAAACTTAGTCGTCCGATCAACCAGGTTAAAACTCAGTTCTTCGGCAATGTACCGCCCTAGATCAGATGGCTCATCGTTGATATCGACAAAGTCGGCAATGGCAATATTTTGATTGTTTAATTCATTGTTTACCTTATCGACGAGTTTTGTAGCTAGGTCATTGAGTTCTCTGTCAGTGATGCTCTGCCCGAACAGGCTACCATACGACAGGGCAATAATTAATAAAAGCGAATATTTTCTCATGTGATGTTATTGACATTTTTGAGCTGATATCTCTGCCAGTTTTGGCGATTTTAGTAAGTGTTCCTCGAGGCTTTCCAGTGCTGAAGATTCAGAAATGCCTGCGCCATTTTCAGTAAAAGTATACTGCCTCAGCCGCCCTTCCTTGAGATTAAGCAGGAGAACATTTACTCTTCCTCTTGCAGTTACCATGTGCATACCTTCAATTTCATTAGGCTCATATTTGACGGTTTCCCTTATCTCACAAATGCAGTTAAGGAGGTTAGGCAAACCGATATCTTGAAGACTCCCTATATCCAGTCTTTCCAAATCTCTGCCAAATTTACTTTCAAAGGCAGATTTGAAATATCGATTTGAAACTGGGATACCCTGGCGCACGAACTGTTCTTCCACCGCTTTTTGGAATGCGGGCAGTTGGGTAGAGCGGCTGCCCAAAATTGCGGTTTTGACCTTTAGACTACTATTGATGTAATCGGAAATGGGCAGTTTGGGCTTTACAGGAGGAAGTTCATTTTTAGGTTTACTAATTTTAGGTGGGGCTTCTTCTTGAGGATTACCTTCTTCTTCTCCACCTTCTCTTTCATGCGGCGTTGTAGAAGCAGGTTTATCTATTGGTTTCTCCGACTTTTCTCCAAATAACACTTGAAGGAATACGAACTCGTTATTTGAAAAAGAAAGACTGAAAATCGTCACTGATAGCAGCGTCAGGCTAACGAGCGTTACCTTTAGTCCTGGTTTCCCTCCTTTCCCGGGATTAGGCCCGCTATAGTTATTCACTATTTGATCCCCAATGTGTACACGTTCACCTGCTGACACATGGGAGTTCTCTACTTTGTTTTTTTGAGAATGCCAACCTCGTTTATTTGTCATGAGAATAGGGTTTAGGTCAATGAAAGCAGGTGGCTAAAGCTAAGCTGATTACCACAACACACATTCTTCTAAAGCTGAAAATTGCAAATGGAAAATAGCGTTTACAAGTTTACTTTCACCCATCCCCCAACCGAAAATCACCCCCCACCCTAATCGTACTGCCCTGCACCACATTCTTGCTGTTTTGAATAGAGACACCGCCCTTATTATCGGCATCTGCCTCCCGGAGCTTAGCCAGCAGGGCTTCGAGTTCGGCCTTAAGGCCTTCATCTTTTTTGGTGGCTTTGCCGACCTCTTTGGCAAGGGATTGTTTCAGGCTATCTTCGTCCTCAATGAACTCCAAATCGGCTTGGAGAAGGGGCAATACGCTACCCCATACCTGCCGGATGACAGCTGGGGCCTGAGGTGAAAGCGGAAGTTGACCAGTTGGTAAATCTTTTGCTGACAGGTAAGGCAGCAGCCTCTGGGCAAGGGCTTGCCCGATTTCTTTTGGGTCCATGTGCGGTAAGGGTTTTAGGTCGATTTGTTTTAGGAGTTCAAAGACAAAAGCAGCCGCATTTTTGGCGGCAATGGGTTGATAGGTTTTATCATGGGCTGACGTTTTGCCGTCGAGCAAATCTGATATCCCACGGATGTTGATGCATTCTACGTCCTTGAAATCGTGCAAAGCCCGCGCAAAACCTATGGCTTCCATTTCTAAAGCCAGGGTGTCATTGTAATATTGCTTTATGGATTGATACACAGGGCTCTCTGTGGTTGCCACGACTTTCTCGCCGGAAGCGATTGGCCCAAAATACACCTTTGAAGAGTCCGCCGTTCCGCTGTTTCGCTTCCATTGCCCGGCTTCTGCTACCTTTTTACACTGAAGCTGAAGGGCGGAACTGTAATGAAATACGGAGGGGCGGCTTAAGGTACCCGTTGCAGTTTCCTTAGCTGACTCGTACCCATATGCACGGGTCCCCACTACAATATCACCCAGCCCGGCATCCTTAACCCCTCCGGCAATTCCTGTAAGAATGACCGCATTTGCTTTGCAGGCCTGCATCGCTTTAAGAGCCGCAAAGCCCACCTGTTGATTACCGGAACCCGTCTCCACAAGTAAGACACTTAGTGAACCGGACTCTTGCACTACCTTGCCTCTCACACATGCATAACTCCCCAGTTCAAAAGATTCAATTGAACTGAGCATATCGCGCATAGCTGAATATTCTAACGCGATCGGGGTCAAGATTATAACTTTAGCAGGCAGATGCATAGTAAAACCAAATATAAGTTAAACTACCTCAAAACAATAGAATTAATTGACAATTTGACAATGGCCTATTACAATCGACGCTTCTGCAGCACATTCCAAATACTTCTGACAGACACATTGAACCGCCGGGCCAGCTGCTCCACTGTTTGCGTTTTTTTGTGTTCATTTGCCGGATAGAGCTCTTTAAAGGCTTCGAGAATGGCATAGTGGCGAATCGTATGTTTGTCAACGATACCGTGATCAATAAGGTAGGTCGTAAATTGCTCTAAATCCGATGGCAGCGACTGCTCCTGACAGTAGAGTCTAAAATTACGCTGCAGCTTTTGGGTAAAAACATCAACAACTTGTTTTCTAACTTCTTGCGCCATGGCTTTGTCCTTTTTGGGTAATGCTACCGGCCTCACCTAGCCCAATGTAAAGATTGGGTTATTCAGATGAAGGGCAGACGGTTGCTATTCATTCATTTGGTTTTTTGCCCGCATATGAAGGTGAGCCCATGTTTCCACAGGCTCACCAGCACAAAAAGGCTTCCACTCCAGGGGAGTGAAACATTATGCGAGCTTAGTTTCTTAGGGCTTCCCGAAAAAAAATTCACCACTTTCGAAAAGCTTTTGCTTCACTACTTAGTGCACTGAACTTCAGTAGCATGATGTAAAAGTCGGCTTATCCTGTTGGTTTATCAACCGGATTTTAGCGTCATTCTTGCAACAAAAACACCTATTAAGAAATACTAAACACTCACTATCAACAACTTAAGCAAACATTTCTTTTTCCCTGATTTAGTACTTGTTGATCCTTAAGCTTTCCCTTTCTACTTTTACACTGAATGCACATGCTTCTTCAGTAAAACAACTGGCTATGCTCAACACTAAAATCGTACAGCTACTTCGGGTAATGCCTGAACGGGAGGTAAAAGCCTTCTTCAAATATGCAGCAGGGGGAATTGGTAAGAACTCTTTGATGGCCGACCTGCTTGCCCTGCTCAAAAAGCACTACCCTGATGAGCTAACTGATGAGTACCTCAGTGAAGCCGAAGTTGCGAAAGCCCTGCGGGAACAACGGTCTAAGTCTGTATTACCCAAAAGCATCACTGAAGCCACCAGCCGCCTGTATAGCCTATTGGAGGACTTTCTCATACTGGAAAAACTCAACCCTAAATCGGCAGCCGGCATGGAAAAAACCAACCGGCAAAAGCGGCGGGACCTGTTGATGCTCGAAATTTTCCAGGAAAAAGGCGCCCATCATCTCTTTGAGCTCAAAGCAGCTCAGGCCCGGCAGTTGGTTCAGCAGCCAGAATACCTAAGCATCTGGTCTTTATTTGACCAGCTTTATTTAAACCACCTGCTTTATTTCTCCACCAATGACACCAAAAAGAAGGAAACTGAAACCGGTCGGGAAAGGCTGATTCTGCTAACCAGGTTGCTCGATGATTTTTATGAGGCTGCTCATACCCTCTATCAGTCGGAACTTAAAAACCGTGAAAATGTACTGGATGACCCACTCCCTGTGGACAACCATGCGGACCTCACTGAGCATGACCAAACAGCAGCTGAAAACAGACCGCTTGACCTGCTGCGCCGGGGGCTTAACCTGGCCAAAGGGCTGAATGACGCCTACACTGACGGTACCAAACTCGATATGCTGCTGGCTTTCTATATCGAACATGGCCAAAAATTTAGCCCGGACCTTCAGATGATCTTGCACGGGTATTGCGTCAACGCTATGAGCCATCAGGGCAGATATCAGGATGCGTCCATGAATACCGCCATCTTTGAACACTGGTACCACAACGAGGCGCTTAATGAATTGCTGCACCACCACAATTTACTGACCAGCAACCGTTTCATGAACACCATTGCAACAGCCTGTGTAGAAAAAAGGACAGACTGGGCAGAAGCATACCTAAGCCAGTACGGCGACAAGCTGCCAGATACGGAGCAGGAAGTTGCTATTGCTATTGCCAAAGCCATGATCGCCTTTTACAAAGGTCAGTATGACCGGGTGCATCAACTCCTGTCACTAAGAAAAGCGGTGCCTTCCAGGCTTGAAATCCGTGCCCGGACCTTTCAGTTACTGGCATTTGTTGAGCAAAATGCCGGCCACGATATCATTATAGACCACTGCAAAAACTTTCAGGATTACCTTTCGTCCCACAATGATATCGGAGAATCCACCAAACTTGCCTTCCTGAACCTCCTGAAGGTCACCAAGGCGCTTATCAACAATAAAAATGCCAAAGCAGTTTTTGAAAGACTAAACGGCGAGCCCATCGTCTGCCAATCCTGGATCAAACAAAAAATTTACTAACCCCAGCACGGAAAGTTGATTACGAAGCGCTTCTTCCATGGAATAAACAACTGTCCTGCACTGAAGGCTTTAATCAGCGGACCACTGAAAACCAACTATCAAGGCAATACAACTTCCTCAATAATGATCTCCAGGATCTCCATCATCAGGATAAGGTCCATAATCAAGATGTTTAGGTAAGAAAATGTGGTTTAGGATACCACGGGCGCTGCCTAAAGTGGCACGGACGGCTGCCATTGGTTAGCTTCGGGAAGGAAGCGAAAGCCAGGAAAGCCAGTAAGCCTCTATGGTATTTACCACAAAGATGGGGGCCCTAAACATCATGTACAGACAGGAAGAGCATTCACCCTCCTCCATATGAATTCATATGAATTCAGGCTCAGACATCGGTCTCATTGTCAAATTTCAACCCTTTAGAAAATGGGAGTTGCATCCTTAGAGAGCGCAAGAAAAGACTGGTAATGCGTTCGAAAAAGCTGACGATGTGCCTGCTTGCTAATCACTGAAACCGGGCAGTCCGCCCTTCGGATGCCATATAAATACGGAGCGTATACCATTTGCCCGGACAAGCTTTTACCGTCGATAATCAAGAAGTGCGCAACAGGGATGTGCCGGTAAAAGTAGACCTGAAAGTCCCCCGGGCTGTTTTCCGCCAACAATTCTTCTTTGATTTGAGACAGCCGCTCAACTGATGCACGAGCTTGTTCCTGCCCCTCGCGCTCTTCGGGCAATACCCGGGCACGGTCATTAAAATACAACCGAGCTTCATTGCAATCAGGATCCAGCAAATATAGCTTAAAATGGACGCCTCTGCTAAGCTGAGCAACAATGTGATTTTTGAATTCGTAAGCGCTTCGAGTCAAAAAATAATTAGAAAAGGTGCGCAGCCTCAACCCAAACTCAATCACCTCTTGCTGTGCCTCATTGATGATCCCGACCTTCTCATTTATAGTCAAACGCCCTTCGGGGCGGATGATGGACGAATGATGGGCCGGCGGTTTCTGCTGTCCTTCCGGCACCACATTCGGCTGCCAGCCGGAGGGGCGTCTATCTATTAGGAATTGTTGCTTTCCGGGGTCCCATTGCAGGCCAAGTTCATGCCAGACCAACTCTTGTATTGACAAACAGACTTTCCGGGCAAGAGGGGCACCAATGGGTTTATCATTGATAATGTTGTTCAAGGAAGCGACCGCTACACTACAACCCAGGCGAGCTAATTTCCGGTGCACAGAAGCCTGAGTATAGGCACAATGCTCCTGCAATAGCTGCACCCCGGCTTTTACCACTCCCCGGTCCTCCTCTGCTAAGTTCTTACTCATCGAATTCACGTAAAAGTTCGAGCATCCTATGAGTGATTTTGTTGCGCTGCAACGTAGACTCCCCAGACGAGAGCAGCCCCATTCTGTTTTCTTTATTGTAAGCAGCCCATTGGCTTTTGAGCAGGTTTACCTGATCAGTTGCATCGGCATCTCCCTTATCCTTCGCAAAAACAGTTAAGGCTTCCATGGCTTGTTTGAGTTTGCCTTTGGCAATTAGCTGCCTGATCGCTTCGGTGCCTTCCTGACTGACAGGAGGCGTGGTAGAGCCATGGTGGTGGATGATGTCCCCAATGTGGATGTTTTGCCCTTCAATATTCGAGCCGCTGACTACATTTTTACTGTCCGTAATACGGGTGCGTTGTTTTCTTTTCTCCTGATCTTCCATTGAATGTGAGATTAAATTTCTTCAATAGAGTTTATTAATGTAGGTTTTGTATAGGGTACGGATGAGTATTTTTTGCCAGATCAAAGAACGCCCGGAACCTCGTAGCCTAAGCTACGAAGGTGAGGACGAGATGCAGAGCTGGTGAAAAAGACCATTCAGAGACACACAAAATTTACGTTAATAAACTCTAATATAACGCAAATAAAACAATGCACCCAATCTCAAAAGAAATCCCACCACCGGTTCACCGCTCCCGAGGCACGCAGATACGCCCTCAACCCCACAAGCAGAGCAATCAGTACAAGAGCCCAGTACCAGTAGGGATGTAAACGGTCTGCTTTAGAGGCCTCGCTGAGTTGGCGTTGGTACTCAATGTCATCCAGGTCGGCATCGCGGAAGTCGTAGTCGGCAGATTGCTGTTTTTGGAAATCCAGGCGGGCGATGATGCGTGTGGCCTCTTCCAGGTCCTGAGCGCGGACATGCAGGCCGATATCCCCTCCACCGCCCAGGGGCAGGGCGGTCATGATGTTGGTATTGGAAATGTAGTGGGGAATACCGGCTTCCCGCAGGCGGGCCGCGTAGAGGTGGGCTTCTGATGCTCTGAAAAAGTGCTTTGCCGCAACGATGCGGCTGCCTTCTTCAAACGAACCAAAATAATCCAGAATTTGCTCTTCCATGCGGGAAACCGGTTATGAATTATTCCTCAGCTGCTTCGGCAGCTTCCGCTTGTGCATTGACCTGCTGCACCTCCTTGTCGATGTAGTAAAGGCTCTGCGGGCCGTCACCGATGAGCTTGATGCGGTCCAGGATGGTGCGCATCAGGGCTTCTTCCTCCCGCTGCTCTTCCACATACCACTGCAGGAAGTTGAGTGTGGTGTGGTCGTTTTCGTCGTAACCAATCTTGAGCAGTTTGTGAATGGAGGCGGTTACCTTTTGCTCATGTGCATACACCTGCTCAAACAGCACCCGGATGGATTCAAACTCGTGGGGCGGCTGATCAATGCCCGGTGCTTTCGCGAAAGCGTCCACTTCGCTGAGGTAGTGGAAGATTTTCAGCATGTGCATGCGCTCTTCCTCGGACTGACGGTGCATAAATTGTGCGCAGCCTTCCAGCCCCTGAGCATCACACCAGGATGCCATAGACAAGTACAACTGAGAAGCGTAGCCCTCCAGGACGATCTGTTCGTTGAGGGCATTTTCCATGTTTTTTGAAATCATAACTTCAGGTATTTTCCGGGAGCGTTCTGCTCCGCTTTTTTTCCAGAAAACACGAAATTACGGAAAAACCATCAGACCTGAAGCATCGGCAGGCGGACTTCAAAAACACCTCCGTCAGCTGAAATCGATACAGGGTCATTTGTGAAGTAGCGGTAGCGGTTTTTTACGTTGGCCAGGCCGGTGCCGGTGCCAGGCATCACCTGTGCTTTGGGCTGAAGCTTATTGACCACCACCAGGTTGCCGCCTTCTACCCTGACCGCCACCGTCAGGGGCTTACCCTGAGCAATTACGTTGTGCTTAATGGCATTCTCAAACAAAATTTGCAGCGAAAGCGGTACCACCTGCATGGCTTTGGCAGCGTCCGGCACATCCAGTTCCACCTGTAAGTTTTCCCCAAAGCGCTCCTTGACCAGAAAGACGTAGGCGTGCAAAAATTTCAGCTCGTCCGCGAGGGTCACCAGCTTTTTGTCTTTCATCTCCAGAATGTAACGGTACACCTTTGAGAGCTTCTGCACAAACTGCACGGCCTTTTCATGGTCTTCCGGAATCAGGTAGGTCAGGGTATTGAGGCTGTTGAACAGAAAGTGTGGGTTCACCTGACTTTTTAACCCTTCCAGTTGGGATTCGACTTGCTCGCGGCGCAGCTGCTCAGTCTCCAGCAAAGTTCGCCTCCAGTTCTGATAGAGATAAATGGACTCATAAACCGTACCGACCAGGGCAACGATGAGCAAAGAGCCGGCAATCATACTCGTATCCTCCGCGTTTTGCTCAGGCACCAGGGCTAGTATAGGCTGGCAGATTTGCCAAAGCATTATATTGACGAGTACAAACCCCGCCACCAGAGCAATGCCAGTATAGATGAGGCGTATGGTGATTTGGTTAGCGCCGGTATAACGCCTGCGGAAGTAAATAAAAATCTGACGGCTGACCATCCAATAGGCTACCGTATACATAAAAGAAATGCCCCACTTCGGCAAATACCGCAGCAGGCCCGTCTCTAATGTGCCATTAAACAGCAAAAGCGGAATAAAAAAACTAAGCAGCGGAATCCCAATCCACATCAATAGCCGATCGTCTATCCCTATAGCTTGCCTGACTGTCATTTGGTGCTTCATGGCTTGGATATTGAATTACCGGAGCCGGTGGCACACCAACTCCGGTAAGTAAGATAATCAAGAATTTGCGGTTTTAAAACTGCAAGCGGTACATGATGTCAGGAAAAAATCCGGATTGCAGCACCCGGTCAACGTTGTTGGTCTCAGGGTTGTAGCGCAAATCAAAGATATTTTCATTGTTGGTGATGTTCTGAAAGTCGATAAAGAACTGCTGGGACAACCGCTTATTTTTGCTGTTGAGCTGGTAGCCAAACTTCAGGTCGAGGCGGAAGTAAGGGTCGAAGCGCTCGCTGAATGCCATATCTTCCAGCAACACTTCCACACCGGCAGCTCTTGAGGCTTCCAGGTCAACCGGCGTATAGTAACGGCCACCGGCATTGCTCAGGCGCATGTCGAAGGTCAGGGCGTTGCGTTTGTCCTTGCCAATCTTGAACTCCTTGCCTGCCAGGAAGTTGACCACGTAGCCGTTGTTGAAAGCAGTATTGCGTTCGATTTCATCACTGCCTTCATACTTCGAGTCGAAGAAGGAAGCCGTCAGCAAGCCGTAGTAACCATTGCTGAAGAATTTCTCCAGGGTAAGCTCCAGGCCGTAGTTGGTACCTGTGCCCTCATTTACGAGGCGCCCTGTTTCCGGGAAAACGAAGTCGGCACCGGCGTTGAGCATAGAGAAGCTGCTCGCAAAAGGCTGTACCGGCACGTTGCTGATGGCCTGATAGTACGTCTCCACCTTGGCCCGCCAGCTTGGCGCAATGCTCCAGTCATAACCCAGCACGAAGTGGTTGCTACGGGTGAAATCCAGGCTTTCGTTAGACCGCACAAGCTCGCCGGTGGCAGGGTCGGTTTCTGTGAAGAAAAAGACCGGCAGCGGCTGCATTTGGTGGTGCAGGCCGTAGCCCAGGCTAAAAGCGTGCTTTGGATGGACCTGCCAGTTGAGCGTGGCCCGGGGCTCTATTGCTGAAGTTTCATTGATATCGAGATATTGGGCGTGCACACCTGCCTGCAGCGACAGGTTGTCATTGAAGCGGTACACCCCTTGCGCAAAGGCCTGCATCAGCGTCATGCTGCCTTCAAAATCCCGGACCACTACCCAATCAGGCTCACCATCTTCATCCAAATCGGGGCGTCCGTCCCGGTCGTCTACCCGGGTATCAAGTTGGTAGTTTTCTGCGACAACTCCTGTACGCAGGGTAAAGCGGGCGTTGAACTTTTTATTCAAATAAGAAGATACCGCCAGCGTATTAGTCACGTCGCTTACTTCGGTGACCCGTAGCTTGCCCTCTCCGTCATCCAGGAAGTTGTCCTGCTGAAACCCTGAACGGGCAGTGGAAGCGGATACAACGGTTCGGATGTAAGCGTTCTCACCAACGATAAGATTATGGCGCAGTCCAATAATACCCAGCTGAGAGTCTGCATACGCATCTTCATCCGGGCTGGCGAAAAGGTCTGCCTCATCAATTTCATCGCCGAGGAAGTCAATATCGCTCGTCGCGCCGATGCCAAACAGGGTGAACTTCCCGGCTTTGCCATTCGCGAAATCCAGATTAAAGCTCAGGTCGCGGTAGTTGGGCGTAGCGTTGGTACCGACCGGGATCCCGACTTGATCTGCCAGCCCAACAAAGGAATGGCGGTAGCTCACCAGGTAAGAACTGTTCTTTGCCTTGGACATTGGACCCTCCGCCATGGCTTCCAGTCCACTGAAGGCTGCCAGTTGGAACATATATTCATGCTCATCGCGGTTGCCGTTGCGGAAACCCACATCGAATACCCCGCCAAGGGCATTCCCATACTCGGCCGGGAAGGCGGAAGTCAGGAAGTCGGAAGTTTTGAGCAGGTTGGGGTTCAGCGCACTGACCGGCCCACCGGTGGTGCCCAGGGTGGAAAAGTGGTTGGGGTTGGGAATGGGGATGCCATTGAGGCGCCAAAGCACGCCCGTAGGCGAGTTGCCCCGGATGACGATGTCGTTGCGGCTGTCATCGGCTACGGCTACCCCGGCAAAACTGCCTGCAAGTCGGGCCACGTCGTTGCGCCCACCGGAAAACCGGGTGACTTCTTCGGGATTGAAAGAGCGGGCACTAATGGTCGCCATTTCGTTTTGGGCTTTGCCTTTTTCCACCTTGGCAGTAACCACCACCTCATCCATTTGGACGATGGATTCCTGCAGGCTGAGGTTAAGGGCAGTTTGCTTACCGGCTGTTACCAGGACGTTGGGAATCGTCACGGTTTCGTAGCCCAGGTAGGAAATGCGCAGCTGATGCCGCCCCACCGGAACGCCTTCAATCGCAAAACGGCCATCAAAATCGGTAGCGGTGCCTTTGGAAGGCTCAACGCTCAACACTTCAATTGTTGCTCCAATGACAGGCATTTCAGATTGCTGGTCGGTTACCGTCCCTTTGATGGTTTGCACCGGCTGTGCCAAAAGGGCCCCTGCAATGAATAGGAGTATCGGAAGTAAGAAAAATCGAGTCATGATCAGATTAGGTATTTGTGAGTGATGGTACAAAGGTGCATTCCTGCTTCCCCTCTTGCCAGCTCTTTCTGATCAGCCGTAGATATCGGGCCCTGAACCGTAGCGGATCGGTTATGAACCGCCGCCCCACGTTTCAAGGATTTGCCCGCGCAGGCCCGATTTGATGGCTTCAGTCGTAAATGCAGCATCTACCGCCGCTTCCAGCGTGGCCCGGTACTGATCAGGCGACCAATGGAAGGCGTGCGCAATACGCCGGTATTCTTCACTGAGTGAAACGTTGACCAGCGTCCGGCCATCGGTGTTGATGCTGAGCGGGAAGCCCTCCTGCAATAACTGATGGATAGCATGGGCGGGCATAGCCGGGTAAATATCGGTCTGAATGTTGCTCGTAGGGCAAATTTCCAGGTGCAGCCCCGCTGAACGGACCTCCTCCATCACCCCCGGGTCTTCGGTTATGCGGACCCCATGTCCAATCCGGCTCAGGTGAAGGTGCTTTATAGACTCCCGGACACTTTCCGGGCCACGGGCCTCCCCGGCGTGGGCTGTAGCCGGAATGCCTTTTTCGTGCACGTACTGAAAGGCGGGGATATGGGGTGACAGTTCAAAGTTGGCTTCGTCCCCGGCGATGTCAAAGCCCACGACGCCCTGAGCATGGTAGCGGGCGGCCAAACGGGCGGTTTCCATACTCTTGCCCTCATCAAACCGCCGCAGGGTACAGAGAATAAGGCCGGTCTGTATGGCTTTCCCCTGCTGCCCCTCTTTCAGGGCTTCAAGGACAGTCTCCACCACTGCCTCCGGCGACAGCCCCTGCTGCGTATGCAAAAGCGGTGCGAACCGGATCTCGGCGTATATGACCTGCTCAGCCTCCAGGGTTTCCAGCAGGTCCAGCGTAGCCATGCGCAGTGCTTTGCGGGACTGCAACAGCCCGAAGCCTTTGACGGCCCGCTTCAGAAAATCAGCAAGGTCTTTGCATTTGGGCGGTGCAATAAATTCCTCCTCAAAAACCTTTGCAGATAAGCCGGGCTTCAGTTGGCGGGCTACCGGATAGCTGACCGAGCAGTCCAGATGTAGGTGCAACTCTACTTTTGGCAGAGCAGAATAGTCCATAGAGCGAATAATTTTGAAGGTGCTAACTTACGGGCATTATTTTTGGCACGGAAACATTTTACGCCATTACCCAACTGCATGCTGAATTTTAAATCAAAGAGCTGGCTGGAACAATACCTGGCCTACCGTCAGGGCCAACCGCTGATGCCCAAGGCACCGGTTGATCTGCCGGAGGCGCTCAGACAAAACGGGGAGCGGTTTGAAAGCCTTCACCACCCGCTTTACCAATGCATGCAGCGCTCCGGTATTGCCTTTGGCTTTCCCGTTGCTTACCCATTTGAGACTACGGATGACCGAATACTGCGAATGAAACGCCCGGATTTGGCGAAATTCATTCTGCTCGATACGTTGCTGTACACAGCCCTGCTCATCGAGGGGCAGCCAACAGGACAAGGCTACAAAGATGGGGTAGCGAGGTTTGGGCGGACCCTGCGGCAGTATTACCAACAACTGCACGGGCTGGGGGCCGGGCAGGCGCACAATTTCGTAGAGGACATCCTTTTTGAACGGGTACAGTACAAGCGCAGTTATTTTGATTTTCGCCGCAGCGGCATCAACAGCCACTTGTTTTGGGACATTTACGGCTTTCAGCGGTATTATGAAAGGCAACTGCACGGGGAGCCCCCTGTTGAATGGGCAGCGGCTTTACAGGCAGAATTGAAAGCCCTGAAAATCCTGACGCTAAAGGTCATCGCAGCAGCCGTACATGCCGACTGGGAGGTCACGCGGCAGGAAAAGTTCCTGCTCCGGCAATTCCGGAAATCCGCCCGTATACTGACACCGGGGGAGCAGCATGCCATCCGCAACCTCATCCGTTCCGGCCCTTCTGCCTGGGACATACAGGTGCCGGAAAACCTGCATTGGGCCGGGCGGCGTTTCCTGCTGGATATTGCACTAATGGGTGTATACGCTGATGCTGAAATTGACCTGCAGGAGACCCACCTTCTGGAAGAACTGGCTTTCAGGCTGCGCCTTACCGAGGATGACCTGATCAGCAGCAAAGCCAATCTTGGCCTGTTCCTGTTTCAGTACGGCGAGCAGCTACGCTTCTATAAAGCCCGCAAAGCCGGGATGTACCTGGTGTGGGAAGCGGTGGCGGAAAACACCCTCAAACTGGGGCGGGCAGCAAAAATGGAAGCTGTGGAAACCCGCGAGATGGCCATCACCCTCAGCCGTTTGCTGCGCAGGAAGTTCCGGCCGAAGGGAGATACGCCCCTGCCATCTGAACAGGAGATAAAAGCGGCAATGGAGCAACTTAAAGACCTGCCTAAATTTTTGCCCTTCTTCAGCCTGATTTTCATGCCTGTGCCCGGCATTACGGAGCTGTACATCGTTACGGCACTGAGCCTGGAACGGTTCAGCAAAGGGAAAATCAGCCTGCTCCCAAGCCAGCTTCGGCAGCTCGCAAAGCGGGAAGAGAAGGAATAGGCCGGGGCTCCGCAAAAAAACAGATCCCGGCTTTGCCGTAAATCATGCTACGGAACAAAGGGGCTTCGTACGAATATCCCAATTAATGCAGCTAATAATTGTGTCCGCTGAAATTAATCCGTAGCTTTGTTGAACTACCCTCAAAGCTGAAAAGCCCCCCATCCCCCCTTCAGTAGTGATCTCCGGAAAAGAACAGGTTCTTTAGGCTAAGCAATTCGCGTTTTTGTTGTTAAATTTGCAGCCTTGAATAAATAAGGAGATACATAATTTATGAATTTAGAACAACTCATTGCGGTAAGCGGCTTATCCGGCATCTACCGAATGGCAGCCAACCGCAGTAACGGCTTAATCATAGAAGATGTGCAATCGGGAAAGCGCCGGTTTGCATCTTCACGGAAACACCAGTTCACCCCCCTGGAGTCTATCTCTATCTTTACCGATGACGGGGATTCCATAGAGCTGAAGAAAGTGTTCCGGAACATGAAACAGCAACAGGAGGACAATCCGCCCCCTGCTGCTTCTGCCAAATCTGAGGAACTACACGAATACTTCGCTGAGGTATTGCCGACGTATGACCGTGACCGGGTCTTCAACGGCGATATCAAAAAGGTGATTAAATGGTTTAACTACCTCGATGAAGCGGGAATGCTGAGCGATTCAGCAGAAAGTGACGAAGAAGAATAACCCGGCACCAAGCTGGCACGGACGCCCCTCCCCCTCTTAAGCGCCCTATGTCTTTGCTTCCGTGCCAGCTCATCTACCTCCTGTTTTTTTCTTCGGCGCTTTTCCCAAACAAATTCCTCCGATTGGGTAACAATTAGCAGCAAGTAGCGTAAACCCTCTTATTATGTGCCCCCCGGTACAACATTCGATCATTGAAGGGAAGATTTCACGATTCGTGGTTCCCGGGGGAACAACCAACTGTGAGAGAATATACATTCCCGTTGCGTGCCCGTGAAAATGTAGATCATTGCGGCACCCTTAAATCATGATTCTCATGACCAAGACGGCTACTGTTCTGCAAGAACATGAAAGAGCATTTGTGCCTAAGGAGTTCAAAGTGACGACCTGGTCCAGGCTTCAGCCTTACTACCGGGACCTGCTCAAGCGGCAGATCCATACGAAACAGGAACTTGAACAATGGCTAAAAGACAAGAGCGAACTGGATGCAGTAGTCAGTGAAGCTTTTTCGTGGCGTTACATTAAAATTACTGTAGACAGCACCGATGACAAAGCCGAATCCCTGTATCAATATGCAGTGCAGGAGCTGGCACCCAAAATCACCGCGCTTGAGAACGAACTCAATGAAAAACTGGTCAACTGTCCTTACATTACGCAGCTGAAAGACGGGCAATACCTCATCCATCTGCGTAGTATCCGCAATGCCGTAAACCTGTTCCGGAAGGAAAATATCCCTCTGGCTACTGAAATCCAACTGAAATCCAAAGAGTACGTTAAGATCTTCTCCGAAATGACCATCGGAGTGGATGGCAAGCAAATGACCCTGCAAAAAGCCTCTTCCCTCCTCGAAGAACCCAGCCGGACCTACCGCGAGGAAGTGTACCACAAAATCCACGCCCGTCTGCTCGAAGAAACAGCGCCCCTGGACGACCTCTTTGACACCCTCAAAGATATGCGGCATCAGATGGCGAAGAATGCGGGGTTTGAGAACTTCCGGGATTTTAAGTTCAAGGCACTTGGCCGCTTTGACTATGAAGTGCAGGACTGCGAGGATTTTCACCACTCCATTCAAACCGAGATCGTCCCGCTCGTCGATGAGCTCAACGCATACCGGAAAGAGACCCTGCAGCTACAGCAACTTCGCCCCTGGGACCTGTTCGTGGACCCTACCGGCGATCAGCCCCTGCGCCCCTTCCGGACGATTGAGGAGCTGGTTGAAAAGTCGACCACCTGCTTGTATAAGGTTCATCCGGAATTTGGGCAAACCCTCGAAATCATGAGTGAGCTGGGGCACCTTGACCTGGATTCGCGGCCGGGCAAACGCCCCGGAGGCTACAATATGCCCCTGCACCTGACCGGCATCCCGTTCATCTTTATGAATGCGACGACTTCCCTGAGCGATATGCGCACCCTGATGCATGAGGCGGGCCACGCCGTACACAGCCGGCTGACCAACCACTACAAACTCAAGACCGCTAAGCGCGTGCCTTCTGAGGTGGCAGAATTGGCAGCCATGAGCATGGAGCTGCTGACTATGGAGCACTGGGATGTCTTTTTCGAAGACCCGGAAGCACTGCGGCGGGCAAAAATCAACCAGCTGGAATATGTCCTCAAGGTATTGCCATGGATCGCAACGATTGACAAATTCCAGCATTGGGTGTACACGCACCCTGAGCACCAACAGGAAGACCGGCAGGAAGCCTGGATGCAAATCATGAAATCTTTTAATTCTCCAACCATCGACCACTCAGGGCTGGAGCATTATCTGGAACACCTCTGGCATAAACAACTGCACATTTTTGAAGTGCCTTTTTACTATATCGAGTACGGTATGGCCCAACTTGGCGCTATTGCCATCTGGAAAAGGTACCGGGAAGCGCCCGACGCTGCCATAAAGGACTACCTGAATGCGCTTAAACTGGGCTACACCCGCAATGTCCGGGAAATCTATCAGGCCGCTGGTATTGAGTTTAATTTTTCCAGGTCATACGTCAGCGAGCTGGGCGCTTTCATCAAAGCAGAGCTTAAAGCACTGATCGATTAACTTTCTTGCCCCCCATTATTGCAACGCCTAACGCGCCCTCCTCCTGGCCTCCCGGTTACATCATTGCCTTACCCCAAGCGCTTCAAAGGGGTACCGTTCCAGGCCAATCTGATCAAGGGTGTTCCCTCCCTTTACGTTTGTCAGTTCCATCTCGTAGATGCCCAGGTTGTGGGCGGTGGCAATTTGCGCACCGGTAGACAGGCTTGTCCAGTTTTCCCAGGTGGCATTCAGCCCGCCGATGGGGATAATGGAGACCCACATCTCATAACGTTCCGGCTTGCCATCTGCACTAAGGTGCCACAGATAAGCGTCGCCGGGCGTCACGCCTCCGCTTTCGTAAGTGACGAGCAACGCCTTTTCCCCACCCTCCAGGTCTACCAGAGCCCGCTGAGTCCCCGGGTCGAAAACTTTGGCGGGCGCATTCAACCAAAAGGAGTCGTTGCAAAAATAAGCCCAGGCTTCCTGAATCAACGCCCGGGCAGCCTCCCCTTTCAGAAGCTGCTCGTTTTGCCAGGCTTTACCACCCGGGCCGTTGGTGCGGAGCAGTACTTCATTCGCGCCCCATTTCACCTGTACCAGCCCTGCCTGCCTGTCCCACACATAGTCGTGCCCGCCGGGAAAAGACCAGCGTACAAACCGGGTATTATTCCAGGCTTCCACATTAACCGAGCGTTGCATCTTGCGCGCCAGCTCATCTGCCGCAGCTCCGGTTTTGCCTTCCGGAAGCGGCTCGTTGGCCAGCCAGGCGGCTCCCAGGGCGAGCAGGATCAATGCAGCAAATACGATTCCAATAATCTTCAGGGTCTTGCGCATGGGCATCAATTTGAGGTAGATTCGAATAGTATAGTATCCACACAGGAAAGAGCGGAAAGGAAAAAAAGTTGGGAATAGGTGCTATTTTTAGTCAATTCCCCACCAATTCTGTTTGTTGGTTTTAGAAAATATTTCTTATTACACTGTATAAATACCAAAAGGGGCAACGGCAAAACTGCCGTGCCCCTAAGTTTCTTTTTGAAAAGATACGATTGTAAGTGTTTTTGAAAGCTATCCTCTATCACAGGATTTCAGATATGCTTTAAAACCCTTACTTTTGCAGTTATAGTTTACTAATGCATTATTGACCTGCGCTTTGGTGAAAACCCGAGTGCAGGTTTTTTTCTTCAATGCAAACCGTATCTGTTTCTTACGCGTTGGTTGTTGCCTTTCCGGCACCCACACCAACGGACTCCTCAGAGCCTTCAGCTGATTTGGAAATAGCCAGTGAGTAAATCACCAGACCAAAGCCAATCTTGTTTACAGCATCACCAATGTTGTAGATGATGTCCATAGACTCGCCAGGAATCACACCTGCCAGCCATCCGGTATCGATGGTCATGTAACCAATCGGGTAGATCGCCCAGCCTGCAAAGACAAACCATGCAAGTGCATTGAAACCTTTCTGCAGCTTAGGATCGTTGGAGTTTGAAGACAGGCGCTTGGCAGAACCAAACCACACTTCATACAGAATACCAGCGTAGCCAATAGTAGAGATGAAGCCCCAAAGTGGAGACTGATCACGGAATACGGTTTCACCGAGGTATCCGGCTACCAGCATCACCAGCGAATAGAAGATCATCTTCCAAAGCAGGCCTACTTTTGCACCGAATGCGCGCAGGATGAGGTAGAACTCAACGCACATTAGAGGCACAGTCAGGATCCAGTCGATGTAGCGGAACTCCGTTGGAGAAGCCTGATTGGTTGCCCAGAAGTCTCTCATGTAGAAGTAGTGCACCGCTGCAATAAAAGTGATGAGGCCGGATACCAGCATGGAGTCTTTCCACTTGCCTTTTACCTGGCTAAACTGGAAGAAAAAGAATACCGTGGCAGCTGCCATGGCCATTGAACCGATGAAGAAGGTAAAACCTACATAATCACCGGACTTGAGCTGCGCAAGCAGCAAGGGTTGGATGTTTACTAATGCGTCCATGATTTAGATTTATTGAATTACGTTAAAGAACTGTTAAAAG
>JANSXW010000265.1 GCA_024742755.1 bacterium | reverse complement strand
ATAGCCTGCCAAAGGGCAGCGCAAGAATTGCTGGTGGTTATAGCAGGGAGGCTCCACCTCTTCCCATTCCGAACAGAGCAGTTAAGCTCCCTAGCGCCGATGGTACTACGAAAGTGGGAGAGTAGGTCGCTGCCAGCTCAAAATAGCAGAAGCCCCGTTGCAGAATACCGCAGCGGGGCTTTCTGGTTTTATAGCACCCACCAACCGGGCTGCCATGGCAATACTGCCGGGCAGCCCGGTTGCCGTTGGGGGCAATCCCATCCCCCGCCTTGCTGAATCAGGCTATCTCATTAGATTCCGATATAGCCTGATTTCCCATTCCCCAGATCACCTTTCCTTTTTCCCATCGAGTTAATTTTGTTGGACAGATTACAAATTCAACATTGCAGGTTGCCTGGTATGGATATGCAAAGTATTTTAGGATTGAACTAAACCACATTCATATGAAATACGCGCTTACCCTATTGTTTTGTGGGTTAACCTGCTTGCTCACCGGACAGGAAGACCGAATGGACTATTTCTTTCATGAGCTCACCTCAGAAGTTGACCATCCTTATTTATGTACCAATGGAGAGCAGTTTTTTTCTTCAACCTCAACTGCGTGGATAGTCAATAGTGTTGTCGATGATTGTCAGGCTCCAAGTAGTTTCTATTGGCAAAAAGATTTATCTCCTATTCTGAGTTGGAGTATCGGTATGACAGAGGAAGACGTATCTAGACCAGCAGAGGCGGCATGGTATGAGGATACGGTCATTGTGCTCGGTATCGAACCTTGCTTTATGGGGCCCACCCTGATTTCAAAAGTAGGGAAATTTGATACCTCTGGCAATCTGCTGGCATCAGCATCCTATTTCAGTTGTTTGGAAAACGCCCCGATCTTTGTGGTTGAGCCGCGAGAGCCAGATAATACTTGCCCAATCCTTGCAGTTGACGAAGGCGGAACAATATTCTTCACCACAACTATTGGCTTAATGAAATTGGAAGCTAATGGAAACCTTTATCCTCAAACCGTAGATGTTGATATTGATGCTCTAATAGGTGTTATTGATTTACCAGGGACCAATTTGGGCGTTTCTACCTCTGAAGAGGTGGCGATAGTAGATTGGGCAGCGGATAGTATTCTGTTGTCTATGGAGCATAAAGCTACCGCTATGACAGCAGCGGATGGTGTGTTTTGGTTTATTAGCGAAGGGAGCCTTTATTATATTGGAGCCGACCTGTCTACGGGAGTCTGGACACTACCTGATGGCGATGCAACGCAAATTCGACTAACTACTTACGAGGACAAGCCGCTTGTATATATACCCGGTGAACCCGATTTCAAAGCATGGCTATTCGATATGGAAACAGAGACCTTTGACTTGCTAATCGACTGGGAAATAGGGGGCGTAGAAATCTTTGCAGTTGAACCTTTTCGGCAAGACACTTTCTTAGTATCCGGACAGTTGGATAATGGAAGGAGAGGTTTTGTGAAAAAAGCTACTCCTTCATCATTCACTTTTCAGCATCCTTATGATCTTGGGATCCGCAGCATAGATTTAGAATTGCTAAACATTGGAGAAGATGTGGAAGTCAGTGGAGAAACTTACAACTACAGCGTTACTTTCCGGCAAAATGTCGAAATTGAAAATTACGGCGAAGCAATAATCAATGAGTTTGTGCTGGAATGGAATACCCGCCACGATTGGTGCAGTATACCAGGGTATCGCAAAATGACCGATTTGGTGATGCACCCTGGTGATGTTCAAATCGTTGAAGATACGCTGTGGCATAACTTTTCTACCTCGGAGCCAATTATCACTGATAGTCTAGTTTACACCTTTAACACTTTTGGCCCTAATCATTACCTTGATGCTAACCATAGCAATGATACCATAACGGGAGGACTAATAGTTACCAACCTTGATCGTATGCTGATCCCTGAAACAGCCTTTAAGCTATTCCCAAACCCCGCCAATGGGCTGGTGCATTTAAATGCAGATTTGCCTATTGATAAGGTTGAGTTTTATGATGTGCTTGGGCGTTTAGTAAGAACTCAGGACTTAGAAGGAGCATACAATACGGTACTGGAGAGGCAAGGAATGCCTTCAGGTGTCTACCTCATTAGATTGCAGAGCGGTAACCGGCATGGTGTACAACGATTGATCTGGGGCGGGCAATAATTCGATTAAAAGCCTCTGGAGCATAGTAGAATGACCAGAGACTTTTCAGTTTTCTAAATGACTGCAAAGATTTAGGTAACGATTATTCTGTTTCCTCATAAAACTTCATCCCCTCTCTCGCCATTTTCCGCAACAGCGGACTGCAACGGTAACGGTCCTCCAGGTATTCATGATGCAGGCGGTCCATCGTTTCCACGCAGTGGTGTATGCCTTTCTCATCCGCCCATCGCAGCAGCCCCTTCGGATAGTTCACGCCTTTGGTCATCGCCAGGTCGATATCCTCCCGGGAGGCAATATTGAGGTAGAGGGCATCGGCTGCTTCGTTAATCAGCATGACAAGAATCCGCCACACGATTTCCTGCCCCAGCTTCTTATCTTTGTGGGGCTCCGGGTTTTGTGCCCCATCCCGGTAGTCATAATAACCTCTTCCCGACTTTCTGCCGAGGTATCCTGCTTCCGATAAGCGCTTTTGCGTAAACGAAGGCTTATACCGCGGGTCGTAAAAGAAGGACTGAAAGACCGTTTCGGTGACGGTATAATTCACATCATTGCCAATGTAATCCATAAGGGTAAACGGCCCCATTTTAAACTTTCCGATCTCTGTCATCGCCCAATCGATGGTAGCCGCATCCGCTAGCCCCTCTTCCAGAATTCGCAGCGCCTCCCCGTAGAAAGGCCGGGCTACCCGGTTGACGATGAACCCGGGCGTGTCCTTCGCTACTACGGTTATTTTGCCCCAGCTTTTGATCTGCTCACAGGCTTGTTCCAAAACAGCTGAGTCTGTCTGTATAGCCGGGATGATTTCCACCAGCTTCATCAAAGGAGCGGGGTTGAAGAAATGAATGCCAAGTACCCGGCTGGGGTCTTTGCATACCGCAGCAATAGCAGCAATGGAAAGCGAAGAAGTGTTGGTGGCGATAATACAATCTTTGGGCACAATCAGCTCCAACTGTTCGAAGACATTGCGTTTAACCTCCAGGTTCTCAACAATTGCCTCAATGACCATCCCCGGGTCTTTAAAGTCATACAGGCTGTCAACGTAGTGGATACGGCCCTGAATCGCCTGCGCCGTGGCCTCATCCACCCGCCCTTTTTCCACCAGGCGGCTCATAATTTTTTCCAGCTTGCCTTTGGAGCGTTGCAAAGCCGCCGGATTATTATCGTAAAGGAATACCGTATGCCCGGCAGTCGCTGCCACCTGTGCAATCCCGCTGCCCATAGCTCCGCTTCCAATCACGCCTACATTTGTCATGGTTTTATCTTGGTTGAGTTTGCCGGAAGGTACGAAAAAGGTGGAAATGATACGGACGTAGTCAAAATCGAATTTGTGAAGGTCTAATCACCTACTTTGGTCATCTTTAAAAATGCGTAAACTCTACCTTTAAGTTGCCGTAAACGCCTAAGCCTAAAAAAAAAGCTGAAAGACTTTAGAAGTTATAAGTATTTGGTTTCCAGTCGTTTGATACCTATTAAAAGTTTTCAAACGGATACAAACGAGTACAAACGGAAGTAACCATTTATTTGTCGACTAAAGCTTGCGTTTGCCCCCACCTTTGTGATGTCAGTTGTCAACAACGTATTTCATCACCAAAAAACAATTAGTCATGAACAACTTACGCAACCACGTACAATTGATTGGTAACCTGGGCAAAGAAATTGAATTCAAGCAGTTGGGCGAAGGCAAGTCCATCGCCCGTGCGACAATCGCTACCCGCGAAGTCTTTAAAAACAAAAATGGCGAGAAAGTCGTAGACGTGCAGTGGCACAACCTGGTCGGCTGGGACAGCGTCGCCGAAATCATGCAGGTGCTCCTCAAGAAAGGCAAACAGGTAGCCGTACAAGGCAAGCTCGCCCACCGTACCTTTGAAGGCAAAGATGGCAGGAAGCGATACGTTTCGGAAGTCATTGTAAGCGAATTCATGCCCATTAACTAAACGGGCTCACACACCGCCAACTCTGTATAACCCTAAGTCATTTCACCTTTTTTATTAATCACTAGCTACTGCTCAGGCAGTAGATGGGAGGCTGGTGCCTCCAAAAAACCTCAAAATCATGAATGGAATTAGAAACAGTGTAACCCTTATTGGTTTCCTCGGACAAGATGCGAAAATGATTCAGACGGCAAACGGAAATACCCTCACCAATGTTT
>JANSXW010000152.1 GCA_024742755.1 bacterium | reverse complement strand
GCTAGTACACGAAGACGATCTTTTGATCGAAGAGTACGGTTACGATGATCACTTTCATGATCATCACCACGGCGATAAATTTCAATCTAATTTTGTAACGACTTACTTTTTCAGTCAGGATCACAAGATGATCGCAAAACAATTCCTGATCACAGGTATGTTCTGGGCGATTGTTGGTGGTCTGATGTCTCTTGTTTTCCGCCTTCAGCTGGGTTTCCCGGAGGAGAACATGGCATGGCTGAAGCCGGTACTGGGCAAATGGATTACCGTAAATGATGCGGGCATTGGCTCACTGGCACCTGAATTCTACTACGCGCTGGTGACGATGCACGGTACCATTTTGGTATTCTTTGTATTGACAGCCGGTCTGAGTGGTACTTTCTCCAACCTGCTTATTCCATTGCAGATTGGTGCACGGGACATGGCCTCTCCATTCATGAACATGCTTTCCTACTGGTTCTTTTTCCTGGCAGGCGTAGTGATGTTCTTCTCATTGTTCCTGAATACGGGGCCGTTTGCGGGCGGTTGGACGGCTTATCCGCCGTTGAGTGCCCTGCCGCAGGCTTCGAGTGGTTCGGGGGCAGGTATGACGCTATGGATTGTAAGTCTTGTCTTCTTCGTAGTATCGGTACTGCTTGGTGGTATCAACTACATCACCACCGTTCTGAACATGCGTACCAAGGGTATGAGCATGTGGCGTATGCCGCTGACCATCTGGGCGTTTTTCATTACCGCCATTATTGGTCTGCTTTCGTTCCCCGTTCTGGTATCTGCATTCCTGCTGGTTACTTTTGACCGCAGCCTTGGAACGAGCTTTTTCCTTAGCGAAATTTTCATTGGTGGACAGGCACTTGATCATGTAGGTGGCAGCCCGATTTTGTATCAGCACTTGTTCTGGTTCCTGGGCCACCCTGAGGTATACATCATCATCCTGCCGGCGATGGGTATCGTATCGGAAGTACTTTCCGTACACTCCCGTAAGCCGATCTTCGGATACAAGGCGATGGTTTACTCCATTCTGGCGATTGCCTTCCTGTCCTTCATCGTATGGGCACACCACATGTTTATGTCAGGTGTAAATCCATTTATCTCGAACTTCTTCGTGATTTTCACCCTGATCATTGCGGTGCCATCTGCGGTTAAGGTGTTCAACTGGATTGCAACCCTGTATGGCGGTAACGTCCGCTTTAACTCTGCCAGCTTGTTCGCCATAGGTTTTGTATCTATGTTCATCTCTGGTGGTTTGACAGGTATCTTCCTGGGTAACTCCGCCATTGATATTCAGCTGCACGATACTTACTTCGTCGTTGCTCACTTTCACATCGTGATGGGTGTTGCGGCATTCTTTGGTATGTTCGCGGGTATCTACAATTGGTTCCCGAAGATGTACGGCCGTTTCATGAATGAGACCCTTGGTAAGTTGCACTTCTGGGGTACGATAGTCGGTGCTTACGCGGTATTCTGGCCTATGCACTACCTTGGTATGGCAGGTGTGCCACGTCGTTACTACCGTTTCGACAGCTTCGCAGCCTTTGGTTCTTTCGACCTGATGAATCAGTTTATAACGGTAGCAGCGATCATAACCTTCGGCTTCCAGCTGTTGTTTGTAGTGAACTTCTTCTACAGCATCTGGAAAGGCAAGAAGATGACCGACCGCAACCCATGGAAAGCCTCTACACTGGAGTGGACGACTCCGATCGAAGGCATCCACGGCAACTGGCCTGGCAAGATTCCAACCGTACAGCGCTGGGCGTATGACTATGGCAAGGATGGAAAGGATTTCATTTCTCAGATTCAGCCGGTCGGCGCCGATGAATCGCGGGATGAGCATTAATCCAAGTCAGCGGTTAAGCTAAAATCATAAATTCACTTTGCAGGAGGTAACCTTCAAGTACGGGGTCTACCTCCTGTAATACAATAGGTGCAGACGTGTCTACAAAAGCAGAACAGTTAAGTTGGGGCAGCCTGGTGCTGCGTAAGGTAAAGGACTACCACATGCTGGTGAAGTTCCGCCTGACCCTTACTGTTGTATTTTCATCAGTGGTGGCTTTCGCTATAGCGGCGGATGTGCTGCACTGGGGGGCTGTTGCCATTCTTGCGGCCGGCGGCTTTTTAGTGACAGGTGCTGCCAACACCCTTAATCAGGTTCTAGAGAAGGATTACGACCGTTTGATGAAGCGGACTGCTGACCGTCCTTTGGCGGCAGGCCGGATGACGGTTTCCGAGGCGGTTATGTTTGCCGGTTTGCAAAGTCTTTTTGGCATCACCTTTCTGGCGATGTTCAATCCCTGGGCAGCCTTCTTCGGTACCTTTTCGCTGGTGTTATATGCTTTTCTGTACACGCCTCTCAAGCGCATTTCACCGGTAGCGGTGTTTGTGGGCGCGATTCCCGGAGCTTTGCCAACGCTGATCGGGTGCGTGGCAGCACAGGGTACGCTTACGCCTTTGGCGCTCAGCCTGTTTACGCTGCAGTTTCTGTGGCAGTTCCCGCACTTCTGGTCAATTGGCTGGCTGGGTTTTGAGGATTATCACAAGGCAGGCTATCAGCTGGTACCTGCAAAAGGAGAAAAACCGGACCGTTCCATCGCGCTGCAGTCTTTTGTTTTTGCGCTGTGCCTGGTACCGGTGGGCCTGTTCCCCTATTGGATGGGGGTGACCGGTGCTATATCTGCTGGGATTGTTGTTGTTTTATCCCTGGCTTATGCAGGGTTTAGCTGGAACTTTTACCGGAAGGCTGACCGGAAGTCGGCATTGATGCTGATGTTCTTTTCCTTCCTGTACATTCCTGTATCTCTGTTAGCCTTTTTTGCAGATAAAATTTAGTTACAATTATGAATGCAACTGTGGCAACTGAATATACAAGAAGTAAAATCCATCCGAAGAAATTTGCATTAGGTGTAGCCTGTGCGAGTATCTTAATGATGTTTGCCGCCTTCACGAGCGCCTATATTGTGCGTCAGGCAGCGGGCAACTGGCTGGAGTTCCGTTTACCGGACATCTTCTACATCAACACGCTGGTCATTTTGCTGAGCAGTGCAACGGTGCATGGTTCTTACCTGGCTTTCAAGCGGGGGAAGACACAAGCTTACCGAGTATTGCTCGTGTTTACTTTAATTTTGGGGCTGGCTTTCTTAGCTTTGCAGTATCAGGGCTGGCAGGCGCTCACATCGATCGGTGTGGAGCTGACCACCAATCCTTCCGGCTCCTTTGTGTATGTGATTTCCGGCGTTCATGCCGCGCATATACTGGGAGGCATAGCAGCTTTAATCGTGGCAATCATTCACGCGTTTGCTTTACCGCACAAAGTGACGCCTGCCCGGAAGCTGCGTTTTGAAATGACATTAATCTATTGGCACTTTGTAGATTTTCTGTGGGTGTACCTGTTGGTATTTTTCACCCTGCAGCAGTCTTAAACTCAACTACAACTGAAACAAACAAAATAGATAAGACCGATGGCGACAACAGATTCCGTAGTGGAAAAACAGGACTTGGACAATCAGGGCGGTTCCTCCTGGGATGGAGGTGAAGCGCCATTCAAGGCGAGCTATGGCAAGCTGATGATGTGGTATTTCCTGCTTTCTGATGCTTTTACGTTTGCAGGTTTTCTTATTGCATACGGTGCGCTGCGTTTCAGCAGCCCGACCTGGCCTGTTCCTGACTTCGTTTTCTCAACAGCGCCATTCGGCGTGCACCACGCTCCGCTGATTTTCGTAACGATCATGTCATTCCTGCTGATCATCAGCTCGGTGACGATGGTACGTGCCGTGCAGGAAGGGCACCGTGAGAATAAGAACGGGGTTGTTTTCTGGATGCTCCTGACGATTATCGGGGGGATTGGCTTCCTTAGCTGTCAGGCGTGGGAGTGGACTAACCTTATTGCTACAGAGCACATGACGGTCAACGTCAACCCATTCGGTACACATGTGGAGTCTGGCGTTTATCTCGATGCCGACGGCAAAGAAACCGACGAAGTATTTGAAGCCGGAGACAGCTACCTGATCCACAAGGCGGGTGCTGGTCACGGCGAGGATCATGGTGAAGGCGACCACGCTGATCATGACTACACGCAGGGCGACCACGCAGGGTACTTTGTGAACTCGGACAACTTCCTGCAGCGCAAATACCTGGTAACAGATGGCCCGGATGCAGGCGAAGTAAAGATGCAGCAGTTCGGCCCTAAGGCGTTCGGCGCGTTGTTTTTCTTCATTACCGGCTTCCACGGTTTCCACGTACTTTCGGGTGTGGTCTTCCTGATCATCATTATGGTCAATGCGGGCAGTGGCTTGTACATGGCGCGCAAAAATGGCCACGAGATGGTAGAGAAGATCGGTCTGTACTGGCACTTTGTAGACTTGGTGTGGGTATTTGTATTCCTGGTATTCTACCTGCTTTAATTACCCACTTTGTTGTTCACCCAAAAAAATAGCTATCAATAATGGGACACTTATCCTACGAAGATTCAAAGAAATTGGTTTATAAAGGCCTGGTGCTGCTGGCCGTGGTCACTTTGATTGAGGTATTCTTTTCACTCCTTGGCAAAGGCCACGTCATCGGTGGGCTGGAAGACATCAGCTGGCTGGGCTACCTGGTGGGGCTCATCCTGATCGTGCTGTCGCTCTACAAAGCCTACTACATCATTTACGAGTTCATGCACATGCGGTACGAGGTAAAAGGGCTGGCGCTGAGTGTGCTGTTGCCTACTGTACTGCTGGTATGGGCACTGATTGCCTTCTTCCAGGAAGGTACAGCGTGGAAGCAGCGCCGTCAGCAGATTGAAGAGAAAGACAAAGAGAAGGTAGAAGAAGTAAAGAAGGATGACCTTCAGGGCTTCCGCTACGATGCTGCTACCATCGAATTCAAAGGCTAACAACTTATACGTTCTAATACGCCTGCACAACAGGCATCTGCTGAAGGGTGAGAAAATTAGTTTTCTCACCCTTTTGTTATAGGTTGAAACCTTCAACAATCCCCCGTTTACGATGTTTTTCCTGAAAACTATAGCACAACAAGCATATGGCGAAGAATAAGATGAATCTGATACAAATCGGCGGTTTATTATTGCTGTTGGTGGTCCTTCCTCTGGGGTCGTGGTACTATTTGCAAACAGGTCTGAATTACCGGATTCAGGCCATCAATGAGCTGGAAGATATTGCGCCTCTTGCTGATTTCGAGCTCGTCAACTACAACGACTCGCTGATTGATGCAGCGCGCTTTGCCGATCAGTTGGTGATTGGCCATTTCTATACGGGGGCGCATCAGAAAGCCTATTTTGACCTGCTTCAGCGCATGAAGGAGCAGTTTGACGAACGCAAGGACGTGTACTTTCTGACCTTCCGTGCAGGAACAGATATTGCCACCCGGGCCGAATCCGCACAATTGCTGCTTGACAGTGGGGTGGAGGACCCTGAACAGTTCTTCTTTTTGCACGGGGAAGCTGCTCAGGTAGCCAACCTTGCGGAAGCAATGAAGCTGGAAGGCACGGTACAATCGGGCAGCCTGGTGGACAATGCCCGGTTATTTTTTGCGGACAGCGCGATGGTCCGCAGCACCTACGACATGAACAACGCAGAAGACTTAAAATTACTCATTAAGCACATTACGCTGAATTTGCACCCCGTAGAGGAGCCCGATATTATCTTTGAGCGGGAGACCGAAAAATAAGCACAGAAATGGCAGATTTACAACTCGAGAAAAAACTCAACGTTGGCGCCTGGATTGTCACAGGAGCCGTATTGATTCTGGTAGGCGTTATGCGCCGGGTGAAGATTCCTTTGCCGGAGGGCGTCGACCTGGGCTTTCTGGCCCCTTTTCATGCCGGCGTGAATGCGCTGACGGCCATCACCCTGGTCATTGCACTCTACTTTATCAAGCAAAAGCAGGTGGAGGCCCACCGGAAGACGATGATGGTGGCACTGGGGCTGTCGGTATTGTTCCTCCTTTCCTATGTCGCCTACCACTTTACCACTCCTGAGACGATATTCGGCGACCTGGACCGGAATGGTACGCTGAGCGCTGAGGAGCTGGCCGCTGTGGGTAGTACGCGGACCCTTTACCTGGCCATCTTACTTAGCCATATTGTATTGGCTGCAGTTAGCCTGCCCTTTATACTATTCACCTTTATCCGGGCCTATACCGGGCAGTTTGACCGCCACCGCAAGATGGCCCGTTGGGTATGGCCAATTTGGTTTTATGTAGCGGTGACGGGGCCGGTGGCTTATCTCATGTTAATGCCATATTATCCGTAAGCGGAAACGTAAATGGCAGGGGAAACGTTATCTTTATGTGACTTAACCGGAAGCAAATATGAAAAATAAGATCATCAAGCTATTCAGTATCCTTGCGCTAGCCATGACTTTAAGTGTAGCTACCGCGCCTGATGTACAGGCACAGTGCCCGATGTGCCGGATGTCTGCCGAAAGCAACCTCAAGAATGGCGGCACGGATGGGAAAGGGCTGAATAACGGCATTTTGTATATGCTGGCAACCCCTTACATGCTTATTGGCGTTATTGGCTTCATCTGGTGGCGCAACCGCCGCAAGGAAGACGAAGAAGAGCCGGAACTGGCAGGAGGGGAATAGCTTTGAAAAGCAAAAAGCGGCTTGTTGCACGAATGCAGCAAGCCGCTTTTTAGTATAATACAGTTTTGGGTTAGCTTACAAAGGAAGCATCAGCCCGGCAGAAATAGCATAAGACCGGTTTCTGACTTCTATGTCTTCATTTTCATTCACATCAGTCAGGCCAAGCAGGTAGCGGACATCGACAAACAGGTAGCTTTTTCCAAGCGGCAGTTGAACACCCGCTGCGAAGTTAGCCGTCCAGTCTCCGCGTTCAAAGGTTTCTTCCTCGTCAAAGTCGATTTCCAAACCTCCGACTTCTCCGCTCAGCAAATAGCTGTAGGATGGGCCGGCACCAAGGTAGGCGCTAAGCTGTTCACTGCTACCCGTTTTCAATTTGAAAATACCGCCGATATCCAGGTAATTTAAGGTGACGGATGGGTCAAGGTCAAGAATACCGTCATCGCCACCGTCGAACCCCCGCTGAATATAGCTTACCTCGGGTTGGATAGCGAAATAATCGCCGAGTCCCAGTTCCAGCGAACCACCGAAGAGGACAGAGGTACGGTTGTCAAAATCAGGTTCGTTATCGCCATCTACCTTAGCGTTGGCAAAAGTAGCGCCTACACGGGGGCCCAGGTAAACACCCTGAGCGCTCAGGAATTGGATGCAAAGCCCAAGCAGGGCAACTGTTACAAATACCTTTTTCATTAGAGATTGTTTTTTGGTTCGGTAATGCAACAGAGGGCTTCCCCGGTTTGTGCGAAGCGAGATGTTAAGGTACGGGTTGGTGCCCGGGATTACCCTTCCTCACTGCTTTTCCGCCGGTAAGACTTTTCGTTCTTTTGGAAAGTAGCCAGGATAAAGCATGCCCAACCGGCTATGAAAGCCACGCCACCAATAGGAGTGATGGGCCCCAGGGCTGAGGTATTCAGGTTGAACAGCTCGCTCAGGGCCAGCAGGTATAAGGAGCCTGAGAACAGCAGGATACCGGTGAGAAAAAGCCATCCGGCAGCTGTAAGGAGTTTGTTTTTGCGCCAGTACAGCAGCAAGCCTACGGCGAGGAGGGCAAAAGCATGGTAAAACTGGTAACGCACACCAATTTCAAACGTATTGACACTTGCGGCATCCACAGCGCTCTTCAGACCATGGGAACCGAATGCACCGAAGGCAACTGCCAGCAATGCCATCAAACCACCGAGTCTCAGAAATGGTTTTCTCATAGGGGTTATTATTGATTCAGTAAAAGCATGCAATAAGTGACCGGTCAATCAGAACGATCTCATTTAAAATGGGTCGGTGTTATAGGAGTGTGTTGTGGAGTTGCCTTGGCAATATATCGATTAGCGATTTACCCAATGGCCGTTGAGGATGCGGTACCGCCAGCAACTGCCGTGGTTATCTATTCGATGCAAGACGAAGATAAGGATTTTTCGATAATTGGCAGTTCGGCGGGTAAAATCGCAGTGTTAACGCAGTTGGATCAGGATCGGTCTGCGATTCTAAGCATGGATCCCACCTGGAAAGACGGGTTGTGGATGCTGCAACAGGTAGGCACAGCCTCCTATGGCTGGTCGGTGGTCAGAAAGGGTAAAATACCGGCGCTCGCTCAGCGCATTTCCGCTCAAGAGCCTGCTTCAACCTACCGGGGCATACCCATCTTTGCGCTTCCGGAAGGGGTTTGGGTGGCCCGTTACCGGAATTTATGGCTTGCCGGCACACAGTCACGCCTGACAGAAGCCATGATTGCAGCGCTGAAGGACCGGCAAAAGAGATGGAAGGGGCCTGCCACGACGGGTGTAACGGTACAGCTGGATAACCTTTCTGCCTTCTTTAGTGGCCTGGCTGCGGGCGGGTTGGCGGGCTGGCTTCAGGAGCTCGAAACAGCTGAGCTTCAGCTCCACCTTACTGCCCTGGGCCGGGACCGGTTGCAGGTTCGGGGGCGGCTGCATCCGTGGGCGCGGCGAGAGGCTGTCCCCGGCATGCCGGCCATTGCTCCATACCTGCCTGCACAATTGGCCTGGTGCATTGCCACACCCAATGAGCCTTTACCCAAAGCAGACCCTTTGGCCCCTTTTCTAAGCCCGTGGCTGGGCACCCATCAGGTGGTCGCGCAGTTAGCTTTGCCCGGTACTTCAACGGACAACCGGGTGGCCCTTTTGCCAGTCCGTGCGGGCACCAACCCTTCTGAGGGGGTTTCGAAGCTAGGCTCAGAGCTGGGCCTGCTGGCAGCGTTCCCCTATCAAATGTTTGAAGTGCGGCAACTGCTGGGCGATGGCTTGTTCAGTTCCTTTGTGAGCGGAGGGTTCAAAAACCCGTACATCGCAGTGCTAGGAGATTATGTAGCCCTGAGTGCCTCCCGGTCGGGGATCGAACAGGTGATGAATGCCCGGGCACTTGGGCTTTCCCTGCTGCAGAACGCTACCTTCAATGACCGGATTGCGCTGGATTCTGCCAAGACGCCCGTTGCATGGTGGTACAGCAATCATGGGCGGTCGGCGCGGCTGGCCGGGCAAATGCTGGGCGCACCCGGAGCAACGATTGACACTTTCTGGTCTGCCTGGGCCTCCACAACAGCCGCCATCTATCAGGACGGTGCCCTTAGCGTGGACGGCCGGCCCCGGGGCAACCATTCCCAACCGTCTCCGGCACTGGTCTGGCAGTTGCCACTTGAGGAAGGTCTTATTGCCGGCCCGTTCATTCACGAGCAAAGGGTTCTAACGCAGGAAGCCGGGCGCGGGTTGGTCTGCCGGGGCCTGGAAGGAAAGGTCCGCTGGTCCTATCCGCTTCGGGACAGCATTGCAGGAATTCCGCAGCCTTTGTTTTTGGATGGAGGGCAGCGGGCAGCGTTTGCCTTTTCAGCCGGAGATCAGGTATATGTCCTGGACTGGGAGGGGAAGGCGCATCCGCCCTTTCCGCTGACCATTCCCGGGGGCATAGCGGCACCGCTAAGGGTGGGCCTTTTGGAGGATCCGGTTGTTTATGCCCTTTGGGCCATCAGCCGGGATCAGCGTATATACGGCTATGATCAGGATGGCCGTTTTTTGACTGGCTGGGGCCCCAATGCTGTTGCAGACACGCTTGCGAGTTTTCCGGTTGAGCATGTGCAGTATGGAGGCAAAGATTATGTAGCCGCCCTTTCTGAATCAGGCTACCTCTGCCTCTTTGACCGCCTGGGGCGTTTGAGGCTGGATACGTTGCCGCTGCGGGCACAAGCCATTTCCCCGCCTTATCTCCTTGCGGATGAGCAACAGCAGCGCATTGCTGTGGGGCAGTCGGACGGATATGTGCAAGTATTCAATCTGGAAGGGCAGACCTTCCGCCTGTCGCTGATGCCCAGGCACCGGGGCGTGATACAGTTTAGGTTTGAAGATATAGTAGGCGATACCCGGGGCGACTATCTGATGTGGGATGCCTCCGATTTGCGCCTGTTCGGTTATGAAGGAAATGATTTCCGGGAAATCCAAAGCTGGTCTGTAGGAGCGCCTTTGCACCGCGTACACACTGGAAAGTGGCAGGGCGGAACGGTGCTTTTGGGCTTTAGTAAGGATGCCCGCCGGATTTGGGCGCTCTCTATGGATGGGGAAGTCTTGCCGGGCTATCCTGTAGCTGCTGATACCCCGCCGGCGCTATGGGCGCAGGAAGGCCGGTTGCTTATGCTGTGCTATTATGAGGGGAGCCTGTACTTATATGAGCTTTGAAAAAATTGAAAATTTTGCCATGCTGTGTTGCAAAAGATTACAAAAAGGCGTAGATTAACAATGTAAGCGAAGACGCGCTGTCTGGTGATCGCAAAATACGCTCGGAAGGAGAAAAGATTTTGCGACTTATGGTCGGCGAAGCCATTACTTCTGGTTTCTTTTCACGATAAGAATTTCCTGATTCGAGAACTCCATCCAGCTAAAATCATAGACGTGGTGGTAGGTTTTGCCCCGGGAATTGACGGAGTAGCCGGTAATATATTTGTAGTTGAATTTTTTCTTATCCAGTTCTGAGCGGTTAACTTTTCGCTGTGTGCTATTCCCATCCATAATTTCAATCAGGATAGACCGGTTGCGGTGGAGTATCTTATCGGTCTGCTGCACTGCTTCGGCCGTAGCTTTGCGCAAGCTGACGTGGTAGGCATTCTTACAGGTAGAAGAGCAAAAGACCTTATCGGCCCGGCCTTTGATAGAGGCGCCGCAGACTTTACAGGAACGAGTTGTCTTAGAGGGAGGCATTTTCATAGGTATAATAGCATTATTGCCTTGTTAAGGTAAGCGGTTTTGGATAAAAAACCGCAATAAAATCAGGCAAAGCAGGTTTTAAATTTGATGTCAATCGCCCAAATTTAACAACCATCTGCCATGAAAAACCTCAGTTTCCCCCTCTTTGGTATTGTTATTTTCCTTTTTTCATCCTTTGCAAGCGATTTGCGCGCACAGTACGGCCGTTCGGGATGGCGGCAGCAGGACGCCTTCGACCTGGTGGTTGGTGGCGACTTCGGTTTCCACCTGATCAGCGGCAATACCGCCGATGAAGCCGCCGCAGCGCTGATCAGCAACCGGCAAGGTTACGAGAACAACAAGCTTAATTACCGTTTGGGGTTCAATTACTATTTGGGGCTCAGCCCTTCTTTAGCCATCAAAGCAGGTGCCCGCTATGCCAATCCCGGCTTTACCACAAGCCCGGTGGAGTCCTTTGACCCGGCGCAAGATATTAACACAGTGGTGAAGGAATTTGAGCCCTTTGGATCAGAGTACCGGTATGAATATCAGATGTTTGAGTTCCCTTTGGGCGTGAAGTACACCCTGATCAACTCCATCTGCGAGCCCTACCTTGAAGCAGGTATTTCCCCTGCTATTTACTGGCGCACGTTGGTGCAGCAGCGTTCCTACGAAGGCGGGACTTCGGTTAGTGAAATTCAGGAGCCCATGAACCGGCTCAACTTCATTGGTTTCTTGTCGGTCGGTGGCAACCTCAACCTGACGCAGTCGCTTTCCGGCTTCACTCAGCTCATTGGGCGGTATCAGTTGAACAGCCTTCGCAAGGGGCCGGTACAGGAACGGGTGCTTGGGCTGGGGCTGGAGATGGGGCTGCGGTATTATTTGTAAGAGGATGCCGGATGAATTACAGACTTTCGGTAGTCAAAATCAAATATTTCAGCTTTAAATAATGTCCGGTAAATCACGGTTTTTTCTTCTAGCCCTGCTCCTGTTTGTGGTTGACCTGTCCGCTCAAAGCTGGACTTACGGACTCGAGGGTGGGGCAGGCATGGATGAGTACAAGGACGAAGTGTTTCACTCTCGTGCTACTACCGAATTTGAATCTTCACGAATACCTGTATTTTCCGCAGGAGGCTTTCTCCGGTACAAAAAAAGCCAGTATTGGTTCTTTGAATCAGGGTTGTCGTTAAGCCGGGTACACCAGAAGTACCGGTATGCTTTCGACAGTGACTTCACCTACGGATTAGCCCGGGTAGTGGAGAACAGAAATAGCAAAGCTTACACGCTGACCATGGAGTCTCCGGTGGCCAAAGCCTACAGACGACGAGACACGGGCAGGTCAGTCGCTTAGCTTTATCCTGGATAAGCTGGAGCAGAGCGGGAAGCTCTACCCCAGCAGCCATAGCGCTTAAATGCAGAGGGTTGCCCCCGGTATTGATGGTTAGTGGCCGCTTTGTATGGCGGATATAATCTACGGTATCACTTTCTGTTTTGTGCAGTTCGTTATACACACGTCGTACAGGGGGATATCAGTCGGAAATGTTTTCATTATTACGTCAACCGTTTTATCGAATTGACCAAGCTTGATTATGGGAAATTTAAAAGCAGGGCTCATTTTGCTACTTGTGATGTTTAGTTGTCGGCTTGACGCGCAGGTTTTCAGGTATGGCGTACAGGCAGGCATTGGCATTGAGCAGTTCAACAACGGGGAGGAGGTAATGCGGCAGGATTTTGAAGCTCCCTTCCGGCCTTTGCTGACATTCGGAGGGCTGGCAGAGATGAGCTTTCGGGAAGTGCCAGTATTTTTTGAGTTAGGTCTCCATTTCAATCGCGCTCACCGGATATACAATCGCGGTTTTGATTCAGATTTTGCGTTTGGGCTGACCCGAATTGAAGAGAGCAGAGACCGCAGAACCTATTTTCTCACGCTTCCCCTCTCAGCAGGTTTTCGGGAAGGCCGGGTGGCGGTCAGTTTTGGCATGCGAATGCTGTATACACTCGGTACGAATAACAGCAACTCCACAATTACCTATGAATACATTGCAGTCATTCCGTCGGAAACGCTTCCGCTTCGTGAAATCGACTATGAGCCTTTCCACACTGAGCCATTTGTAAAGGCAAGCTATGCGCTCACGAATGCCTGGGAAGCCTACGGTGCTGTATTTCGGCACAACAGTAATCCCGATTTTGAAAGTATACATGCCCGGTGGCGGTATGTTGTGGGTGCGGTGTACTATTTGAGGGAAGCGAGATAGGGCAGGCTTTAGCGTAGAAATAGTTATGGAGGTTCCGGCGGTTACAGGACCACGGCAGAAAGCATAGTACTTCAGGTCAGAAAAGATTCAAGTCCACATTTTTAACCATTCAAAATCAATCAAGATGAGCAATCGTTTAAAGCTGATTGGCACTTTTGCCATTTGTTTCGTTCTCAATTCTTTTGAAGGGCATGCTGCCGTAATGCCAGCGATTGATACCGGTGATAGCCCGGCATCAGTTTTTGATTTAAATACGGAGTCCCTGGTCCATAAAAGCAATAGTGAGCTACAGGCTGAGATTGGCAGGAAGCTAACCTTAAAAGAGAAGATCGCTTTAAAATTTGTCAAGAGGAAACTAAAGAAAAATAAGGATTTAAGCCCCAAAGATGCGTTGGAGCAGGCTCAAATAGATGGACTGGCCATTGCGGGATTTGTGACCGGGCTTGTGGGTATCTTCATTTTCGGAATCATTCTCGGTATTTTAGGAATTGTGTTCAGTGCTATTGCGCTAAGTAGAATCAGAAAAGAACCGGAAGTAAGAACCGGCAGAGGTTTAGCAATTGCAGGCTTAGTGCTTGGTATTATTTCCGTCGTGGGGGCTTTTATCATAATTGCAGCAGCTTAGTCCTGGAAAAACGGTCCTGAATATACCGTTTCACTTTGACGGTGACGAAGAGCATGAAAAACTGAAGCCCATACTTGACCAAGCCTACCATAATGGCTATCTGGGGCAATGCCCCGGCATTTATCGTTCCCTGTGCTGGCCGTCAGCGCCAGTAGGTGACCACTTCGTTTTGCGTATACACCAAGTCCGGTCTGTAATCTATCATAAAACCGTTTTTAACGGTTAATAACAGCTGTTAACGGTTAAAGACGGATAGTGCTTATTCAATGATGTAAAATGCTTGCTATTAGTAAATTATAAGGTTATGTTTGGAGGTGTAATTTGATCATTAACCTTCAAATCTGGTAAAATGAGTAATCTTTCAGCAAGCAAGGAAGTAAATATTCAGGTCCGTTTTTTCCACCACCGGGGCGGGAAGTATCTGCGCATTGATTTTAAGCAGTATGACAGTAATGCGAAGTACCGTTGCAAGCAGATAGAAGGGTACCGTTACAGTGCGACGCATGGTTGCTGGTATTTTCCCTACACAACCGGTACAGTTAAGGCCCTGCGGTCGGCTTTCCCGGGGTTGTCCATTGCCCAGGCTGTTCTGGAGGATATGAAACTGGAGGTCAAAGAAAGCCCTTCGGCTCCTGTTGTCAGGGAAGAAAAGATGGCAGTGTGGGTTTCCCGGGCTGCATCGGGAAAGTTCAAGATAGAAATGCCCGAGGTAAGGAGTGACTGGGCATCCAAATTAGAAATCATTCCCGGTTGGCACTTTGACACAGCCGGTCAGTTCTGGCTTTTACCCGATAACAAAGAGAGCATTCGGTTATTATTTTCGCTATTCGGTCAGCATTTGGAGCTCACGCCTGAGGTAAAGGCAGACTTTGCGCCCCGTTCAGGTGGGCGCGGATCCGATAGCATCAGTTTGCCCAGGCCACAGCGGGTGCGGTGGCGCCCCAGCACCACTTTGCCCCCCATGCACGAAAGAGCACTGTTAGCCTTTGAAGAGCAGTTGCTCATAGAGCGGATGAGTTATGCGACGATCAAGAGTTATCTCAACCATTTTGCCCGGTTTTTGTCGCATTTCCCCCAACGCGAAGCCAAAGATATCAGTCCTGATCAGATACGGGACTACGTTGTACACATTGTAAAGTCCAAGAATTACGCTGCCTCCACGCAGAACCAAATCATCAATGCCATTAAGGCCTACTACGAAAAGGTCCTGAAGTATCAGCGTCAGCTCTACAAAGTCAGCCGACCCAAAAAGCCGTTACGGTTGCCTTCGATTCTCACCCGTGAGGAAGTACGGCAGCTCTTTGATGCCACGTCCAATCTCAAGCACCGCTGCATATTAATGCTGATTTATTCCGCCGGTCTCCGGATCAGCGAAGCCGTCAATTTGCGGGTCCGGGACATCAAGAAAAGCCGCAAGTGCATTTTCATCCGGGACGGCAAGGGCAGTAAAGACCGGTATACAGTCCTGGCCAACAACGTCATGCCCGTATTAGATCAGTATTTAAAGCAATACCACCCCAAGCTATACCTATTTGAAGGGCAGTCGGGTGGTGCCTACAGCAAACGCAGCATTCAGGCGTTTTTTTGCCGCGCCCGCGACCGGGCCGGCATCAATCCTGACGTAACGGTCCACTCATTGCGGCACAGTTTTGCCACGCACAGTCTGGATTCCGGTCAGAACCTGCGCTACATACAAGAAGCGCTGGGCCACAATGACATCAAGACCACGGAGCGTTACCTGCACGTCTCCTCCGATGCTTTGAGAAGCCTTAGCAGCCCTTTGGACGACTTGGATCTGTAGTGTTGTTCCCGGGGGTGTCCGAGGGTATATCACACCCCCGCAATTTAACACATTAAATCTGAGCTGATATGGTTGGTGTTTTTGTATTTCGAAGATTGGTTTTGTTGGGGGTTTTGGTGTATCTTTTGGCAATCAACCGGGAGTTTTTTTACACGCAATACTTCGTATTGCGCTGAGTTATGGGGTACCGCATCAGAATTGGCATTCTATAGAATTGAAAATATGGATTGTCCCGCCTCGAAAATGAAAACTCAGAATCGGGATTTCGCCAGAAATCGAGAATTGATTTCCAAATCGGGTAATTGAAATTTTGAAAG
>JANSXW010000380.1 GCA_024742755.1 bacterium | reverse complement strand
GATCGTGTAGATATCATCTGCGCTCACCTGGAACTCGATGATGTCGTAGTAGTGGTCGCCAGCCAGTGGGCCCGGGCCGTCAAGCAGGCAGGAGTAGTTCACCAGCTCCAGTTGCTCGTCGGTTGTTTCCAGCGCGCCCTGAATCTTCTGTACAGACGCTGTTACCGTCGCTACGTCCGTGTCGTCAGGGCACTCGATGACCGGTGCCGTCTTGTCCTCACCGGTAACATAGCCCCAGCATGGCTCGAAGCCTGTAATGTCGGCACCTGCAGGGTCAAATTCGAAATTGCTAACCGTTGCATCAGCGCCAAATGGAGCAAAGCCATCGACTGTCATGAACAGGACAAACATATCGCCACCATTCAGGTCAAGGCTTACGCTACCAGAGGCTTCTCCTGTAGTAGGATCAATACCACCTGGGCCGTTGAAATCAGCAGCCAGTACTACTTCTGTAACGTTACCGCTTGCATCGATGGAGTAACCGAAGAACTCATAGATGAAAAGAGAAGAGCCTGCAAATTCTTCTGTTTGGAAGTACCAATCGAAGGACAACTGGCCGTCCAATGGTATTTCGATAGAAGCCATAGCAGTATGGTCGCCAACACCTGGGTCTACAGGGCTGTCGAACTGGATCGCCTGGTCACCAGTAAACTCAACAGTGATACCTGTTGAAGTAGAAGACAGGTCCCAGTTAGCTGGCGCAAATGCACCCGTAAAGTCTACGGTAGTCTGTGGCTGGTTCAAAGAAATTTCGTAGATGAACTCGCCGTGCCCGTCAAGGATATTACCGTTAGATGGGTTGTCGTCGTTTACAATATTCAGTACGAAGTCATCATCAGTGAGGCAGCCGAAGTTGCCCTCGAGTACCATATCTGCAGTAACTACCCGAGAGCAGTTGTCGTCAAGCGTAACGTTGATGTTATCGTTGCAAGCCAGGTTCTCCTGTGGTGCAGGCGCCTGAGTTACATTAATTACAAAAGACTCGGTGCGGCTGTTGCCAGCTGCATCAGAAGCCTCAATCGTTACAGTATAAGGGCCCTCATTAGCCGGGGCAGATACCGTGTATACACCAGCCGATGCGAGCACTGTTGCAGGGGCATCAATGGTCACAGTCGGATCAACGTTACCATCGCAGTTGTCGATCGCAGAGACTTGGAAAGTAACCAGCCCGATGTTAGAATCAGAGCATGGGTCAAGTGCAACGTTGATGTTTTGTGATGGGTACACGATGATTGGAGCAGCGTTGTCAGGCTGGTCCGTTACCGTGAAGGTAGCCGTGCCCTCTGAAGTCGCGCCTGCGCCGTCCGTGTAAGTGCCTACCAGTGTGTAAGAACCGGCTGCAATACCAGACAGGTTCCATACATACAG
>JANSXW010000375.1 GCA_024742755.1 bacterium | reverse complement strand
GACTCCCAGACCAGGCCAAGGGTGTCATCGAGCATCACCGTGACAATATCGTCCCCATTGCCAGCCGCATCGCTGTAGCCTGTAACGTAAAGGTTTTGATCGGCATCAGCTGCAAAACCTGTAATCTCGTCCAGGTCAACCTGGCTATTTTCGGAAAACCCGCTCAGCGTGCTACCATCGGACGTTGCCAATACTGCTGATCCTACCCGGTGGGTGCCATTATTAAATTCAAGGCCCACGCCAATCATCAATTCCCCAGGATTGACTTTTGATAAGGTGCCGATCGCTACGTTGCGGTTATTGGGCGTTAGGGTGCGGTCCCAAACTTCCGTCCCTCCGTCAATGAACTTGATGCAAAGCGCACCAAACAGGCCCGTGGTATCGGTTATCGCCCCACCTACATATAAGGTGTCGCTGTCCACCAACAGGCTGCTGCCACCATCGTACCCGTTCCCAATGCCGTTGTAGGTGCTGTACCAGTCGACCTGGCCTGCAGCATCATACTTCATGGTCAGCACGTCGTAGCTGTTCCCACTGCCATTATAAACCGTGCCCGTAATGAACAATTCTGTCAGGCTACTATTGGTCGTGATGGCTCCCGCAATAATATTTCCCGGGGTGGGCAGGTTAAAGGTGTCCTGATATACTACAGCCCCCCAAAAATTATAGTGGGTCACTAACAAGTCGTAATAACCGGCGCTTTCGTCGTACAAGCTACCTACTGTGAACACGCCTGCAAGCCGCGAGGGCGTGCTCAGGGCCCGGTCTAAACTCACCGCAGGCTGCTCCCCCTGACTGGCCTGCCAGGTTTCCAGGTAGAAGGTGCTTTGTTGGGCCCATAAGGGAATTCCTGATAAGAATATTGAAATCATCAACACCATGCTAATGGGTTGGATTTTTAGGTGTAAACTTTCCATAAAAATATATTAAATCGGTTAAGTAAATAGGCAATTAAAAAGCTGCTGTTACAAAAGCAAACTATTCCTTTTATCAGCTTACTCCACCACAAACCTCCGCACCACTTGCTCCGACCCGGCCTCCAAGCGTAATAAATAAACCCCAGATGGCCAGTCAGCAACATCTATCTGTTCCTTTCTGACTGCAGAGCTGCCCTCCACTTCGAGGTGGCGCATCATTTTACCTTCCAGGTTTAGGATAGTAACTTCTACGGGCTGTCCAGGCGCTGCAAAATCTATATTGACCATAGAAGCTGCCGGATTGGGATAGATACTGACCACTGCCGGTAAGAATTCAGTTCCCGGCAAAGAGGATAGAATTAACTCTTCGGTCACCAGCATCGTCATCGCGCGCATGGTGGTGGACATGAAAAAGGTATCCAAAACTCCATTTAACTCCCTCTGCCGCCTTTCCCGGACGACTATCCCTACTGCATAACGGCCAGGAGCGATCGGGTC
>JANSXW010000286.1 GCA_024742755.1 bacterium | reverse complement strand
TTGTGCTTCCGTAGTCATCCTCCAAATATACATTTTTGGCAGCTCAAAAGCGTGGGATCAGGTACGAAAAAGAGGGCAAAACCTCGCGGCCCGGCCCTCTGCATTACACTTAAACAATAAAACGAATTCTTGCTACGGCATTCGGACGATACGCCCCTGATGCTGCAGGCTCTCTGAGGACAACCGGTAAAAGTAAGTACCGGGTACCTGTAGCTGATGAGCAGGCAAGTTCCATTGGTTGACGCCTTTAAAGCCCGGGCGGGATTGTGTCAGTATGATCTGGCCCTTGGCATTCCAGATTTGAAGTTGTACGTCTTCTGAAGCGCGCAGGGCATACTGCAACAATAATGTTTCCCGGAAGGGGTTGGGCTGTACGGTGACCTGTGCATCGAAAGCAGGTGCTCCAAAATCCAGGGCAAGCCTGTAGTCTTCCGCATTTTTCATGGCGCGGCTTTGGGCGGACAACGCCAACACCTTGCTTACCTGAACCGTTCGCTTTGCCCTGACGATCAGGGTGAAGGCCGGCTGCCCGGGCACAGAAGCGCCCAACCAACTCAATGTGGTGGAACCATCGGGGGCAGCGTGGCGGAATACCGCCTCAACGGAAGCCGCTTCCACGCCAATCACGTCCAAATCCGGATGCGAGAGCTGCAACAGCCCCCCGGTTAGCTGAGTGCTGATGGAAACCGGCAGCCGGTATTCCTGTCCAGGCTGAAGCGCCGCGTCGGAAATGATAATATCAGCGATTTTGAGGCTACGGTTCTCCAGGGAATGAAATGTAGAAGACGTGTCCTCCATCGCGCTGCCATTCACATCCCCCAGTTTGATGCCTGTGAAGTGACCATTCATGAAGTCTGCCCCCAGGGTATCGATCAGGATGGCTTCGGGATAACCCACCGTCATCAGGGTATCATTTGGAAAAACGAAGGCCTCCGGGATGAACCGCCACCCTAGTCCGTCTGCCAGGTCAGGCTGAACCCCCAAAAGGATGAAGTGAAGCATCATAATATCGTCGGAATCCAGCGTACCGGACTGGTCTACATCTGCAGCAGCCAGTTGGTAAGGGCTGGTGATGGTGTCTACGCCCATCAGGTGACGGGCAAGGGCCAGCAAGTCACCAGTAGTGATGCCTGCTCTTGGGTCATCTGATTTTTGAGCTGTGATTTCGTAACTGCCGCCCATGGGCATTTCACCAAACAGGTAATCGCCCAGGGTGTCTGTCATCGCCATATACAGGCCGTTGAGCCGCACTTCTGTACCGGGTATTTTATCGCCCTGGAAATCGTAAACATGACCGGCGATTGCCACCATTGGATCAGCAGAGGTGGTATCGGGGGCGCAAACGCCAGCGTTGTCCTGCACCACAGCGCTCGTCAGGCAATACCCCCAGTTCCCCGCTTTATCTCCTACCCACAGGGCAATCACATTCATGCCAAGGTGGTCACAGGTGAACGTAAGGGCATTGGTTGCCGGTGGCGTGGTTTGCCCAGGGCCGGGCTCGAAGCCTAAACGCAGTTCAAGGTGCTCATAACTCGTGCAGTTGTCGTAGCTGCTGCCTATTTCTATGTCGGATGCCCAAAGCTCATTCATTCCGCCCTGCATCAGGGCGATGGTTACGCCTTCGAGGCAGACCGGTGTGGGCGCAGTAGCATCTTCTACGGTGACGGTGATTTCGCAACTGCTGGTGTTATTGCAGCCGTCTTTCAGCACATACTTCATTTCATAAGTGCCAACCGGAACGCCTGAATACTGGAAGCCGCTGCCAAGGTCCCCAAACGCGCTCACCTCCACGCCGGGCAGGCAATCCTGAATATCGGCAGGCTGAGGCAACGTAAAGCTGGCCGTGCAGCTGGTGAATGAAGTGGGTACAAGCAGATCGTCCGGGCAGGTGAAAACCGGTGGAAGCGTATCCTGGATTTTCAAGATTTGAGTTTCGCTCCATATCCCGGTGCTGCCGCCGTATTCGTAGGTGCACCAATCAATCACCCGCCATTCGCGTAGGATTTTGACGCAGGATTCGGAAGCGGCAGTAAAGACCCAGTCCTCATAGTTGGTTGCGATCAACTCGCAATCTTCGTATAAAATCTCCGGCCGGTCAAAGGGTGCAGGAAGGTTTTCCGGTGCCAGGTCGTCTACCGTGGTGCAATCATAAGTGACGTAATCAGGTGGGAAGTGTACCTCAATCGGGGTATTATCGTATAGGTGAATCGTTTGTGTGCAAGTGCTGGTATTGCCGTAGTTGTCTGTAGCCGTCCAGGTGCGGACGATCTGACCGGAACCACAGGAATTGGTGTTTTCCTGATTGTTGAAGTCCAGGTTGGCGATACCGCAATTGTCATAGGCATTCGGTGTCCCAACGTAATCCCAGTCCGCCGACTGATGGCAGGCTACGGATTGGGCAGGTGGGCAATGCAGGCTTGGGGCCAGTTTATCCTCAACGGTTACGGCGGACCAACAGCTGTTCGTATTGCCAGCGCAGTCAATGGCCAGCAATTCCACCATGACCGTTTGCCCGATATCATCACAATCAAACGTAACGAAAGGGCCGAAAGCGGCATAACTCTGCCCCATACGCCGCACCTTCACGCCAGAAAAGCAAACGTTGTCGTTGCTGCCTTCGTCAAAGGTCCCGGCGAATACAATGGCTTCTCCGTTGCCGGTCAGGGAGACGTTGACCTGATCATCGCAAACCGCAGTCGGAGCAATAGGATCGTCAGAGGAGTCGGTATCAGGCAGCGCAAAGGTAGGGTGCCCCCAGAAAAAAAGTGCGCACCAAAAAAACAGGGTTCGGTTTTTAAGTTTCATATGGGTTTATGATTGTGTACAGGTAAATCAAGTAGTCCTAAGCGGCCATCCAATAGCAACATAGTGGGGGGAGAAACAGGAATGGTATCAGCGACCGCTAAGCGTGTTCTAAGGCAAATTGAACGTAAGGGGAAGGCATTAAAGCCCGGGCAGACGACCTCCATGAACGCTGGGAAACAGCGTTTGTGCAAATTTTGAGGCGATTTTCTCAGGGTATGATCTTGTAGAAAAGAGGAAGACGGCAGCGAACTGCCATCTTCCTTGTTTTTGGCTTGGTTAAGCTGTAACCTAGCCTTTCAAAGCTCGTGGAGAAATTGAATACTGCGGGGGGAACTGCATTCATCGTTTCTCCGAAATAAACAGAAAATACGGGGGGATGAATTTTCGATCACAATATATGAATTAATGCTAAGCCTTGCAAAAAAAATTGCCCCCGCTGGGAAAACGGGGGCGAATTGGGAACATT
>JANSXW010000315.1 GCA_024742755.1 bacterium | reverse complement strand
TGCAATTCCGGGAAATACTCTTGCAGAGCTTGCCCGAAAGGGCTACCTTTGAGATTGGCTGTCATGTCTTGTTTTTCTTTGGTTACCAACCTCTAAGATATGGCAGCCTTTCTTATTTCCAGTTTTTTGTCATGTACTTAGCTCTATAACAATCAAAATGCTGCTGCCATAGTGCAGCAACAGCGAATTTCACAGAATAACAATATAGAGGTGGCTAAGCTCCTTCACGAGACCGCAAGGCTGCTAAAAGAGCTGAGCGGCAACAGATAACCTCACACCCAAACCACAAACACCCGCTTCCCCTCCGCTTCCTGCCACCCATGCGCCGGCGCGTCCCCCTGACGGCGGGGGTCGAAGATGAGGAGGTAGCCTTCATCCATGCCCTGCCGCTGCAGGTAGTCCGCGAGTTGCAGCAAACCGCGCTGATGGGCTTCCTCCCCGTACCAGCGTTTGAGCTCTATGATGTATTTGTGGTGGTTGTAGGTGACAACGACGTCCAGCCGCTTTTCTTCGGAGATTTGGGCCTCCTTAAAGTCGTGCCCTTTGCCATTGATGATGGGCTTTAGAAAGGCCAGAAAGACGAGGCGCCAGTGCCGTTCCAAAAAATGCTCGTCCCGTTTGCTGTGCTGCTCGCGCAAGTACTGCTGAAAGCGGAGCAGTGCCCGTTCCAGGTCGAGCCCCTGTCCGTCGGGGGTGGTGTAGAGGTTCTCAGTACCCGGGCTGTCATTCATAGAACCGGTCTCTATCTTCGAAGCCATATAGTTGTATAGCCGTTGCTCATAAACCCGATTGTGAATGCGCAGGTTCCCATTGCGTTTGAATACACCATAAAGCAGGCCTTGCTGAATAACGGGGTTATCCGGGTTATAGCCAACGGTCAAACCATTAATGATCACCTGAAAGGCCAAATTGTACAGTTCCGGGTTGTTCTCCAGGTTTTTGATCAGGCTCTCGAAGTTGGTATTGTCCTCCCGCAGCAATTGCTGTACGGCTTGCTCCAGGTCGGCATCGGTTAATACTTTTTCTGTTTTTGCCGGCAGGATGTCCTCCGCCATGATTTTGCAAAGCTTGCTCACCAGAAAGGGATAGCCGGAGGTGTAATAGTATAGCCTATCCGCCAGATGCAGAGCATTGAGTTGCACGTGCTGTTCCTGTGCGAAGTCCTCCAGCATGGGCACAATCTCCTCTGGCAGGAGGCTCATCGTTACTTTGAAATCGGCAGCGATATTCCAGGGGCTGTTGTATTGCCCGGTATTGTCTTCTCCCGGCCGGATTCTGGATTTCAGCGACTTTACATCATGCACGCCCGCCAGTACCACGCTGTGAAAGGTCGCATGCTGGGGAGAGAACCGGTCAAGGTACTTGCTCCGCAGCATGCCCAGAAAGCGGAGAAAGGGCCAGTAGTTGCTGCTTGCGTCCACTTCGTCGATGAGCAGGACCAGTTTTTTCTTCGACCGATGCGCCAGGTGTGTGATGAGCCTTGACAGCCCATCCATCCCATCCAACTCCGCCTCTTTTTCCTGAATAACTTCAAATAGTTGTTTATCCTGATATTCCAGGGTTGTTTTCATCTGGCTGACCACCATTTGCGCAAAAGCAGCGTCCGTCTCATGCCATTTGCTGTCGATGCCCTGGAAGTTCATTCTAATAGGGGAATACGCACTGCTGCTTGAAAGCGCATCGTTTAGTGTAGCCAGCATAGTGGTTTTGCCGTATTGCCGGGGCCGGTTGATGGTGAAATATTCGCCTCCCACCACCATGCTCATAATGGCGTCAACCTTGGCGCTGATGTCTGCCATGTAATGCAGCGTAGGATAGCAAGTACCGGTGCTATTGAATTTTTTGGGCATCATCCTGTGGATTTCGGTCTGTGCTAAAGGTACGGAAAATAACGCCACTAATTGTGCCCTCCCGGCTGTAAAACAAAGCCCCGCCAAGCTGATCCATTGGTCACTTAGCGGGGCGGCTGTTTGTAATCAGGTCCTGTTGGTTTCACACCGGATAGCCTTTCATGGTCATCCAAAGGAGTAGGCAGAAAGAAGCCAGGGCCAGCCAGAACCGAATGTCCTGATAGAGGCGGTAAGTACGCTCTTGCATGGTATTGAAGTTGGTTTAAGCAATAGATAAATGCGCTGCAGGAATTTTCGCTCAGCGATGCTGAAGGGTCTCACTAAGCAGGCGATGTATTTACTTCAAAAACGATGCCATAGTGGTTTTTTGTAATGTGAGTGTTGGTGTGGGCAGGAGGGTGACGAAAAGGGGGAAAGGGTTGCGCAAAGTTCGCAGCGTAGGGGGCTTCGGAATGCACCGCGTGCGCTGCGTGCACCTTAGCGCTCTCCGCGTGCACCCTCGCGTGCACTGCGTGGCCTCTCATATTGTAGTTCACGCAAAGAGGAGAAAGGGTTGCGCAAAGTTCGCAGCGTAGGGGGCTTCGGAATGCACCGCGTGCGCTGCGTGCACCTTAGCGCTCTCCGCGTGCACCCTC
>JANSXW010000284.1 GCA_024742755.1 bacterium | reverse complement strand
GATAAGCGCTTATTCTTTATCTCTCAAGTTTTAAACACTGAACAATGAACTTGCTTAATCTTTCCCGTGGCGCTGTTATTACAGAAGTCACACACACATTCCATCCGCCGAAGCCAACAGGCGAAGGAGGACACACACACAGCGTTCTTAAGTTTCTGCTTGCCACAACGCTTTTGTTTATGATGACCGCTTCCTACGCGCAAAAAGACAATTGGATATTGTATCCGACGAGAATTGATTTTGACGCCGGGCCCGGGTATTCCCCGGCCGGTTTTTCAAATCCCAACCTCACTCAACCTTATGCGGTAGAAAACAGCGTATTCGATGATGAGGGCAATTTGCTTTTTTACATTCAGAATGAAAGGATTTATGATGCTTCCGGAACTAGTGTAGCAACTTTTTCCAGCGCAGGAGTTTATGGGCATGAAATTGGCATTGCGCCTGTGCCGGGGCAATGCAATGCGTACTGTGTTTTCTTTATTGAGGCGATGCCATTGGCGACTATCAACTTCGGGTATATTGAAGTTTTTGTTGGCCCTAATGGTGCTATTACTACGAGTGGTGTAACCCTTATCCAAAACACTTACTATGCTAGTGGAGGGTTAACCGTTTCCCCAAGGATCCCTGGAACGAACGGGCACCGTTACATCTATGTGTATGGCGGGAATTTCCCTTTAGACCGCTATATCATGACAGAGAACGGTGTCACATTTGATCAGACCATAACCGAAATTGGCGGCGAGGACTTTGGAGAACTGGAGCTGTCTCCCTGTGGGCGCTATTTAGCCTGGTGGGGTGTAGGCGGCATCACTATTTATAATCTCGTGGCCGGCACTGTTCAGCAGAAACCCATAGATGACATTACCGGGCTGGAATTTGACCACACTTGTACCAAACTGTACTTTGGGTCCAAAAATGCAGGTATTTATAAATGGGAATTTACCACCCCGTCGTCTTCGTTGCAGTTGCTCCCTCATACCCGCCCGTTTAGTAATTCCCATCTGGAGCTGGGCAAGAATAACCTCATGTATGTGGTAAGGGAAACCGGAAGCGGGGGAGAGTTGTGGTATTTAAATACGGTTAATGACAATTTCTTTTTAGCCTCCTCCGAGTTCGTAGTCCACTCCAATGCCAGTGTCTGGCTGGGCACCTACACCCTGCCCGATCAGATTGACGGAGAGGGCGATGATCTGTTCTGGGGCGTGGAGCCTCTGGTGGTCAATAGCTGGGGGATCAATGAATTGCCGCTGGGGAGCTCAGTGACTGACCCGGCCCTGCCTGTGTTTTACAATTGTGCCCCAATGGAATTGCTGGCAGATTACACAGGGGATGCTCCATTTGCATTTGTTGAGATTCAAAGTGTTGATGCCCAAACGGGCTTGCCCTTGCCATTTCTCTCGTATTCCAGCGCCGTAGATTTTAGTAACGGAAGTGTTGATATCCGTTGCCTGGATGATGCAGTAAACTGCGATTTGTTTTCCAATGACCTTGGGCGTACTTTTAAAATTACCCTGGGGCTGGAAAACCGTTGTGAAGGAGAAATCCTGGAAGGGTACTTCAAAGTCGAAGGGGCTCCGGTAGCCGTATCGGATATCGGGCTTACTGTTGGAGGGAATGGGCCCAACTGCCCGGCAAGCCAGGACATAGCGAACCCCTGCGAAGCGCACACCCTTTACGGGAGCATAGATTTTACCAATGCAGTAGGCGATATTACGTTCTATCAGGTAGATATCTGGGAAGTGGACTGCAGTACAGGAAGTACCCTCACTCATTTATATCAGGGGCCGGTAGTCAGTGAGTCGAGTACAACAGGCTTTAATTTTAATTTGAACTCCTTTGATATTGACCCTAATACACAAGGTGATATCTTTTTCTTTGACAATAATTATATAAACCGTTGCATCAAAGTGAATGTGGAAGTGGGCAATGATTGTGGCTCGCTGGAAGATTTCAGTTACATTGAGTTTACAGATAATATACCTCTTCAGGGAGACCTGCAGGCGTTACGGCTGATGCAGGATGGCCGCTATAAAGGGCAAGGGGTCAGCGTATTCCCTAACCCTTTTAACAGAGAGCTTACCCTCGCCCATGATTCTGCTCTAAAAGGGCAGGGTATATTCCGGTTAATCAATATGGCCGGGCAGACGGTATATCAGCAAGTATTACAGGCAGCACCGGCGCAAACCCTGCAACTGCCGCAGCTGCCAGCCGGGATATACCTCTATACCTGGCAATCGGATGGTGAAACTGCTCAGGGCAAGCTCATCCGGGAATAATTCAATTTAATACCTTTTTAACCGGCATAGCGGAGGGGCCTTCCACTATGCCGGTTTTTCCATATTTATCATTTGTTGATTATGGTAGCAAAGATCAAAACCTTGATTGTGCTGGCTTTTTGGGCTCTCAACCTGTCCGCCCAAAACCTCGTGATTAACCCTTCCTTTGAGGAGTATTTGGATTGCCCGACTGGGGTGGATTTGACGGGCACACATACCGGTATGGACCTTGTCGTGGGGTGGACGACGCCAACCGTTTCTTCGGATTACTATCATGTCTGTGGAGATGAATGGGCGGGGGTGCCTTCAAATGGGGGAGGGGGCTATGGGTTTCAGTACCCGCGAAGTGGAAATGCTTATGCGGGGTTTGTAATACAATGTGTGGTATGTCTGTTTTCAAATAGCGGTGAATATTTACAGGGGGCTTTAGTTGCCCCGTTAGCCAAAGACTCGGTATATATGATAGAGGTTTATTTATCATTGAGAGAAGGGCGGACTCAGGCGACTAGTGAATTCGGCATTTTATTCACAGATACGCTGTTAACTGTAGAAATGGACTCTTTTGATTATACCAGTAAACGCCTGGTACACCTGACACCCGATTTAAACAATGCCCCTGACTTTTATATTACCGATTACGAAGCCTGGACCCCGCTGCGGTGGCTGTACAAAGCCAGGGGAGGAGAGCAGTTCTTTACGATGGGGTCTTTTGCAACCGATGAAGAAGCAAACGTAATCCCGTTAGGTTCAGGAGGAATCAATGCAACCTATTACTATGTAGATGACGTCCGCATAGAACACCTTTCCGCCGACATTGCCAATCTTGGGCTATCTGATACGGTACTCTGTGAGCAGCCCTTCAGCACGGAGCTGTCCGTAGCGGGCCCCTACAGCAGCTACGCCTGGAGCACGGGAGACACCACAGGCAGCATCACGGTAACAGAGCCGGGCGTGTATACGGTGGAAGCCGTTTATGAGGAATTTGTCATCCGGGACACGGCTATCGTGCAGTATCTGCCAGTTGAG
>JANSXW010000148.1 GCA_024742755.1 bacterium | reverse complement strand
GTAAACCGGGTCGTCTGCCCGCTCTTTGATCCACTCATTCAGCGTAGCGCGTTCGCCTTCGGCACTGTCGCTATCCGGAATGAGCTTGTAGCCATAAATGATCGACCAGGTGTCGTAAGGGCCAATCGTCGGGAAAAGGCCCGCACCTTCATCCTCTGGTTGAGCAACGTAGTTGAAACGGGCGTAATCCATAATAGATGGTGCCACGCCCATGCGCTGCACAAAACCTGCTTTGCGCAGAGAGTCTACCGGGTAGGCTACGCTTGAGCCCATATTGTGGGGCAGTCCCAGGGTATGCCCCACTTCGTGCGCCGCCACAAAGCGGATCAGTTCGCCCATCAGTTCGTCTTCAAACTTCACGCTGCGGGCAGTCGGATTAACTGCGGCCGTTTGGATGAGGAACCAGTTGCGGAGCAGGTTCATCACGTTGTGGTACCAGATGATGTCGCTTTCCAGGATTTCGCCAGTGCGGGGGTCGTGCACGTGCGGGCCCATGGCATTCTGAATCTCCGTAGAAACGTAGCGGATAACCGAATAGCGGACATCCTCCGGGCTCCATTCCGGGTCTTCCTCTTTGCTCGGTGGGTCTTTGGCAATGATGGCATTCTTAAAACCAGCAGCTTCAAAAGCGCTTTGCCAGTCTTCCACGCCCTGCTTGAGGTAGGGGCGCCATTTTTCCGGTGTAGCCGGGTCGATATAGTAGACGATGGGCTTTTTAGGCTCCACCAGTTCCCCCCGCTTGTAGGCTTCCATATCGGAAGGGTCGAGCCGCCACCGGGTGATGTACCGCTTTTTGGCCGCTTTTTGTTCGTCGGCGCTGTAGTCGATTTGGCTCAGGCTGAAATAGCTCACCCGGTCATCGTAGTAGCGGGGCTGCCAGGGCTCTTCCGGCAGTTCGATAAACGACTGGTTCATCTCAATGGACAGCGTGCCGGTCAGCTGATTGTCTGGGAGGTCACTGCCTTTGAAGGTCAGTACATGGCGCACCTCAACATTGGACGGGTAGGCTTTCATATGCTTGATGAAGCTGCGGCCGCCATCCAGCCCTTTAATGCCAAAGTCTTTCCGCTGACTGTCCGAAAGCGGGCCCAGCATAGGCACATCTTCTACAAAAAACTTACCAACTTCCAGGACCACTGCCGTGGAATCCGGGTTGTACGTTTCAATTTTGAAGCGCTCGATAATGGGCTCAAAGTTGTTGTTCTTCACCGATTCGTAGATCGGGTCTTCGAAGCTGGCCACGCTGTTATAGGAAACCGAGCGCAACAGAATATGATCGTCCTGCTGCTCCCAGCGGATGACCTGCTGCGGGCGCGACTTCATGCCTGCCCCGCCAAAATTGAGCCCTTTCACATGCCCGGAAATCCGGCTGACCACCAGAATTTCCTTACTGAGCAGCTCCGTCGGGATTTCAAAGTAGTACTTGTCTTCCACTTTGTGGGTGGTGAAGAGCCCTTCATCCGTGATGGCTTCGTCCGTGATAATGTCGTCGTAGCCTTTGTCCTTGTCTTTGTCTTTTTTCTTGTCCTCTTCCTTGCTTTCGGTGCTCGCAGTGGCTTCGGCCGAAGCTTCTGATGTTTTTTGCGAAGTCGCGCAGGCACTAAAGAAAAAAAGCAGCATCAGGCTAAAAGCGAGAATGTTTAATTGCTTCATACGTCTTTTAATGGTTACACAATTTGATTGATGCTTGGCTTGGGGATCGTGCCTAAAGATAGGAATGAAAATGGAAATGAGCACCTCTGGCAATCCTCCACTATTGGAAGGGGCTAAAACAAAACCGTCCGTGAGCACCAATGCACTTACGGACGGTCGTTGTTTTATCAGGAAAAGCGTTGGTTACCCTTTATTATGGCTACCGTTAGCTGCGTTCTTCTGCTTCATATCCTCGCCCATCTGCTGAGCAGTAACAAAAGACGCGGTCATTTGCGACAGCATGTCGGCACCAGCGCTAGGCGCATTCGGCATCATAATCAGGTTGCTGTTGGCATTCTCACCCATTGACTGTAGGGTATCGTAGTGTTGGGTGACTACGATAAGGGCAGAAGCCTCTTGCGAGTTGATGCCTACTTTGTTCAGCACTTCTACAGACTCTTCCAGTCCGCGGGCAATTTCCCGGCGCTGATCGGCAATACCCTGTCCCTGCAGGCGCTTGCTTTCGGCTTCGGCGCGGGCTTTGGCAACAATACGGATGCGCTCGGCCTCCCCATCGTACTCGGCAGCCAGCTTGGTACGTTCGGCAGCGTTAATGCGGTTCATAGCATTTTTTACCTCGATGTCCGGGTCAATGTCGGTCACCAGGGCTTTCACGATGCCATAGCCATACTCATTCATGGACTCTTCCAGTTCCCGGCGGATGGCCAGGGCGATATCGTCCTTGCGCTCAAAGACGTCGTCCAGCTTCATTTTAGGCACTTCAGCCCGAACGGTGTCAAAGACATAAGCGGTGATCTGCTCATGAGAATTCTCCAGACGGTAGAAGGCATCGTAAATTTTCTCCGGCAGGATGAAATACTGCACGGATACCCGAAGCTTTACAAAAACATTATCACGGGTCTTCGTCTCAACATTCACATCGAGCTGCTGCACCTTCAGGCTCACCCGGCCGGCGATACGGTCAATAATCGGAATTTTGAACTGCAGGCCAGAGCGGCGGATACCATAAAAACGGCCCAGGCGTTCCACCAAAGCAGCGGACTGCTGCCGCACGGTGAAGATGCCGGAAAACAGAATAATGATGCCAAAGAAAATCAGGGCAATCAAAACAGGTGAAAATCCCATAGTCTATCAGTTTTATTGCGCGTGGTTTCGGGGCTGCGCGGTTTTAAAATACATCTTCAAAGTACGAATTTCTTCGGGGAATTGCGTGAAAATGCGATGAATCTGGATGGAAATTCGAGGAACGGTCACCAGGACCAGTTGGTTCGAAGTACCCAGCGTTGCCCGTAGCGCCCGTTGGAGGCTTCTCTTGGGAAACGGGCTTCCATTCCAATCTCCAGCCGGCTGCCGGTGGGCAAAAGGGTGCCGGTGCCGGTGTAGAGGCGGTGCTCGCGCCCGGTCCAGGCATCGGTCTCAAAGGGTTCTGACAACAATTCGGTCTGATGGTTGAGGTACCATTCGCCGGGGTCCAGCTTTTCGCCATTGAGCGGATAGTCCAGTGCCACTCTGAGGCGCCAGCGGTGGCGTGTGGCTTGCCGGAAGACCCGCTGTTCCAGCAACAAGCGCTCCCGGAGGCGGTATTTGCGCAAGCGCTGACTGGTGGTGATTTGCTGGGCGAACCGGTTCTCGATATTGGGCAGTTCGTCCAATCCGCCCCGCCGCGCCAACCGGTAAGTGGCACCGATTTTCCAGTTGCTCGCCAGGTCATACGCCAGGCCGCCCTGCACATAAAGCTGAGACCAGGCGGGCTGAAATCCATCACCGTCTTCCCAATGCGTCAGGCGCAGCTCCGTCCGTACATCCGCTGCCCAGCGCTCAGAAAGCTCAAAGCCTTTGGCAAACTGAAAGAAAGACTCCACTGTATTCGATTGGGCGTAGGATAGTAGGGCCATGCTGAGGCACAGCAGTCCTGTTAAAAGTCGCTTCATGGTATGATTTTAAAAGAAAAAGAAGGGGTTGGGGTCGGATTCGATGGGCTCCAGCGATTGGCGTGCGCCATCAGGTGCATACAGCAGCTCGAACTGGCCCACCGTATTTTCCCGCTTGCCGCGAATTTCCATTTCGTAACCCATTAATTGCCCGGAGGGCGCATATCGCTCCTGTATTTTTTCGATGCGGAAGTGCCTGAAGGTATGCCCCAGGTCTTCTTGTATGGCCTGCCGGGCAAGGGAGGGGAGCTGTTCGAATGCTACTATCCGCTCCACATCATACAAGGCCCCCAGGCTGTCGAACTTCACGCTGTATCGGTACCCATCCATCCTGAACTTGGACTCATAAAAGCGCTGTAACTCTTCCTCCTGTCCTTGGCGGCTGTGCTCCTCGTAGTGCCGGGTACGGCCCCGGTCAGCATAGTTTTTTGCCAGGTGGGCTAAGGCCGGGGTGGGCAAGTCAGCGGCTTTGATGCGGGCTTCGCGCTCGTACTTTTGGGCGTAGGCTGAAATGGCAAAGCCAACGCAGACAAATAGTACTATCCATTTGTTTTTTGTCATAAAGCACTTCTTAGATTCTTTTTTATAACGAGGCTCGGTGGTGTTTGGGTCGCGCTGAACGGCTATTTCGAAATTGTATTATAGCAGGAGGTTACATTCCGCACCTACGGCGCGGAGGCTGCTCCAGAGCTTTGAGGGTTTACCAACATATTGCTCCTAACGGAGCAGGAAAACGGAGTGGTCGTTTGTTTTCTGGGTAAGAGATTGAACGAGTGTGACTCTTGTGGTGGCAGAGTAGAGCTGTTGGTATTGGCTCGGGTATAGTTATTTAGCCTAAAGATGGCAGCCCCGTGAGGGGCTAAATTGTGGGTAACTTGGATCCTAAGTACTGCTCCCCCGCGCCGTAGGTCTGCCTGGCTGGCCATGGCAGACAGGTGCGGAATGTGTGTTTCTAGGTTTAGCTTTTACTCATCCAGGATTTTCTGAACACTGAAAAACTAAAAATAACGACCAAAAAAGCAAAATGCCGACCTTGTAAACCTGAGCAGATTAAGGAAAAAACGCTTCAAAAAAGAAGGATAATAGGGGCGCAGCAACCGGACAGCCACCCTGTTATTTACTTTTCTGGCTACAGTCATTGGGGAGTCTAAACTGAACCCGGCATTCAATTTTGGATCGGCTCCGTTTGCCAGGAGGTAGGCGGTGACTTCATATTGGTAGTGTTCAATACTCTCAATAAGGGGAGTGGTCAAAAACTCAGGATGCTGATAATTAGGGTTGATACCGTTGTCGAGGTGATACCTGACCAGGCTGAGGTTTCCGTCCTGGGCTGCTTGCAGTAGGTCCTTCCAGTCGCCTGCAGCCATATCCGGGCAATTTGAAAAAGAAGAACCTGCAGGCTGCCCTCACCAAAATTTAAAAGCAGCCTGCAGTCTTAAGATGTTACAAATTCTTAATTTCCGAAGCCAGATTGCTCAGGGTGTCTTTCGCATCCCCAAACAACATGCGGGTCTTTTCGTGGAAGAACAGAGGGTTCTCAATACCAGCGTAGCCCGGGCGCATACTCCGTTTTAGGACGATGACATTCTTCGCATCCCATACCTTGAGAACCGGCATGCCGTGTATCGGACTGCCAGGGTCATCCTCTGCTGCGGGGTTAACCACATCGTTAGCGCCGACGATGACCACCATGTCTGTGTTTTTCAGGGCATCATTAGCCTCTTCCAGGTCGAGCAATTTGGGGTAGGGGACATCGGCTTCCGCCAAAAGGACATTCATGTGGCCCGGCATACGGCCCGCTACCGGGTGAATGGCGTAGCGGACATCCACGCCGTTTTTCTCCAGCAGTTCATCTACTTCCTTACACACTTTTTGGGCTTGTGCTACGGCAAGTCCGTACCCAGGGACGATGATGGCACTTTGGGAATAAAACAACTGTATGGCTGCATCATTAAGGGTCACTTCCTTTGCTACCTGTTCGCCATCCGCACCTTTTCCGGAAGTGCCGCCGCCGCCAAAGCCGCCGATGAGGACGTTCATCAGTGAGCGGTTCATGGCCTCGCACATGAGGACTGTGAGAATCGTGCCGGAAGCGCCAACCAGGATACCGCCCACCAACATAAACTGCGAACCGTAGATCAGCCCTGTCACCGCCGCCGAAAGCCCGGTAAAGGAGTTGAGCAGGGAGATAACCACCGGCATGTCCGCCCCACCAATAGGCGCGACGAAGGAAAAGCCGTAAATCAAAGCCAGCACCATGAAAACAGAGCCCATGAGAAGCCCGCCTTCCACGCCACTCGCTACCAGGTAGCCTCCCATGCCCAGGGTGATCAGGAGCAGTACCATATTGACGATGTCGTGCCGGGGCAAAGTGATGGTGCTATCCCAGACCAGCCCCTGCAATTTGGCGAAAGCCAGCATACTGCCGGTGAAGGAAATGCCCCCAATCAGCAAAGCCAGCAAAATAATGATGAGCCCGGCCATATCCAATTCCTTAATGCCACTGTAGTAAGGCACCAATTCAGCGTAAGCGAGCACCACGGCACAGGCACCGCCCAGGCCGTTAAAGATAGAGACCATCTGCGGCATAGCGGTCATCTGCACTTTTTTGGCAGAAACCAGCCCCACAATAGCGCCAATAACAATAGCACCAATGATCCACAGGTAATTATTGGAAGCCCCTTCAATCGGCTGACCGATAGCGGCAACGATAGCAATAACCATGCCTGCACCGGCAACGGTGTTGCCCCGGCGGGCTGTGTCCGGCGAGCTGAGCAGGCGCAAGCCCCATACAAATGCCAAAGCGCCAATCAGATAGGCTATATTGATGATGAAGTCGATAATCATGATGGGTTACTTTTTCTTTTTGAACATTTCCAGCATACGGTCGGTAACGGCAAAACCACCGGCCACATTGACCATTCCAAGAATGACCCCCAGGAAGCCAAGCCCCAGGGTGAGGTAGTCATCCGGCTCCGACTGACGGATCAGCAAAATGGCACCAATGATGACCACGCCTGAAATGGCATTCGCACCTGACATCAGGGGCGTGTGAAGCACAGTGGGTACTTTGGAAATGACCTCAAAGCCCAGAATAATGGTGAAGAGTAACAGGTAAATGAGCAGCAGATTGCTCTCATCGTTGAAAAACTGAATAAAGGTATCCATGATTATTCGTTTTCGTTGGCCTCCGGCGCGGGCGTGATGTAGGCTCCCCGGATGATCTCATTGCTGAGGTCGAGGTTGAGCGCCCCGTCTTTGACCAGAATTTTCAGGAAATTGACCACGTTATTGGCGTACAGCTGACTGGCATTCTGCGGCATTAAGGCTGCCAGGTTGGAGTTGCCCAGAATGCTGACTTTGTTGTGCACAATGGTCTGATTGTCTTGTGTAAGCTCGCAGTTGCCACCGGTGGAGGCGGCAAGGTCCACGATGACCGAGCCGGGCTTCATTTGCGCTACCGTGCTTTTGGGGACGAGCAGGGGGGCCTTGCGCCCGCGCACCTGTGCCGTGGTGATGATGACATCCGCCTTCATGGCGCGGTTTTGGACTTCCTCCCGTTGGCGCTTCAGGAATTCTTCGGACTGCTCCACGGCGTAACCACCGGCACCGGTATCCTCCTTCGCGCCTTCGATCTCGATGAACTTCGCACCAAGGCTCTTTACTTCCTCTTTAGCAGCAGAGCGGGTATCAAAAGCTTCCACCTGTGCACCCAGCCGCCGGGCGGTGGCAATAGCCTGCAAGCCTGCCACCCCGGCACCAAGGACCAATACCGTAGCCGGGCGTATACTGCCTGCAGCGGTGATCATCATCGGGAAATAGCGGGGCAGAAGGCGGCTGGCTTCGAGCACGGCCTTATAGCCAGCAATGGAAGCCATAGAGGAAAGCACATCCATTGACTGCGCGAGGGTGGTCCGCGGGATCATGTCGAGGCTGAAAGCCTTCAGGTTGTGGCTTCTCAAGCGGTCAACAACCGTGTCGTCCGCGAAAGGTTTGAATTCGGCAATGACAACGGTTTCGGGGGAAAGCTTAGCCAGGTCTTCATCTGGCAGCGGATGGATGCTCAGGACCATGCCGGCACTTTTGAGCAATGCCTCCCGGTCCAGGACCGTTGCGCCATCGTAATCGTCGTCTGCGTAGAAGGCACCCTGACCGGCACCCTTTTCCACGCACACTTCAATGCCCAATTCCGACAGCTTCGCCACTGCATCGGGCGTAAGTGCTACACGAGGGTCGTTGCCCTCTCTGGGGATCGCTAGTTTCATAAGTTTAAAAGTCGGTTTCTACGGAAAGGTAACACCAAATCTGACAACCGCCAAAGTTTGGGGTTCATGAAAAAACTACATCTTCACGATCGGTGAAAAGTAAAAATGTAATTTATGCAGAAACTAAGCAGCGTATTAAGTGCTGGCTATCAATGGTTTTGGCTGTCAATTGCTACCTGCGCAGCTCAGCAAAACGCTCCCGGAATTTTTTCACCTTAGGCGTAATGATAAAGGTGCAGTAGGGGTTTCGGTTGCCGACTTTCCGATAGTAATCCTGATGGCTGACTTCGGCAGGGTAGAAGGCTTCGAGCGGTGCAAGCTGCGTTACCACCGGATCCTCCCAAAGCTGTGGAGCGGTTTCGGCAATGGATTTTTCGGCTACGGCTTTCTGTGCGTCATCGTGGTAGAAGATGACAGAGCGGTACTGCGGACCCCGGTCGTTGCCCTGCCGGTTGAGGGTGGTCGGGTCGTGGATGGTCCAGAAAATTTCGAGTATCTGAGCGTAGGAAATAGCCTTCGGGTCAAATTGGACTTGCACGACTTCGGCATGCTGTGTGGTACCCGAGCAGACCGCACTGTAATTGGCGTTTTCTTTGCTCCCTCCAGCGTAGCCGGAGGTCACTTTTTGCACACCTTGAACTTCCTGATAAACAGCTTCGAGGCACCAGAAACAGCCTCCGCCGAGGGTTGCGTATTCAAAATCAGAGTTCATGCGATTCGGTTTTATATTTTACAATCCCGCTACACTGATGGCGGGCGTTTTATCAGCAATTGCCGCCAGGAAATGCTTCAGAGCCTGACGCTTGGCGGCATCAAATTCGTAACTGATATATTTGGTGAAGTATTCTTCCACGCTGAAATCAGGGTGGGGGGAAGGCAGCAAATACTTTAGCTTCTCAATCTGCGCCACTCCGGAGGCCAAAGCTTTATTGAACCGCCTGACAAAAGCAGCAGGCAGTGGCCGGTTGCTGATCCAGGCCGCGAAAACGAAAGGGAGCCCGGTATGCTCCATCCACGCGGCGCCCAGGTCATACACGTATTTGAATTGTTGTTCCAGCCCTATGGTCCGGTCACCGATGACGAGCCCGGCTGTGCGCCCGCCAATTTTTTTAATGTACCCATCCTTTGCCGGCAAAAGGGCAGGAGAAAGGCCCCAGTAATCTCTCAGCAGTACTTTCGTGAGCTGTACGGACGTGCGGGAGTGATGGTCCAGGTAAACGGTTTCCACCTGCTCAATGGGCACATCGCTGTAAATGCAAACCGTTTTAACGGCGCCAACAGTGCCAATACAGTAATCCGAAATGACGTGCGGGCTGTCCAGCTCGGGCAGCACGGCAACCGGGACAAGGGCCAGGTCGGCTTCTCCCCGCGTCAGCTTCTCTGCACAGACGGAGGGGATGTTCAGCTCCAGGTCCAGCTGAGGGGCCAGCGTGCTGTTGAGCAAGCCATACAGCAGGGGCTTCGTGTTGAGGTAAGAAACTGCAGTAAGACGTATTTTGTCCATCAATCTTGATTGATATTCAGGTGCTGCAGGTGAGCGATGTCGTTTTCGAGCAGGAACGTATATTGCTGCGACTCGTAAGCGGCTTTATACAGCCCGGTATTGTGGTGCTTGAAGGAATCCATTTCCCGCAGGGATTTCCCACTCAGGATGCACATCAGTGCCCGCATGGCCCGCCCATGACTGCAAACGAGAATCCTTTCTTCCGGGCGCTGACTGAGCATGTCCACAAACTGAGCCAACCGGTCGCCCATTTCCCGGGCGCTTTCGGCTTCTTCCAGGCGGGCATCAAAATCTCCGGATGCCCAGGCTTCCGTGACTTCCTTGTACTGCAAATGCATATCCGGCGTGCTTTTCTGCCCTTCGTGCGTGCCCCAGCAGATTTCGTTGATCTCTGAGTGCTGTTCCCACGGCAGCCCTGTTTGTATGAAGGGCGCCATCGTCTCATGCGTACGCTTCAGGGTAGATGTCAGGACGGTATCAAATCCGGCTGTGTGGTAGTGCTCGTAAAAGGCCTGCGCCTGCAGCTTCCCCACCTCATTGAGTGAAGCATCCACTCCGGAGCCCTGCACAATACCCAGCCGGTTGAATTCGGTCTGCCCGTGCCGGACGATATAAACGTGTTTGTTCATGTTATCGGTTTACAACGGGTAAAGCGGTGTACCCTTTGAATTGTTCATCTTCTTCAAAAACGTGGTCGGTATAGTCCTGAATCACATTGTAAAGCGTATCTCTTTCAATGGGCTCACGGCCGACCCTCCGGATGAGATTGACCAAATCCCGGGTGCTCATGGCCGGATTTTGCTCTTCTGAGCCTGCCATGCTGTAGATTTTGGTCGTGTCATCAATAGTGCCATCTATATCATCCACACCGAAGCTGAGCAGCATTTGGGCTACATTGCGCCCAATCATTGGCCAGTAGGCTTTGATGTGGTCGAAGTTGTCGAGGTACAACCGGCTGATGGCGTAGTTGCGCATATCTTCCACAACCGTGGATTCCGGCACATGGCTCATCTGATTGTCCTGATTGCGGAACTTCAGCGGGATGAAAGTTTGGAACCCTCCGGTTTTGTCCTGCAATTGCCGAAGCTTCTCCAGGTGGTCGATGCGGTGCTCAAACCTTTCGATATGCCCGTACAGCATCGTCGCGTTGGAGCGCATGCCCAGTTCGTGCCAGATCTCGTGAATGCGCAGCCACTGCTCGCCGGAGCATTTGCCGCCTGCGATCTGGTCCCGGATTTCGGGGTGGAAAATCTCTGCGCCCCCTCCCGGCATACTGTCCAGCCCTGCTTCCTTCATGATGCGCATGCCTTCCTCGTAGGTCACCTTATCTTTTTTGAAGATGTAGTGGTATTCCACAGGTGTCAGCGCCTTCACATGCAGGTCCGGGCGGTGCTTTTTAATGGCTTTGAACAGTTCGGTATAAAATTTAACATCGTACTGTGGCAATACGCCCCCCACGATATGCACCTCCGTCACCGGTTCGCCATCGTACTTTTTGACGATCTCCATGATGTCCTCCAGGCCGTATTCCCAACCCTCTTCCCGCTTTTTGATCAGGCGGGAGTAGGAACAAAAGGTACAGGTGTACAGGCAGACATTCGTAGGCTCCACATGGAAGTTGCGGTTGAAGTACGTACGGTTGCCATGCCGCTTCTCCCGCTGATAGTTAGCCAGAGCGCCCAGGTAGCCAAGCTCGCCTTCTTCAAACAGCAACAGGCCTTCTTCGGGCGTGATGCGCTCGTCGTTGAGGGTCTTCTCAGCGATGGCCCGAAGAGGGGCAGACAGCGTTTTGTCCTGTAGGATGTGGTCGATTCTTCTTGCAGTGAGGGTCATATCGTTCAGTTCTTATTCAAGGGAACAGTCTTTCTAAACTTTCAGTTTTGATTGAAAGTGTTAAAATCCAGTGGCAAAGGTAAAGGATTGTCCCTGATTCCACCCTACCTGTTACCGGGAATCTGTAGCGGGAGGACAGCCCATGCTGAGGGCATTCACTACCCAAAGCGGTAGCACGCAAAGGGAACAAGAGACAGGCATGTAGTGTTTTTTGTCCGTCTATTACTCCGGGGATTTTTTCGCAGAGTCAAATAAAAATGGCATTTTTGGACAGAGAAACCCCTTAAAACCCTAAAATCAATGGCAAACACTACAAAGCTGTGGGCGTTGCTAATCGGTATTAACGATTATCCGACCAGCCCGTTATCGGGTTGTGTGCCGGATGCCCGGGCTCTTCAATCCTATCTCGAAAGCGACCCCCGCCTCGATACCAATGGAAGCCTGAAAGTACTATTCGACAAAGCCGCCACCAAGTCCGCAATAGCTGATGGCATTCTGAACCATCTAAGCCAGGCGGGGCCCGACGATGTCGCCCTGCTCTACTTCTCCGGGCATGGCGCTCAGGAAAAAGCCGATGCTTCCATCTGGACAGAGGAACGGGATGGCTGCCTGGAATCCATTGCCTGTTACGCGCCCCCCGGAGCACCTTTGTCCCTGATGGCGGACAAGGAACTGCGCTACCTGCTCCACCAGGCTTTTTACCGGGCGGGAGCAGATTCGCCTCACCTGCTAACCATTTTTGACTGCTGCCATTCGGGAGACAATGTCCGGTCTTTGGGGCTGGACGAAGCGGACGTTCGGGAGCGCCGCTTTACGCATGTATTCCCACAGCGGGAGTGGGGCGATTTCCTTTTTGCGGATGCTTTTCAGCCGGAGCAGCTGTCCGGGCCCGGATTAAGTGCACTGCTGCCCAGCCCGCCGATGGTACAACTGGCTGCTGCAAAGGACGATCAGGCTGCCCTAGAAGTTGGAGGGCGTGGCGTTTTTACTTCTTACCTGATTCAGGTGCTGGAACAAACGGGCGGGGCAATTGATTACACCACCCTGCATCAGCTGTTGTCCAACTACATTCGCTTCAAGCACGCGCAAAACCCACAGATACTGACACTGGGGGCAGGCATGGACCTCGTCTACCGGGGCTTTCTGAACCAGCCGGCAGACCCTGAGGGGAAACGCTATGGCCGGACCAACTACAGCACGGCCGAAGGCTGGCTGCTCAACATGGGGCTCATGCATGGGCTGACGGATGGAGCAGAAGCCCGGCTGCACCTAGCGGATGGGACTGTGGTGAATTGTGAAATCGGTGAAGCCATGGACGTAAGCAGCACGCTGGAAATCGATTTTGAACAGCGCAGTGTGCTGGATAAAAAGAAGAACTACCAAGTGTCGGTAGCGTCCATGCAAAACTATCCTATCCATATCTTTATTGAGGATGTCATGGGTGAAGAGCAGCTGCGAAAGCGGGCGATCACGGCGCTTAAAGCTTTGCCTGACCCGGTGCTGGTCACGTCATCCGAGGTCAATGCGGACTTTGTGGTCCACTTCCGGGATGGCCTGGCTTACATCACCCGCAAGTTTGACCCCTACCGGCCGGTATTTGGCGAGGTCTTTTCTTTTGATTCGCTGGAAGAAGACGTTATCCTTGAGAAGCTGATCGGGCAGGTACAAATGGCAGCGCGCTGGACCTTTGCGTACAGCCTTCACAACCCAAAGCTAAAAGTGCTGGACCGCCCGCCAATCGGGGTAGAGGTCCTTCAGGAAAAAGCCGGGGGCTGGTCCGCCGTTCAAGCTAAGGGAGAAGATTTCACTATCGATGAATTTGAAGAAAACAAAAGCAACGGGAAGCTACAGGCCCGGATTAAAGTCAAACTGACGAATCAGTTCGACCGTCCCCTGTACTTCTGCCTGCTCGTCCTGAGCGATCAATGCAAGAGCAACCTTTCGGTAGACCGAAAATACACACCCGGGCTGGTGGAACAACCGGTGACCCGGCTGGAGCCCGGTCAGAGCATGTGGCTGTTTGGGCACAGAGGCGGCGTCATTCCCTACACGATAGGCGAAGAAGAACAGTTTCAGAACCGCCCCTACGGTCAAGGCTGGTTTAAGCTGATCGTTAGTACGGAATCGGAGATTGCCTATGACCATCTGATTGTGCCCCGCAGCCGGATGATGCCGGACCTCGGCGGTGAGCCCGTGAAAGACTGGACGACACAGCGCATTGGTATCCGCTTGCAGAACCCCCGTTACAATACGGTAAGGGAGGAAGCCCTGAAATCCTGGCTTGCGGACCCGGAGCGCGCGCCTCTGGCTGCCGGGCTTTACCTGGATACGGATGCTTTGGAGGCCAAGTTGGTGCTAAAGCCCGAAATACAGCTTATCACGGCCAATCAGGAGCGTACGCGCAGCAAAAGCCTGTTTTGGAATACCCTGTTGGGCGCTGCCAATACCTGGGCCCGGCATCAGCGCAGCCGCAATTTCAAGCGCCGGCTCCGTAAGTACTACCACCGCCCGCTTATGGTTTCAGAAGGGGATTCCTGGTTTCAGCACCCGACCATCATGGAAATTATCGACCACCTGAGCCTGAGCTACAACATCTTCAGCCGGGGCGCTGCCGGTGACGAAATGCGGAACTACCTGATGTCCGGGGAATACCTGGATGCCTTCACAGACCTGCAGGCCATTGTGAAAGAAGCGGCGCAGGAATTGGGCGAAAAACCAAAGTCGCCCGCTTTTTTCCTCATCAGCGGGGGCGGCAATGATATTCTGGGCGATCAGTTTAAAGACTTTTTGCTACCTTTCGGGGAAGTAGCCTCGGCGCCCCCGGGCGAGCAGCCGGAACGCTTCCTGAACCAACGCCTTCAGGATGAGCTTGATGCCATCATGGCGCTTTATCAACAGGTCTTTCATCGTTTGAAAATCGAGCAGCCGGAGGTCCGAATCATAACCCACGGGTACGATTATGTCATTCCTAAGGGGGTAAATGAAGAAGGCATGAGCTGGCTGGGCAAGCCAATGACGGCACAGGGGATTACTGCACCGGAAGACCGGCAGAGCATCGTCCGTTACCTTATCGACACCTTCAATGAGCGGCTGATGGAGGTTGGAAGTGTTTTTGAGCGAGTCACACATGTGGACCTTCGCGGGGCCGTCAAACCCTATCAGTGGGCCGATGAGATCCACCCGGACCAGGAAGGCTATCAGAATGTAGCATTGCGCTTTAGCGCGGTAATCGATCAACTTTTGTAAAAAACTAAACCATGGGCTTTTTCAGAATTTGCAAAAACGACATCACTGACCTCCTTCGGGACACCTTCAATGCTTTTCCCCTTCGTATCCCGGAAACCCGCATGCAACCGCTGGTGGTGATGGGGCAGAAGGGCAGTAAAATGGACTACCGGGGCGAACTACAGTACCTGCTATCTGATGGGCAGCCTGTTGAAATTGATATCCGCGAATCCGCTATGGCGAATGCCGCTTTGGACCGTTCGAAGTCCATCAGCCTGAACTTTGGGCTGAAAATCCTGGAAGGGTTCCTTTCCGGATTTGGCATGTCGCCCGCGCCCATTGGTGCCAGCCTGAAAGGCGTCAAAGAGATCAGCTTTAGCTTTACCAACTGCAAGCGGCGGTTTATCGACCCTGCGCAACTGGGCAGTGTGCTCCGGGGGCGGCATATCGACCTTGGGCATGGCTCATTAGGGGTTTTCAAAGGCGAAGACCCTTACCGCATGTTGCTGGTTTCTGATGCCATCGTCAGCAAAAGCTTCACCATTAATATAGAGAAGACCAACGACAACGAGTTTGACGCTTCCCTGCCCGAGCTGCAGCCCTATCTGGCGGATGTCGACGCCAAAGTGAAAATCAACACCCAAAGCGGCAAGTCCATCACCTTTGAAGGGGAGGAATACCTGACCTTCGCCTTCTCCTGTCTGCTGTTGGAAATGGATCAGCAAAGCGGCGCACTGGCAATAGGGGAGACCGTCCGCAGCAGAGGCGCCGGCGGACAGGAAGAAGCGACGCCCTACGCGACAATTGATGAGGATGTGTTTGAGCCTGGGATGGTGGAGATTGAATAAGCTTTTTTTGCCCTCAGCCCGGAAAGGGAAATAGAGCGTCAAACCTCACATCAGTTGGATAAGGCAGAACTTATGGTTTGGAAAACCACTTAAAAACAGTTAAATTAGCTTTTGACCAATTAAGTTTTAGGCTAGATTAGTCTGTTTTATCCTTTCTATTTTATCCTTCCTTAGTTTTTTCTTTTTATTTCATTTTTGACTTTTCCGCTCATGCGGAGTACTAATTTTTTGTTATGAATATTTTTGTTGCGAGACTGAACTACGACACCCGGGAATCTGACCTGCAGTATGCATTTGAAGAATTCGGTGCTGTCGATTCAGCGAAGATCATCATGGACCGTGATACGGGCCGTTCCAAGGGCTTTGGTTTTGTAGAAATGCCTAATGATGATGATGCCCGTGAAGCCATCAATGCACTGAATGATCAGGACCTTGATGGCCGCACTATTGTAGTTAAAGAAGCCGAACCACGTGGGAACCGTGGCGGCGGTGGTGGCTACAACCGCGGAGGAAGATATTAATCGATTGAGGCTTTGCCTAACCGTAAGGTATAATTCTGTTCTTGAAAAGCCCTGGGCAGCCCTCAGGGCTTTTCTTATCCTCAAAAGGACAGCATATATATGGCTACGTTGGCTTTCACAGAAAAAAACAGCAGTTTTATGAAAGATTTTTTTGGAAAATCAAGCATCGTAACAAAATATATTGCACCTTTGTGACGGAATTAATTAAGAAATAGATTTAGTGTTCGGGTATTCTTCCTCTCTACTTTATTCTTTCCTTAGTTTTTTCATTTTTCACCTTATTTTTAGTTTGCTGTGCCAGTCACAGTACCAATTTTGTTTTATGAATATTTTTGTTGCTAAGCTCAACTACGACACGCAGGAGTCTGACCTGCAGTACGCATTCGAAGAATTCGGCGCTGT
>JANSXW010000361.1 GCA_024742755.1 bacterium | reverse complement strand
TTATATTGGAGAAGATTCCATGGGAAGGAGAGTTAACCCTTAGAAGCGATCCGTGAGCTGGGTTAATAGCGTCCACCGGCAGTTTCTACCTCATGGTCTATCTCTTTGGGACACTAACCACCTGTCTAACCTTCCGGAAATTCCAAGGGCAGCGAAGGGATGAGGTGGACTGGGATGGGAAGGTGAGGGAGGGAAGAGCCGGGTCATGTGTGTCCCATCGGTTTCCTGTAACTTGCGAATCCTAGAGATGGGACACGCCCGGCGTTAATAGGATGGTAATAGACAGGTGATGGGGAACCAGAAAGACGGTTCCATGGAAAGGTCATCTACTTCCTTCTCTTTACCAATCCCCAGTCCATGATTTACAATATAAGATAAGAAACGACTGGGATTGGATGAAGGAAGTGGGAATGGTGGGTGAAATGATATGCCGTACGCTCTCTTCGTTCTCTCACTCATGACCCACCATTCATTTCTTTTCTCTTTTACTGTCATAATGGCCTGCCAACATTCCTAAGATTAAGAAGTGAAAAGAGATGAAGGTAATGGCAGGCAATGAACTTCTCTTTCGCCACCATAAGAACCCAGACAAGGAACGGGTTCCAGAGCTAAGGTTGGGTGGCGAGGAAGAAGTGTCTCTATTCCCCTTCTTTCTTACCTGTATCCTGGCCTGGCTTTAGGTGTAACATCAAGATGAAAAGAACAATATGAAATGAACGCCAGGCATTTTACAGTCTGTCATCTCTCTACCTCACCCTTCCAATCAACGGAGGAGATAACGAGGAAGGGGTGAGGGTATTTCTCTCTTCTTTCTCTCTTCTTTGTTGGCATTTTATCCAAGAGACTAGACAATAGACTGGAGAGAAGGCTGGGAGCCAACATTCTTCTCTTTCCCTTCTACCGTTCCCACGCCATTATGTCCTATCTGTTGGGACACGTGGGTAACGAGAAGGCTATATCTCATTGTCTTATCTCTTCACCTCTCATATCACCTCCGTGTCAAGGATCTGTAAGACACGAAAGAAGAGGTGAGGAACGAGGTGGTTGGAAGGGAAGGATACATTTCTATTCTCTATCCACACTCCCATGCCTTCACTATCCACTATTTGGGAACTACTATATCCTGGAAGCCACGAAGGCATGGTGAGTGGGCAATAATTCCCTTTTTTATTATCTTTTTGCTACTTTTGGGATCCCACGTCTCACAGCGGAGGTAACCTGACGGTGGAGAGTGGGAGAAGGAATAGAGAGTTGGGCACGTGAACAATGTGGACGAAGTAACGAGTGAACCCCAACTCTAGGCCAGTCACTTCCGCTCGGTTCATCTTTAGTTGGTTCCAGGGTAAGCTCTTGGGTTATAGACGACGTTTGAAGAGCTGACTAACACACACAAGGGAAAGAAGAGAAGGAAAAGGGTGTGCGAGCGTTCTATCTTCCACTCCGCTCGGCATCATTCACCCCTTTTCCCTTTCCCTCAACCCCTTAACCTCTCCAAACAAACCAAATGAGAGAGGAAGGGGTTGGAAGGGATATCATGTCTACTG
>JANSXW010000057.1 GCA_024742755.1 bacterium | reverse complement strand
TCTCAATATTTTTCCGCCAATCGCTTCGGGGATGCTTCCAAAGCGGCAAAAATCCCTTATTTTAGCCCCACAAACCTCATTATGGAATATTTGGTAATTGACCTCGAAATGTCGGGCGACGACCCGAGCTATCACGATGTTATCGAAATCGGTGCAGTGCTTTACACCGATAACTGGATGGAACTGGGCAGGTATCAATCCTACGTGTACCCGGAAAACGAGGAAGCGTTCTCTAAACCCTCTGAAGAAGTTCATGGCATCAGCCTTGAGCAGTTAAAAGACGCGCCCATGCTGGATGATGTCCTGCCTGAATTTGAAGCCTGGATGCTGGGGCTCCGAAAGCTCAAGCCGGACCCGTTTGACAACAGCCGGGCGCTGCGGCACACCATGATTGCGGGCCTGGGCATCGTCAATGACTTCGCTTTTCTGCGCGCCGCCTACGGCATCATCAACCGCCGCTGGCCCTTCAGCTACCACATGCTGGACATGCAGTCGCTGACCCACACGCTGTTCCCGATCTTCAGCGCCGCCGGAGAAGCCGTGCCGGAGCGCCAAAGCCTCACCGCTATTGCCGCTTATTTCAATCTGGAGCGCGAAACCGAGGAGCACAATGCCCTTGAAGATGCCGTGCTGACCGGGCGCTGTTTTATCGAATTGAACAAGATGATCGACCGGCTGAAGGTGAACCCCGCAGTTTAATACGGAAAGCGTAGTCGCTGCATTTAGACGGTGTAGGGCCGCCATCCCAGGGGATGGGCAGGCCCCTGTACCCTCCTGCTTTCAACTCAAATGATAAAGATCAAAGCACAAAAAGCCCGGGAGTGACAAAGGTCATGGTATAGCACAGGCAAGATGATTTCTTTTGTGGCTATCGAAACAAACAATCAATTGTAATCAGAAAACTTAGCAAATGGTTCACGAAAGTCGGGTTTTGCTCAAATTTATTCCAAAATTAAATAGGGCAATTGCGAATCAAGGAATATATTTGCCGAAGGACTTGGTATAAAAACTACATTAACCCCCACTGCGTACTGTTACTCAAAAACGACAAATACCAAGTTTTCAGAGATTTACGCCTACCACTCAAACTATTGAATTAGTGTAAAGTGTACACTAAAATTGACACGGGTAATCTAAACTTACCATACAACCTAAATTAAATTGTAGCTCTTATGAAAAACATTCTGCGATTGGTCGTGGCTTTTGCAGCTGCGCTGCTCCTGGTCCAACAGGGGTATGCTCAGGGTACTGTAAAAGGCCAAGCGATCGACGAAAATGGCGAAGCCCTGATCGGGGCTACCATTCTGCTGGTGGGCAGCAGCCGGGGAACGGCTACCGACTTTGACGGTAACTACGTCCTCGAAAACGTGCCGGCCGGCGAACAGCAACTCCGGGCATCCTACACGGGATACGGAGACCTTACTAAAACCATTACTGTTAGAGACGGAGAGACCGTTACGCTTGACTTCCAACTGGGCGAAGACGCCGAAGTACTGGAGGAAGTCGTGGTCATCGGTTATGGCTCGGTGCGCAAGGAAGATGCGACCGGGGTGGTCGCGAAAATTGATGACAAAAACTTCAACCGTGGAGCCATTGTATCTCCGGAACAACTGCTGACGGGTAAAGTAGCGGGTGTGCAAATTGCACCGGGGGATGGTTCTCCTGGTGGAGGATCCGCCATTCGTATCCGGGGTGGTACGTCTATCAATGCAAGTAATGAACCGCTTTTCGTGATTGACGGTATGCCTATTGATAATGAAGGGTTTGCCGGCGGGCGCAACCCGCTGAACTTCCTCAATCCAAGCGACATTGAGTCCTTCACCGTACTGAAAGATGCCTCAGCGACAGCGATCTACGGTTCACGGGGTGCGAACGGTGTCATTATCATCACCACAAAGAAAGGGCAGGCTGGCAGCCGCCCTAGGGTAAACTACGATGGTTACTATACGGTGAATGAAATCCGCGGCGAACCTGCCATGCTTGATGCAGACAACTTCCGTGATGTAGTTACCTTCTTTGCCCCCAGCCGCCTCAACGCTCTGGGCAACAACAACACCAACTGGTTTGACGAAATGCTGCGTCAGGCACAAGGCCAGAACCACTCTCTGAGTGTTTCCGGAGGCGGACAGGACTTTGGCTACCGCATCTCTGCCGGTTATCAGCAACTCGAAGGTATTATCCGGGGTTCAGAGACCGAGCGGGCAAGTTTCAGCCTTAACTATAACCACAGATTTTTTGACGACAAGCTGAAGATCAATACCAACCTGCGCGGTGCACGTACACGCGACGCTTTTGATCCGGGCATCGGCGCAGCCTGGGATTTTGATCCTACGCAGCCGGTACTGGATCCCGACAATGAAGCTTTCGGCGGTTTCTTCTCCTATGGCAACAGCCTGGCTCCGCGCAACCCGGTCTCTGCTGCCGAGCAACGCATTGATGAAGGCCAGTCTTTCCGTACCATTGGTAACATGGAAATCGAGTATTCCCTGGGCGACCTTCTAGAGGGACTGAGCGTCAAAACTAACCTGGGCTTCGATGTCAATCAGGGCGACCGAAACACTTTTGAGCCAACCACTTACACGAACACGCAAGTGGCCAACTTTAACGGCCTGGTGAAAATTGAGAATTACACCCGGACCAACTACCTGTTTGATGCGTACCTGAACTACGACAAGTCACTCAATGACCGCAACAACCTGAAGCTGACATTGGGTTACTCCTATCAGGACTTCTACGAGCAGTATCCATTGTTTGAAGGGCAAAACCTTTCTACGGATCAGTTCGGAATTAACGGGCCGGCACAAGCCGAGGACGTATTCCCATCCAACTCCGTATTTGAAAACCGCCTGATTTCTTTCTGGGGCCGTGCGATTTACAACTTTGACGAGCGCTACGTGCTGACAGCAACGCTGCGCCGTGACGGTTCCACCCGCTTCGGACCGGAAAGTCGCTGGGGCTTGTTCCCATCTGCAGCTGTGGCCTGGCGTGTGCTTCAGGAAGACTGGGCTGGATCGCTTAACAATATTTTTTCTGACCTGAAGCTTCGCGTGAGCTACGGTATCACAGGTAACCAGGATATTGGCGACTACCGCTACCTTCCACAGTACGCCTTTAGTGATCAGCGGGCACGTTACCAAATCGGTACGGATGCAGATGGCAACCCGATCTTTGTCAATACAGCCCGTCCGAATGCTTACGACCCTGGACTGCAGTGGGAGGAAACCGCATCCCTCAACGTAGGCCTTGAGTTTGGCTTCGCGAATGGCCGTATCAACGGTGCCGTTGAATACTACACTCAGAATACGAATCAGTTGCTGTTCGAAGTCAACGTACCGGCAGGTACCAACCTGTCTGACCGCGTGCTGACTAATATCGGTGAGCTGCAAAACCAGGGTGTGGAACTGACGCTAAATGCGAATCTCCTCAAAACATCGGATATGAGCTGGGACCTCACCGGTAACGTTGCTTACAACCGTAACGAGGTACTGGGATTGTCCAATATTGCTGGTGACGCAGGTATCCTGCGGGGCGGCATCGCCGGAGGTGTAGGCAACAACGTACAGATTCTCCGGGTTGGCCAGGCTGTGGACGCATTTTACGTCTATGAGCACATCCTCAATGACGACGGCACTCCTGTTTCTGATGAGGACGATCTTATGATGTACGTTGACCAGAATGGCGACGGTCAGATCAATGAACTGGACCGTCGGATATTCCAAAATCCTGCACCGGACATCCTCTACGGTTTGACGTCTAATTTCCAATTCAAAGGGTTTGACCTGGCCATGACAATACGTGGTGCAGTTGGCAATTATGTTTACAACAATAATGCTTCTAACCGTGGTTATTATCAAAGAGTACAAGGTGTAAACATTGGCAATGATCAGTTCTTCCTCAACAACGTTCACGAGTCTGTACTGGAGACGCAGTTTGTCGCGCCTCAGTACTTCTCTGACTACTACGTAGAGGATGCGTCCTTTATGCGGCTGGACAACGTGACTTTAGGCTACACTTTGCTGCCTAAGCGCGGTATTTCCAGCCTGCGGTTCTACGTTACCGGTCAAAACCTGCTCGTTTTCACCAAATACAGCGGTCTTGATCCGGAAGTAGGTGTGGGTGGTATAGACAATGCCCCATTCCCTCGTCCGATAGGCTTTATCTTTGGCGCAAGCCTGGGCCTTTAATTTGTTGAACACAAGAAAAATTAAGCCATGAAAAAAATAATTAATATAGGGTTGATCGCCGTCCTGGCTATGATGTCTGCCTGTACAGATTTAGATGTACAGCCCAGGAACGATCTGACTCCTGATGTTTTCTTTTCAGATGATGCTGCCTACGAGCGTTTTCTGACCCGTATCTATGCAGGCCTGGCAGTCACTGGCCAGCAAGGCCCTGCTGGTAACGCGGATATCAAATCACTGGACGAAGGTTTCTCCAGCTACCTGCGCCAGTACTGGCAATTGCAGGAACTCCCAACGGATGAAGCCATTATTGCTTGGAACGATGACGGACTGCCCGACCTGGTTACTCAGGGCTGGAGCAGTACCAATCAGTTTGTCCGTGCGATGTACTATCGGGTGTTCTTCCAGGTCTCTCTGGCAAACGAATTCCTGCGGGAATCCACACCGGAAAAGCTGGACGCACGGGGCGTAAGCAAAGATGTAGTCGACCAAATGGCTACTTATCGGGCCGAAGCCCGCTTCATGCGTGCCCTTAGCTATTGGCATGGCATCGACTTCTTCGGTGACATTCCATTCTACACCGAAGACCAGGTCATCGGTTCTACCGCGCCTACTCAGTTCAGCCGCCGGGAGGTATTCAACTTCATTGTAAATGAACTCAACGAAATCGAAAGTGATATGCTTGAGGCCGGCACAGCACCTTATGGCCGTGCAGATAAAGGCGCACTATGGATGCTCCAAGCTAAGCTCTACCTGAATGGTGAAGTCTATACCGGCGGGGAGACCTACTGGAATGAGGCAGTCGAAGCCTGTAACAAGATCATCGAATCTGGTGCTTACACCTTGATGGATGAATACCACCACAACTTCCTTGCTGACAACGACCGCTCTACGGAGATTATCTGGTCGGTGAACTTCGATGGTGACGCGACTCAGACATTCGGCGGTACCACTTACCTCGTACACGCGGCTATCGGCGGTGCAATGAATGCGGAAGACTACGGCGTGAACAACGGCTGGGGTGGATTGCGCACACTGCCTTCACTGGTAGACCGCTTCCCGGATGAAACCGGCAATATTGATGAGCGGGCCATTTTCTTCACAGAAGGGCAGACCAAAGCGGTAGAGGCCATCAATGAGTTTACCAATGGTTATACCGTTCCAAAATACCAGAACGTAACTTCTGAAGGTGTTGCAGGTTCAGACCCCACCTTCGCAGACACAGATTACCCAATGTTCCGTTTCGGAGAAGTCCACCTGATTTATGCTGAAGCAGTGCTCCGTGGTGCAACCAATGGTGACCTCGGCACAGCCGTGGCTTACATTAATGCTTTGCGTCAGCGGGCATACAACAATGATGCAGGCAACATCTCAGAAGGCGACCTCAATCTTGATTTCATCCTCGATGAGCGTAGCCGTGAATTGTACTGGGAAGCCGTACGCCGTACAGACCTGATCCGTTTCGGGCAATTTACCGAAAACGGTGTATGGGCATGGAAAGGTAATGTTCAGGAAGGCAGAACAACATCGCCTCACCTCAACCTCTACCCTATCCCGGCGGAAGAACTGCTGGCTAATGACAACCTGGAGCAAAACCAGGGCTATTAAATCTTTATGGATCGGCAGGGCTGAAAGGCAGCTCTCCGACCATTCGAAAATTTATCAAATTTTCAATCAGATTAAGACATGAAAAATTTTCTTAAAATATTTTCCATCCTGGTTTTGGCGGGGCTCGTAGCCTTTAGCTGTACCAAGGATGAGATCGACGTGGAAGCGTTGACGGACTTCGCGCCCGGTATTGTTTCCATCACTCCCGCCAACAACAGCAAAATTGTAGTGGGCAACTTCGACCTGAAAGTCATCGTGGCAGATGGAGAATCTTCGCCTCTTTCCGAAATCTCCGTGCAACTGCTGGATGAATTTGGCAATACTCTTGCCGATGCCACTCAGGCCGTGACAGGTACCCGCGACAGTATCGTGGTGCCGGGTGCAGATTTTGCAGTGCCTGCCGAACAACTTGGCGCTGGCATCTACAGCATGAACATCACGGTATCGGATGCTAAAGGGCAGACCACCAACCGAAGCACCACCTTCGAAATTTCCCTCCTGCCTTTCGCGGCCAACCACGATGAAATGTGGATTGCCGGTGGCTTCAACGGCTGGGGCGGTGATGAGATGACGCTCGTCGCGGACCACACCTGGGAAGTTTCGGGCATTGACCTGCTCGGAGACGAGTGGAAAATCAAAAACTGTCTGGACTGGTGTGATGAGGACTGGGGCGATACCGATTGCAACGGCTTCATGGAAAGCAACCTGAGTGGCGGCAACGGCAATACCGCTTGCGGCTATTCCGGTGAAGTGACCGTGACCTTCAACGACGAAACGCTGGAGTACACCGTACGCCCGGCTGTTGAGTTTGCCACCAACCTCTCCGGCCTTTACCTGCTCGGTACCTTCAACAACTTTGACGGGGACGAATTCCGCTTCCAGCTTACTGGTGACAATACCTGGGAACTGGCAGAAGTGGAACTGGCTGAAGGCGATGAGTTCAAATTTGCTGAAATGCCCAACTTCATGGGCAAAAACTTCGGTGATGCAGACGGTGATGGTGTAGCTGAAGAATTTGGCAGCAATACCATGTTCATGGGCGACCCTGGCATTTATAAGATCACCTTCAACGATGCTACCCTGGAGTACACTATGGAGTTCCTGGGCACTGGTGGCGGTGGCGGCTATGAATCTATTGGCATCATTGGCAGTGCCACACCTGGCGGCTGGGATGCAGAAACGCCTATGACGGACAACGGTGACGGTACCTACTCTATCCTGATCGGCCTGCTGGACGGTGAAGCGAAGTTCCGTGCCGACAACGACTGGGCTGTCAACTGGGGCGCTACCGATTTCCCTGCCGGCACTGGCACACAGGACGGGCCTAACATCCCGGTTACCTTTGGCCTTTATCAGGTGACTTTCAACCCTGAAACCGGTGAATACAACTTTGAAGCTGCATCCGTTGGTATCATTGGCGATTCTACGCCTAATGGATGGGATTCAGATACAGATATGACACCCGACCCTGCCGAACCTTCTGTTCAAACCGTAAATATCGAGCTGACAGATGGAGAGGCGAAATTCCGCCTGAATGATGACTGGGGCGTGAACTGGGGTGCAGGCGATTTCCCAAGTGGTACCGGCACACAGGATGGACCGAATATCCCCGTTACTGCAGGTAACTACACGGTACGTTTCAATGTACTGACTGGCGAGTACTCCTTTGAATAAGCCATTTTGATAAGGCGGTTTCTTACCGCCTGAAAGATACGGGCAGGTGTTCTTCGGAGCATCTGCCCGTTTTCATTTTGTGCCCCTTCGAACATCAACAACGACGAGCGCTTTTTTTATTTAAAAGCCCTTGAAAAAAACACAAGCCACCGCCTCTTTTCTCACCCTGCTCCTATTGGGCAGCCTGGTCGTGCTTTACTTTGCCTCGCCCACAGTACAGCAAACCCTTAACGAGGGGTTCCGGCTGGCGAAAGCTGGTGATGAAGCCGCTCTGGCCGAATGGTTTGAACAGTTTGGGATATGGGGCCCCATCGCCATCATACTTTTCATGGTCCTGCAGATGTTCCTGATCATTTTCCCCAGCTGGCTGCCCATGGTCGTGGCTACCATTGGGTACGGGCCGGTTTGGGGCGTGGTCATATCAATAGTCGCCGTCATTGTGGCATCGGGTATTGGGTATTGGATTGGGCGGGTGTTTGGGGCACAGGCCCGGGAGCGCTTCATCAGCCAGGAAAAAGAGGAAGAAATTTCCGAAGCCCTGGAAAAATATGGTTTCGGCACGGTGGTACTGTTCCGCCTCTCCCCTTTCCTGTCCACGGATGCCATCAGCATTATTGCCGGCTTATTGGGCATGCGGTTTGTGCCTTATTTGCTGGCGACCCTTGCCGGCATCACACCACTGGCGCTGGGGATCGCTTACTTCACCCGGGACCTCGGCCAACTCAAAACCGGGCTTTACTGGCTGGGCGGTATTGGAATACTCCTCTATGGCTTGTACATTTGGCTGGACCGAAAGCGTAAAAAATCATGAAAATTGTAATGATCGCAGCCCGTTCCGATAACGGGGTGATTGGTAAAGATGGTGGCCTGCCCTGGTCTATGCCCGCAGACGAAGCTTTTTTTCTCAACGAAATCGAAGGCTGTTTCCTGCTTTCGGGCCGGAAATCCTATGAGTCCAATCAGGGCAATACCATTTTTAAGGATAAGCAGTTTGTCGTCATCACCCGGCGGGAAGATTACAAAGCAGGCCCCGGCGGCCAGGTTGCCCATAGTGTGGAAGAAGGCATCGCCCTGGCCAGGCAAAAGCAGGTGCCCCGGCTCTGCGTGCTTGGGGGCGGAGAAATCTACCGGCAGGCCCTGCCCTATGCCGACGAGCTGATCCTTACGGACATCCACACACAGGTAGAAAACGGCGATACCTTCTTTCCGGAGTTCAGTGCTGAAGACTGGAAGCTGACCCAACAAGAACCGCACGAAGCCGATGCGGACAACCCTTTTCCCTACACCTTCAAGTGGTTTAGCCGAACTTAAAGCACAATCCATTCATAATCAAAACAGTAGACAAAACATATTGCCGTCATGTTACGTTCTGTTACTGATTATCGATGACATAAATTAACTTTTAATGGAATACCTCGTGGCAGGAATAGCGGGTCTGGTGGTCGCTATCGTATATGGATTAACGCATCAACAACAACAAAAGCAGGAGAAAAGAAGAGCCCCCCACCCTTCCCTGGACACTCAAAACACCACCAATTACAATATGGAAATTCTGGAAGAAGCTCCACTGAAAAAGCTTACGCCGGAAGACGCTCAGCGTATGATTGAGCACTGGAAGCGTGGGGGCTACATCCCTTCCCACCGGGAGTTTTATGCCGTGCAGCGAGTCCTCCGGCGCGACGCCAAAGCTCAGCTTAGGGAAGCCCAGGAAAGTTAAACCACGACAAGCCTTGTACCCACAGGGCTTTTCTTTTTTGCAGGAACTGCCTATCTTACCCATCTTTAAAATCTTACAAGCCGTATGCCCAACCGAAAATTAATGAAGCGGAAGGATCAGGCCGTCATAGGAGGCGTTTGTGCAGGCATTGCCGACTACTACGGCTGGGACCCTACCCATGTGCGTCTTTTTTATGTGTTGCTTTCTGTGCTAAGTGCCGCTTTCCCTGGCTTATTGGTATATGTGCTGCTCTGGCTTTTCATGCCGGAACGATAAACCCTAATGGTTCATGATCAGACTAAGCGAAATTCCGACTACCCCGCCCGATGGCCTGGACCGGGACGACATCGAGGACAAGACCAAAGAACTGCAGGAACGCCTGGGCGACCTGCAAAAAGTCCTGTACGCGGAGCAAAAACACAGCGTGCTGGTGATTTTCCAGGGCATGGATGCAAGTGGAAAGGACGGCGCCGTGAAGCACACCTTTAAGGATTGCCATCCGCACGGCTTAAGCGTATACAGTTTTAAAAAGCCGACCGATGAAGAACTCGCCCACGACTTCCTCTGGCGGGTCCACAAACAGGTGCCGCCCAAAGGCATGATTCAGGTCTTCAACCGGTCACACTACGAAGACATTCTCATACAAAGAGTGCACGGCTGGATTGATGATGAGCATGCCCACCGGCGCATGGCGGCCATCAACGCCTTCGAGGAACTCCTGGCCTTCGATAACAATACCCACATCTTCAAATTCTACCTCCACCTGTCCTACGAGCAGCAGAAGGAAGAACTGCAGGAGCGCATCGACGAGCCCGAAAAGCACTGGAAGCACAACCCCAATGACTGGAAGGAGCGCGAGCACTGGGATACTTACCGGAAGTACTACGAGTACGCCATCAATGAGAGCCGCATCCCCTGGACGATCGTGCCGGTGGACAAGCGCTGGTACCGGAACTATATCGTGGTCAAAACGTTAGTTGAACGACTGGAGGCACTAAACATGCAATACCCGCCTCTGCCGATATAACCGAGGATTTTTATGGCGAACATCGAGAAAGTACGTGTAGACAAGTGGCTGTGGAGCGTCCGGATTTTCAAGTCGCGCACTCAGGCCACCGATGCCTGCAAATCAGGCAAGGTACAGGTGAACAATACGGTGGCTAAGCCCTCTCAGCTGATTCAGCAGGGCGACCACCTGACCGTTAAGAAAAACGGTTTCAATTTACAATACAAGGCAGTGGAACTCATCCGCAAGCGCGTAGGTGCCCCTATTGCCCAAACCTGCTACGAAGACCTGACGCCCGAGGAAGAACTCAACAAGTACAACGAATGGTTTGTGGGCAAGGGCAAAACCGAGATCCGGGAGAAGGGCGCCGGCCGGCCTACCAAACGGGACCGCCGGAAAATCGAGCGCTTCAAGGACAAGCTCTAATCCGTTAGAATGCTCACCCTCAGACATTGCCGTGTGGAGGAGCGGACCCGGTTGGCATGATTGCTGCGGTGCCCCACGACCCAAAGTATGGTGCCATTCTCATCCACCAGCATCCACGCAGCAGCTTTCTCTGCCCGCGTAAATTTATGATTGCTAAAATAATCCTGAACTTTCTGATGCTTCCCGCCCATTCCAAAAGGCTGGAACTGATCGCCGGCCTGCCATTTGCGCAAGATAAGCGGGAAGGCAAGTGTTTCGAAGTCGAAGTAGGCTACGTTTGTATCTTCTGAAAAAGTCTCCGGCACCTCTTCCAACAACTGGAAATGCAGGCAACCGCCCGGGAAAGGCAGCTGTTCCGCTTCCCTGTCAATAATCAAAGACCGGACCGCTTTTTCCCTTTTGACAACGACTTCCAGTACCTCCGCTGCCAGCGCAATCTCGTGCGTTGGGGTCAGGAAGACCTTGCCCGGTTGCCCTTCGTGGATTGCTGCGGCCAGATCATTCGCCTGCGTGGTATTCAGCCCAAAGGGCGACAATAACTCAAAAAGTACCGTTGGCAAAGCCGGGGCAAAACCTTTAAACGCATCCAGTTGATATAAAATCCGGTCGCTCTCCTGTTTTTTGGCGGCTTCCTCAATCCGGTTCAGCATTTGCTCCATTAAGAAAAACGATTCCCGAAACCGCTGCATATTTTCGCCCAGCGACTGCTCCAAGCCCGGATTCAACTCCCGGAAGACTGGCAAGACCCGGTGACGAATGAAATTACGGGTGTATTTGGTCCCGGCATTGCTGCTATCTTCCCGGTAGGGCAAATCACTAGCTTCCTGATAATCAGATAATTCCCGCTGACTTGCAAATAATAAGGGGCGGACCACCTGCCCGTTGCGCGGAGGGATCCCCAGCAGCCCTCTCATGCCCGTGCCCCGGACCAGGTGAAAGATTTGGGTCTCTACAGCGTCCGTGAGATGATGAGCAGTGGCCACGTAATCATACCCCGAGGCTTCCCGGATCGATTCTAACCACTCGTACCTCAGTTCACGGGCCGCCATCTGCACAGAGACGGAATATTGCTCCGCAACAGCGAGCGTATCGAAAGTGGTTTGGTGGAACGGGCAATCAAGCTGCATGGCAAGATCCTCCACAAATGCGGCATCCTCATCCGCAGCTTTGCCCCGTAGTTGAAAATTGCAATGCCCAATACCAAAGGACAAGCCGGTTTGCGCAAACAAATGCGCCATGGCCACCGAGTCTTTCCCACCACTGACTGCCAGCAGAAAATGCTGCTGCTTGGGGTGGTCTACCCCACAGCCATCAGCCAGGTAGCGCAGCATGCGTTTTGCGAGGCTCATAGGCGGGCATTCGCTTCGTAGTGCTGCCGCAGCATTGCTTCGGTATCAGGCAGGGACTTGAATACCTCAAAAGTGGTGCCCTGTGTCCGCATGGCACCCAGCGCATTAGCAAACTGAGCCGCCCGAACGTAGTCCATCCGGTCGTGCAGCAGCCCGTAGGCCAGCCCTCCCGCGAAGGAGTCGCCACAGCCGGTGGTATCAATGACTTCAGATACCGGGATGGAGGGGACAAATTCTGCTTTAAACTGTCCGCCGGGCATGGAATACACCATGCAACCTCTGGAATCGAGGGTGATGATCACCGCCTTCACGCCTCGTTCCAGGCTGTGCTGCGCGAAGTCCGCCATATCTTTTTCAGAAAGGTCCTGATAGGGTTGCTGCAGGTCTTCGGGTTTATACTCTTTGCTGAACCAACTGCACCCTGCCTCCTCAATATTCATTTTCAGAATATCGATGTAGGGCAGCCACAAGTCGCGTTCTATCCAAAAGCGGCGCACCCGGTCCCCCTGAGTGGTCACCGCTGTAGTTGGTCCGTGCGCATCAAAGATGGTCAGCGCATCCGGTTTCCGGTTTTCCTTGATGAACCGCAGGGTTTCCAAGGGCACTTCATAATCAGAAATCGGAACGCCTACAAACACATCACTGTCCAGAAAAGGCTCCACATCTTCCGGCCGGATGGGTGGCATGAATGCCGTTTGCTTCTCCAGGCGGTTATTCTGGTCTACAAACCGGAGCTGAATGACGTCTCCCTGATCCAGATGCGCGTAGACGCCTTCTGTGCTAATATTGGAATACCGCTCCAGCAATGCCTTTACCTGAGGCTCGTCCTTCTTTCGGACATGCGTGACGGGTACCACCTCCCCCTGCTCACCAAGCAGAGCGGCAGCGCCAATTGCGGTATGCGTGGCGCATCCGTACTTTTCAATCACCCGGTTTTTGCTCGTGGTAATGTGGTCAAAGGGAATAGGGCCCAATACAGCCACCTTGTAATGCTTATCCATAGAAATGCTTGCGTCCTGGTTTGAAACGAATATAGCATTTCTTGCCAAATTGACGATTGGATTGAGCCAGAATTGCCGAACAGTTTGCCCGATTCTTATCAGTACAGCACCCGCAAGCGTCTCATTTCTAAGAAAACCGGCAGATCATTCGGCCTGACCGCAACGACGATTGGTCAACAAACCAAAGGGACAAGCCGTGTGCCGCCTATTCGCGCATCTCTTTCCAGGCGTTAATCAGCCCGTTGGTAGAGGCATCATGGCTGCTAACATCCCCGGAACCATCCAGCTCAGGCAGGATTTTCTTAGCCAGCTGCTTGCCGAGTTCCACGCCCCACTGATCAAAGCTGAAAATATTCCAGATGATGCCTTGTGTGAAAATCTTATGTTCATACAGGGCGATGAGGCTGCCCAGGCTGCGCGGCGTCACTTTTTTGAGCAGGATGGAATTGGTCGGGCGATTGCCCTCAAAAACTTTGAATGGCAATAGCTGCTCAATTTCTGAGGCAGTCTTACCATCGGCTTCCAACTCTGCGCTGACTTCGCTTTCTGATTTACCCATCATCAGGGCTTCCGTTTGGGCGAAGAAATTAGACAGCAGCTTGGTATGATGGTCGCCAATAGGATTGTGGGAAATCGCCGGCGCTATGAAATCACAGGGGATCAGCTTCGTCCCCTGATGGATGAGCTGATAGAACGCGTGTTGCCCGTTGGTGCCCGGCTCGCCCCAGATAATTGGCCCCGTCTGATAATCCACCGGCTGACCATTCCGGTCTACGTATTTGCCATTGCTTTCCATATTGCCCTGCTGGAAATAGGCCGGGAAGCGGTGCAGGTACTGATCGTACGGCAAGATGGCTTCCGACTCCGCTCCAAAAAAGTTGTTGTACCAAATCCCAATCAACGCCAACAGCACCGGCAGGTTTTTGTCCAGCTCCGTTTCCCGGAAGTGGAGGTCCATCGCGTGAAAGCCCTCCAGCAGTTGCCGGAAGTGGTCGAACCCAATGGTACAGGCTATGGGCAGCCCAATCGCGGAGGTCAGGCTGTAACGGCCGCCAACCCAGTCCCAGAACCCAAACATATTCTCGGGTGCGATGCCAAAATCCTTCACGCCTTCCGCATTCGTGGAAATCGCTACAAAGTGTTTTGCGACTTCTTCTTCACTGCCTGCGGCTTCCAGAAACCATGAGCGGGCCGTACGGGCATTCGTCATCGTTTCCTGAGTGGTGAAGGTCTTGGAAGCAATCATAAAGAGCGTAGTCTCCGGGTCGCATTGCTTCAGGGTCTCTGCCATGTGGGTGCCATCCACGTTGGACACAAAGTGCACCTCCATACCAGGCTTCCAGTAGGGCTTTAGCGCTTCTGTGACCATCACGGCACCAAGGTCAGAGCCTCCAATACCGATATTGACGATCGTGCGCAGTGGCTTGCCGGTAAAACCCCGCCGTTCTCCATTCACCATCTGATTGGCGAAAGTTTCCATGCGGCCCAGCACCTCATTGACCTCAGGCATCACATCCTTTCCGTCCACCCTAATGGGCAGATTGGTGCGGTTGCGCAGGGCGATGTGCAGCACGGAGCGCCCCTCTGTCTCATTGATCGGCTCGCCGGTGAACATCTGCTCAATGGCGTCCTGCAGCTTGCACTCTTCGGCTAGCTGCAGCAGCAACTGAAGGGTCTCGTCTGTAATCCGGTTTTTGGAGAAGTCCACCAGGATATCCTCAAACTGAATCGAAAGCCGGTTGAAACGGTCCGGGTCATCCGCAAAGAGTTGCTTCATTTGTACATCCCGGACCTGTTCAAAGTGGGCTTCCAGTTTTTTCCAGGCTTGGGTTTGGGTGGGATTTTGTTGGTTTAGCATGGATGTATCGCTTGTTTTTTTTTGTTTTTGGATGGCTGCGTTGAATCAGCCACTGCAATATCGGAGATAATTGTTAACTCAAAGTGAAGCCCGCGCCTCAGGCGGCATCAACCTTGCCATAAGCCGGTAAAAGCGCGCCTGATTCAGGCATCAACGTGCCGGGGAAATGAGGAGGCATTCCCGTTGCTTCTATCCTTCTCCGCGCTTAAAGCCAATGGACTTCTTATTGAAAACAAAGCTGCTCTTATCAAGTTTGAAAGGCTCCACATCTTCGTAAGTCAGGAGGTTGGGCGGAGTATTGGCCCGCACTTCGGGCGAAAGGGCCGCTAAACGCAGGTTGTGGTTCTTAATGGCCTCATTGACCACATTGCGCACGGTACGGGCATTGCCAAAGTACTTGTCCCGGTAATCGTAGAGGAACGTCAGGTAACTCCGCAGGTGCTCCTCGGCTTCCGGAGCAGGCACCACATTTTCTTCGCTCAGCATTTGCAGCGCAATGCGGTGCAACTCTTTTGGGTTGTAGTCTTCAAATTTGAGAATCTTATCGAAGCGGGAGTTCAGCCCCGGATTGGCTTTCAGGAAGGCTTCCATATTGTCCGGATAGCCGGCTACAAATACGAAGAACCGCCCCCGGTGGTCTTCCATACGCTTCAGCAGGGTCTGAATGGCTTCATCGCCAAAATCGCTGCCGCCCCGGCTGATCGACAGGGCGTAGGCCTCATCGATAAACAAGACGCCGCCCATAGCTTCATCAATGCGCTCAGCGGTTTTGATGGCGGTTTGGCCAACGTGGCCGGCCACCAGCCCCTGCCGGTCGGTCTCAATCATATGCCCCCGTTCGAGCACGCCCAGGGCTTTGTAAATCTTGGTCAGAATGCGGGCTACCGTCGTCTTGCCTGTCCCCGGATTGCCAATAAATACCGTATGCAGGAAAAAGCTGTTCAGCACATCGCGGTTGGTCTCCCGGTAAAAGCGGACGAGGCGGACCAGCTCATTGATTTGCTCCTTGATGTTGTCCATGCCCACCAGCCGCTGCAGCTCGTTGAGGGACTCCCGGAGCAGGGGCTCGTCCACCGGAATATTGGGGAGTTGAATGCGGGGCTTGACTTCTATTTTGGCTACGTCATCGTATTCGACCAACGCCAGTTCCTCGGCGGGCAACGTCTTGGGGTCTTCTTTGGACATGACCCTCAGCCCCAAATTGATTTTTGATTTTTCGATGAGGTCATACACAAAGCGGGCATTACCAAAGGACCGGTCGCGCGTCCGGAATGCGCTGATGATCAGTTCATCTATTTTTTCTTTAGCAGCAGGATGCAGTTTAACACCTTTATTGTCTGCTGCAACCTCCGCAATTTGTGACAACTCCTGCGGCAGGTAGTCCGGGAATTCGAAGTAAAGCTTGAAGCGGCTCTTCAGCCCCGGATTGGAATCCAGGAAGTGCTTCATTTCCTTCGGATAGCCCGCCACGATAACAGCAAAGTCCTTGCCACCTTCGCCCGACATTTCTTTCACCAGGATTTCAATCACCTCCCGGCCAAAGTCCTTGCTGTCGTCATTCGAGCGGGCAAGCGCGTAAGCCTCATCTATAAAAAGGACTCCACCGCGTGCTTTCTCAATCGCTTCCTTGACCTTCGGAGCCGTCTGCCCAATGTATTCTCCCACCAGGTCTACCCGGTCTACCTCGTGCACGTGGCCTTTGGACAACAGCCCCATTTTCTTGTACAGCAGCCCCATCATCTGAGCGACCGTTGTCTTTCCTGTGCCGGGGTTGCCGATGAATACGGAATGAACGTTGATCCGTTCTTTTTCCTCAAAGCCGCGCTCCTTGCGCAGCTGCAGAAACTGTATGTACCGGGCGTGGTCTTTCACCTGCTTTTTGATAGCCTCCAACCCGATCAGGTTGGTCAGGTTGCTCATCACTTCCTCAAAGGTCTTGTTCAGGGACTCATCGGGCGCAAAAAGCACGGAAGACTGCCGGTTGGGCAGCAGCACACCGGAAGTGCCTTCTTCAAAATCCTCTGCCACTTCGAATGGGATAACGGCCAGGAGCTTATCCATAAACACCAGCTCAGCGGTATAGCGGTCGCGCCGCCAGGAACCTTTCACGTTAGAACCCCAGCCGGCTGTAATCCGGATGAGGTCATCCCGCTTGTCGATACGCTGCAGGCGGACCACCTGCCCCTTCAGCTCCCGGGCATCGTTGTAAAACTTGGTAAACAACTCACAGTGCCAGGATTTTTCCTGGAACAGGTTCCGCAGCACAATCTCCACATAAATATAACGGGTCTCCTCACTGCTGAACGTCTCGTAGTAGAGCCGCTCGTCTTCAATCACATCATCATATGGCCCTTCGTATAATTTCAGGGACTCGACTTCCAGGTAAGCGTTCTCGCCCGGCAGGGCATCCCGGCCAGCCTCTTCCACATAAAAATACTTGGTCGCTACCTTCTCCCCTTCAATCCAGGCTTCCCAAAAGTAGGTGCCTTTTTTCCAGAATGCCCCTTCGGTCTTGTTGCCCCACCCTTCGCGGATGAACATGAGGTGGTCATACTTGCTGACCTTGCGGCGGAACGGCAGAGAGCAGAGCAGTTTGGAGTTCTTCTTCATGGCGTAGCAACGAAGCTCCACGTCCACCTCCCAGTCTTTGACATCAAAAAGCTTGTTGTGAAAGGAGAGCTCCGCGTAAATATAGGTGGTCTCATACCGGTCGAACACCTGCCGATACTTCTTTTTGTTATCGGCCAGCCACTCCGTGGAAGCGTAAACCTTCAGTTCCCGGAATTTATAATTTCGCGTTGTGGGATTCGTTATTTCTTCCGCCATTCGGCAATTAACTGGTTAAAGTCATTAAAGATAAACAAATAGCGCATTTTCAATTTAGTTCTATACGTTGAAATGCCCCTTAAGGTACATTTTTTCTTAAAAAGTCGGTTTTGTACACAAAAATGCGCCCTGCCGTCATTCCCGACAGGGCGCAATCCAATCAACTATAAAAAATAGTCTTCAGATACTTTTGTCTATCTATTTCACCACAACCAGGCGGCGGGTAATCGTGCCCAGAGGGGTGACCAGATTGTAGGTGTACATACCAGCAGGCAGTGCACTCACTTCTACGGTACGGTTGTGCGGCCCTGCTACCTGTGTGCCCAAATCGCTGGCGTATACCACTTGTCCGGTGAGGCTGCGAATTTCTTCCGTCACCTGCAGCGGCTCATTGATGCTAAACTGAACGGTTGCCTGTGTGCGAGCAGGGTTCGGTGCAATCAGGAACTCATCAAAGGCAGCATCCACTTCCCGGGTGCTTGTCAGCTCACCGAGTGGGAAAGTGGTGCCGTCCGGAAGGGCGACCCATACTCCAAACGCCGTTGGGCCATCTGCCTCACCCAGGAAGCCAGTCGCAAATACCGTTGCTGCACCGCCGTCCAGTCCGGTGAGGTCTGCCTCATAGGCTTTCACTGCGGTACCGTTGTCGTCAGCAGGCGTAACATTCAGCTGATAGGAAGCCGCCGGCACATTTACATATCCCTGATAATCTCCGTAGGCCACATCATCAAACAGCACGCCACCGGTGCTTTGTACCGTGACATCAACATCAGGTGCATCCGTAGCACCGTGGTACAGCAGCAGGTCAACGCCTTCATCAGCCGCTGCAGTCTGTGCCATATCGAATACCGCAAGGTCAAATGGCGTGTCGGCATTGCCAACCAGTCCGGTAGCCATGACGATATACTTCAGTCCGTCTTCAAAACGGATGTCCTCAAAAGTCGCAATCGCATCATCCGCAGAATTGCTGTCTTCACCAGCCACCGCCAGGTCAATATCGGTGCGGGTTGGCAGGTCTACGAATGGTGTTGCCGTGCGGTAAGCAAAGTTGTCCAGCAGCAGGTCGCCATTAGCATAGACATCCACAGTAGGAGCAGCTGAGTTGTGAACCACCTGCACTTGCGCTACCGGAGTAAAGCGCACGGCATCTCCCAGTGGAGAGAAAGCAATCAGATCAAAGGGGGGCTCATCGCCCAGGAGGCCGGAAGCCACAACGGTTACGCCAAAGCCTGCCAGACCTTCCGGAATTTCGGATTCGAAGGTCGCAACAAGCGCGTCACTGTCTCCGGGCGTGATTTCCAGGTAGTAGGTATCCGGATCGATGGGCAGTACGCCGGAGAAATTGCCATAAGCCAGATCACTCACCAACTCAGCGCCCAGATCGCGTGCTGTCACATCTACTGCCGGTGCGCCCGGTGAGCCATGGAATACGGTTACATCTACCTGATCAGGGTCTTCTGAAAACAGTACGCCTTCTGTGTTTTGTACCAGCTCAAACGGATTGTCTGCATCTCCGGGTATACCGTTGGCGATGATGATGTTGAACTTTCCGTCTTCAAACACTACAGGCTCAGACACATTGAACAGGATATCACCAGGCTCCTCACTGTCCGCAGGCGCTACGCCAATGGTGAGCGGCGTACGGGTTGGGTAAAAAGTCGTTGCGCTGGTGGCCGTCTGGAAATCCAGGTCTTCCTCGATTTTCACAGCGTTGTTCACCCAAAGGTCCACACTTGCCGCTGCTGCCGCTGGTGAATTATGAATGATTTGCACCCGGGCTGCTGGCGTGAATGGAATCACCTCACCAGTTGGCAACACCGTCAGCAGGTTAAAGCCAGGGGCGCCACCAACAATACCTGAGGCAAAGACAACGGCAGCCAAGCCCTCCGTGCCCGTCAGGTTTTGAATGAAAGTACCGACCAGGTCATCTGCACCTGCCGGGCGCACTTCGAGGAAGTACTGAATACCGGGTAGATCAAGATAGCCTTCGGTAAATTCTCCGTAAGCCAGTCCCGTAATGAAAGGCGCATCACCGGAATCGTTAATGTCTACAGCTGGTGCACCGGGTGAACCATGGAAGGCCATCACCTGAAGGCTTTCAGGGTCTGTGCTTGCTTCCTGGCCCATCGCGCTCACCGCAAGGCCGAAGGGATTGTCAGCATCACCAACGATGCCATTAGCGAAGACCACGTAGGTTTCCCCGTTTTCAAACATGACCGGGAAGTTGACCAGTGTGTCTTCCACAGACTCGCTGTCGCTGAGCGCCACACCAATATTGAGCATAGTTTCGGCTGGCAGCGTTTCAAATGCTGTTGCTGTTTGGAATGCAAAGTCATCCAGCAACAGGCTGCCATTCGCATAGATATCTACGGTTGGGCTCGGTGAGTTGTGAATGATTTGCACGCGTGCCACTGCAGTTGCAGGGAATTCCACAACGGTACCATCCGGCAGTGCAGCGAACAAGCCAAAGGCAGGGTCACCGCCCAAAATGCCAGAGGCGAATACCGTAGCGGCACCTCCACCCAGACCACTCAGGTCAGCTTCGAAGGTCGCTACAATATCCGGGCTGCCGGCTGCGCGTACATCAAGGTAGTACAGCCCCGGCTCGGCTTCCAGGTAGCCGGTGTAAGAACCGTAAGGCAGGTCTTCGATAATCGTGCCTACCGTACGGATATCCACATCCACGTTGGGCGCACCCGGCGAGCCGTGCAGTGCGGCAAAGGCCACGGACTCCGCATCGCTGGCAGCTTCCTGCCCCATGTCATTCACATGCAGGGTAAAGGGGAAGTCGGTATCCCCGACAATACCATCGGCAGCCACGACGTAGGTTTTTCCATTCTCAAAAGTCACAGGGAAGTTCACCAGGGTATCGGCTACGGAGGTGCTGTTGTCCAGCGCCACACCAATGTTGATTTCCACGCCGGCGTCTACAAAGATGAACTCGGAAGCCGTGCGGAAAGCAAAGTCATCGAGCAACAGCCCGCCGTTTGCGTAGATATCTACGGTAGGGCTTGGCGAGTTGTGGATTACCTGAAGGCGCGCAACGGAAGCTGCGGGCAATTCAAGGATCGTCCCATCCGATAGAGCAGCGAACAGCCCAAATTCAGGTGCAGCACCCAGCAAACCGGATGCAAAGACCGTGGCAGCGCCTCCGCCGAGGGTGCTCAGATCCGCTTCAAAGGTCGCAACGATATCCGGATTGCCGGCAGCGCGGACATCCAAATAATAGGTCTGTGGCTCCACGGACAGGTAGTCCGTAAAGTTGCCATACTCCAGTCCGGGCACGAGTGTGCCGACAGTCCGGGCATCTACATCTACAGCAGGCGCATTGGTAGAGCCATGGTATACATTAAGGTCTACCATGCCCATCATTTCGGCTTCTGTTCTGGCGTTGGCATTGACGGCCAGGTCGAAGGGCGTGTCCATATCGCCTACCACACCGGTAGCGATAACGGTATAGCTGACACCCTCCTCCAGCGCCCCCAGAGGGAAAGTGGCTATGGCATCCGCAGCGGAGTTACTGGGCGAGACGGCGACGTCCACCTCAATATCTGCACCGGCCGGCACTTCGAGGAATGCGGTTGCAGCCCGGTAAGGCACACCTGTAAGTTCTGGCAGTAGCGCGTCATTGACATAAATGTCGACCGTGGGCCCGGAGGTCGTCCCCGGCGTAGGCGAGTTGTGGATGATTTGAACGTTAGCAGTTTGGGCAAAGCTCAGGCATGCCAATAGCATTGCCAGGCTCACCATGTACAACTTCTTCATGGATTGCTTTTTTAAGGTTGGAGATTTATCATCATTCACTCAAACCAACAGAGCACCTGTTTTTATGTTTTGGCAGGTAATTGAAGTTCGGCCGCCAAGTTGCCCTTTTGCCAGATGCTTGTCATTTCCGTTAGCACACCTTTCAAATAAAGCTATCCCGATTGTAAAATTGCCGACACTAACCAACGAATACTGAATAACAGGGACTACACACTATTCCCCGTGTGTATAACAGATTGCACAAAACAGAAAGGCAACCCTCTGCATTTAAGCGCTATGGCTGCTGGGGTAGAGCTTCCCGCTCTGCTCCAGCTTATCCTGGAAAGGTAAACAGCAAATGCTGCCAGGCTATTCATAAAGTGCAATCTGTTATGCACACCTATTCCCCAAACAATGCCAAGCCATTTCCGTAAAAGGCTTATATTGGCGCCTCACCTCGCAATAATTTCATGGCCAACGTCAAGCTCCAAGTCCCTACCCTGGTCAGCGATCTCGAACTAAACGGGAAGCGCCACTACAGCCTGCGCCCGCTGTTCCTGGATTACCCCCTGACTACGCACCGCAGGTACGAGCACGCCGTTGTGCAATACCAAAAGGAAATCAAAAACCTGTTCAAGGGCTTTAGCCTCGACCGGGAGAATGCCCTTCAGCTGCTTTGGATGATGTTCCGGCCTGAGGTCCGCTATTTTCAGTTCCGGTACGAGTTCACCGTTGACCGGCAGTTCATCGCCGGGCGGTACCCGGTGGCGGTTTTCACCTTACAGCAGATGAACTTCGTGGCCCTGCCCACCCTGAACAACTACATGTACATCTCGGATGCCAAATCCCATACAGAATTTGAACAGGCCTGCCGCCGGGTCATCCGAAAGCTGTTGAAGCAAATCAAGAAGGAGGAACAGGATGATTTTTCCCCACAGGACTACTTTTGCGGAGACAAGGACTTCCTGACCGAAGTAGACGTGACCGTCAATATCGCCGCCACGCCTTTCTCCTTTGATGCACCGGCCAACAACTGGTTCCTCAGCAGCTTGCTGGACGACACCTCCTTTGACGGTGCCGTGGAAGCCGAGAAGACCGGGCAGGACTTAAATGCCCTTTACCCTTCAGAACTCAACCGGGCCTATCATCAGGAAGAGCGGGTACAACAGCTTTACCAACTCATGTACCAGCCGGCACAGACGCCTATCGCTATTGTCGGGCCAGACGGGGTCGGCAAGCACACCATTGTGCAGGAAGCCGTATGGCGCTACGAGTCCGGCTACTACGAAAAGACAAAAGACCGGCATCAGCGCCTGTGGCATATTGACCCCACCCGGCTCATTGCGGGCATGAGTATTGTGGGCATGTGGCAAAAGCGACTGGAAGCCATCATTGAGTTCATCATGCAGCCTGCCGAAAAAAAGGGCGACAGCGACAAAATGCTGATCGACAACCCTATCGCGCTGCTCCGTATCGGCAAATCGGCACAAAATGACATGACCCTCAGCGATGTGCTGCGCCCCTACCTCGAAAAACGGCAACTGCACCTGATTATAATCGCAACGCCTGAGGAATGGAAGACCCTGCAGGAAAAAGGGCGGCGCTTCAGCAACCTGTTCCGGGTGGTCCGCATCGAAGAGCCCGATATGGAAAAAGCCGTTCAGATCATCATTGAAAAACGGCGGCAGCTGGAGCGAAATAATGACAACCAAATCAAGATTCAGGCCATAGAGCAGCTGCTCTCCATTCAGCGCAATTACTTACGCAACAAACCCCTGCCCGGCAGTGTAATCAGGCTGCTGGAGCAACTGGCCGTCAAGCACCGTTATGGCATCGTGGACGCGCCGGAGGTCCGGGAGGAGTTCCGCAACTTCAGTGGCCTTCAGGAGCATATTTTTGATGCTGCCGAACCGCTACAGCCCGAAGCCATTCAGGGCACGCTGGGGCAACAGCTCGTAGGGCAACCGGAAGCCGTGCGCGCCCTGGCTGATGTTGTGCATTTGGTCAAAGCCAAACTCAACCACCCCGGGCGCCCATTGTCCTCCTTCCTGTTCATCGGGCCTACGGGCGTAGGCAAAACACAAGCCGCGAAAGTCCTCTGCAACTACCTGATGGGCAGCGAAAAGCAGTTGCTGCGGTTCGATATGAACGAATACATCGACAGCAGCAGCCTTCAGCGGCTGATTGGCGATTATTACAATCCGGAAGGTCAGCTGACCGGTGCGGTGCGCTACCGCCCCTTCAGCATCGTGCTGCTCGACGAGATTGAGAAAGCCCATCCGCTGGTACGGGACCTGCTCCTGCAGTTGCTCGATGATGGCCGCCTGACCGATAGCCTTGGGCGGACGATTGACTTTACGAATACCATCATCATCATGACCTCCAATGTGGGAGCGCGGGAAGCCGGCACGCAGCTGGGGTTCACCCACTCAGAACAGTCTCAGGCGCATGCCTACCGCCGGGCGATGGAACAACAGTTCCGGCCGGAGTTCATCAACCGCATTGATCATACGATCGTTTTCAACCCGCTCAGGCCGGAACACATCCTGGGCATCGCCCGGATTCAGATCAGGGAACTCCTCAAACGGGATGGCTTCGTACGCCGGGCCACTATTCTCAACATCAGTCAGGATGCCCTGGAATGGGTCTCTCAACGGGGCTTCGACCCACGTATGGGCGGGCGGGCGCTGAAGCGGCAAATCGAACGCGACCTCACCGCTCTTTCCGCCGAACAACTGATCAACACCCATTCCGACCACCCTATCCTGATGGATATCATCCTGAAGGACGGGCAACTCCACCCGAGGATTACGCCACTGGAGTTTGTTGAGCCCCTGGAGGAAGAGTGGATGCCGGAGTTGCCGGAAGAAACCAAAGGCCGAGGCTTTTACCGCCGGCTCATTCGCACCCTCGACCTGATGCTGGAAGAACTTGAAGCCTACGAAGCCGCCAATCAGGAAGATGGCCCGGTGGTCTACATTGACGGGCAATCGGCCGGGCAGCTCGACTGGGAGTACCATCACTTTAAGTCGAAGGTGGTGGAGGCAAAGGAGGGCATCAATAACATCAGCCTGGCCTTCCGGGACCGTTACTACAAAATCGGCCCGGCGATACCCCTCCGCCTGAAAGCGGTGAACATGGTGCCCCGCAGCGACTGGTCGACCAAAGGCATACGGGAAAACTTTAAGGATAAACTCTTTCAGCAGGAAGGCATACGCGAGATCAGTGATGCTTACCAATATGCCAATGTTCAGTTTGACAGCCTGCGCACCGAGTTCCTCAACCACTTTTTGACCGTTGCCATATTACAGCTGCAGCAGCGCGCAGTACTCATCAAGCCTCCCGGCAAACTCCGCCTGAATGTGCAGTCCTGCATAATCGGTATGGGGCAGACCGAAGTCGATTTCTTATTGAACCTTTACGACAAGCTGCTTGAATGGCTGGACCTCTCCCCTACCCGAAATGACGATAACGAGATTGAAATTGAGGGTTACGGGCTGAGGGCGTTACTGGAAGGAGAGTCTGGCATTCACCTGTTTTACACGGCCAATCGCACACCGATTCCGGTCCGGGTGACCTTAGACGGGCGTCAGGACCCGGAGTCTGCCCACCGGGTGATCCGGCTGTATGATGCCACGTATACGATTACCGACCTGCGGTCAGGTTTTGCAAATGCTGCGGATATTACAGCTGAGGAATTTTTGCTGCTGGTTTACGCGGGGGTGCCGGCTCAGTTGCGCAAGGCACTTTATCCTTTATAAAAACAAGGCGGGTGAAAAAAATTATTGTTTTTTCAGCATGGCTTTTTCCTGTACAGTCGTACACAGGCGGACCACGTCAGAAAAGCGGCCCAGGGTTTGCCCGTCACGATGCAGCTGGAAGGCACCATCGGATTCAATTGTGATTTGAACCTCACCGGGCAACAGGAATTCTTTGTCTTTGCGCTGCTCCACGGCAATTCCAAAGTGCCTGAGTGCGCAAAGCAACAGTTGAGTTTGGTTAGATGCATCCATAATTGCTGAGTTAAATTATGGCAGCTGAGGCATTTGTAAAATAAATTAGCGAAAAAAGAAAAATGGATTCATCAGTGAGGCTCCCAATGTTTTTTGTTTGTGTATAGCTAATGCAGGGAAGCTAAAGGATGATCTATTTTCAAATCTACATTCAATATATGACCAATTCATCAGAAATAAAAATTCCTCGGGGGAGATTTGATTATTTTTCTGTTTTGTTGAATATCAATGGATTATAACTTAAACAAAATAGGCGCTACAATCGGGTTGCGGCTTCCTTTTTAATGGCAAGCAGGGCTTTTTCAACGGCCATAACTTCTTGCTGATTGACGTAATTGAACAACATGGCAGCCAGTTCCTTCCCGTCAGACTTCGTATCCGTTTTCTCCGCGATAATGGAGATGGCATTAACGGATTCATCCCGGGCCAGCTTGATAATCTCCCAGAGTTGGGAGGAGACATAGACCTGCTGAGTGATGTTGTGCTCGTACTCCTGCTGTACGGCCAGCAGCAAGGACACCCGGAGTTCACCGTTGGACATGCCCGGCTTGCGGACCCGCAGCAGTAAGTTGGGCAGGGAGATACGCTCACAAAACAGGGACAAACGCTCATAGGCTTGCAGGCGGAGCGGAAGGGAAGACTTCTGTTGTTCCTGCTGCATTTTGAGATGCTGAAGCTTCTGCTGATTTTCCATATAGGTTTTCAGCACAAAATAAGCTGCCAGGAACGTCAGCAGTCCGGGTATGGTGAGTTTGATGATTTCCAAAAGGATTTCCATAGGTTCGTTTTATATGGTGTATACAAGCGTACTGCCAGCCATTAAGACTAAGCAAGTCAGTTGTGACCGGGCTGCAAAACTAAGGACCTTATTTGAAAAAACGCACAGGAATTCCCCCGGTTGCGAAGAAACTAGTGCACTGTGTATTAAGTTAGTGAGTATTTTGAACGAGGGTATTTTTGCCTCAATCAAGGCGCTGCGGAGCCTCGTAGCCTAAGCTACGAAGGCGAGCATGCAACGAAGAGTGAGGGAAAAAGAGCCCTTAAAAATTTATTACACAGTGTACTAGTGCGACCAGACCGAATTATTTGATCGTATTTTCACGCTTAAGCCTTCTGTAGTGCCTGGTCTTAAACTGTCAAATATTTACGGCTCAATCCACCAGGCTCCGGAGTACCGCCGCCCGAAAAATTTAAGGCCAAACTGTTTTCAAACCAAACCCGGTAGCGGGTTGTTACGTTTGGTAAATTATCGCATAGCGCGTAGATTTGCTATGCAGATTAACCCTAAACTTAAAACAGCTGATCCGGATATGAGCGATGTTAAAGTAGAACAGGCTCCCATTGCACTGACCGAAGGCGCCATCAAAGCGCTGAACCAAATCAAAAAAGATCAGAATATTTCTGACGACCATGGGCTGCGCGTAGGCGTAAAAGGTGGAGGCTGCTCCGGCTTTTCCTACAAACTTGGCTTTGACCTCCCCAAAGAGAATGATCAGGTATACGAAGTGGCCGGCATTAAAATCCTGATGGAAAAAGCGCATGGGATTTACCTGCTCGGCATGGAAATCGACTGGGAAGAAGGGCTGAATAACAGAGGCTTCTCCTTCAACAATCCCAATGCTACGGATACCTGTGGCTGCGGCACTTCCTTTTCTGCATAGCCATTTATCCCCGGAAGGAGGCCAATACATCTGAATCCGGGGCTAATTATCCTAATTTTACCGCCAAAAAAACAAAAAAGTACTTCCGGATGACAATCCTCCATCTTCCGGAGCAGTTTGGCAACTTTATGCCTTTTGGTATCGTCTTTCATTTATAACCGGTAGCATCCATCTTTAGCGCCGGGAGGTTAAAAACCTCTAAACCCCACCACCAAGCGTAAGAACGAATCATTTCAATTCAATATTAATCGATCAACTATTTATGAAAAAATCACTACTTCCTTTGCTGGTGCTATGCTTGCTAGCTATTAGTGGCACAGCACAGTCTGACACGTTATTCCAGGAAGATTTCGATGGTGGCATTCCCGATACCTGGACCATCAGCCCGGGCAACCCCGAAGGTGCGGTCTGGCAATGGTCTGCTGACGGCACAGCTGAATCGGCAACTGTGGATGGCGAACTACTTGATGCCCTGTTTTGGGGCGCAGCAGGCACCATTCAATCTCCTACTGTATCCAATGGTGTAGCCATGTACAATTCTGACGTGTATGATGGAGGTGGCGTTGGCGTTGGCCAGGGGCCATTCCCTGGTACGCACTCCGGCAGCCTTACTTCTCCTGCATTCAGTTGTGAGGGATTTGATACGCTTTACCTTGCCTTCCATCAGTCTGCACGTGCCAATGCCAATGCCGTGTCTACCATACTTGAAGTGTCTGTAGATACAGGCAACACATGGGTCGACTTCCCAATCAACCCTGAAGCAGTGGGCAACGGCAGTACGGGCCCTACTGACTTGGAATTGGTTGACATCAGCGAAGTGGCAGGTGGGCAACCGCACGTTCAGATCCGCTTCACATGGAACGGTCGCTACTACTACTGGCTGATTGACGACATTCAGGTTATTACGCCAATGGACCAGGAACTGGAAATGGGCGACTTCTTCTACTCTCCTGCCAGCTTCTCGACGCCACAGTCACAAATTGCAACGGACACATTCGGTTTCGAGGTGGATATTACCAATTTTGGTAAAGCCGTAGCGACTAATGTGGTAGTAAAAGCAAGTATTCTGGAGCGGGTTACAGATACCAACACGGAACTGGTGTGGGCAGACAGCCTTGTAATCGAGGAGTTCCCGCCTTTTTACCGGGACTCTACTATTCAGCTGCCAACCACTTATGTACCAGAGGGGCTTTCTTTGGGTGAATACATCGTACGGTACGATGTCTACTCGCTCGATAATGAAGATTTCAACCCACTCAACAACAGAAAACAGGATAACTTCCGCGTTTCTTCAGACCTCTTCGCCAAAGAACCTGCATTAGAGAGTGGTACACGCCCGGGCAATCAGGCCGACTACCAAATGGGCAACTTTTACCAGATGAGCCCGATCAGCACAGAACAGTTTGTGACGAGTGATGTCTCCTTTGGTGGCTTTAAGAACGCAGCAGATGGGCCGATGGGAGGCGAGAATACAACCATTTTCTTCTACAAAGTCCGTGATGGCGTCGCTCCTGACTTTGGTGATTTCGATACCAGTCTTGATACCGAAGACCTTGAAGAAATTGGCTTCGGCTTCCATACCTTTACGGACGATGAGGAAGGCGAGCTTATCACCGCTCCTTTGACGGACCTCGATGGCAATCCTATTCCACTTGAGCCGGGTGGCCGTTACTTTATCGTAACAGAATGGGCAGACCAGTCGACTGATGTATTCTCTGGCACGAACGACGACTTCGAATACTTCCAGATTTCAACAGTGGTACGCACATCAGAATGGTTCCTCGGTGGCTTTGGCCCGGAAACGACTTCTGTAACCCGTTTGCGCATCGCACTGGCTTCCACCAACGATGATATCGCACTGCCGGAAGCTTCCATGAACATCTTCCCGAACCCGGTCGCTGTGAACGATCAGCTGAATGTACGCTTCGACCTCGATGGCAACTCTCCGGCTATGCTGGTCGTTGCGGACCTCGATGGGCGCGTGATCAACCTCTTCGAGTACGAAGATGGCCTGACCAACGAAACCGTACAAATCCCAACCAGCAAACTGGCGGCAGGTACTTACCTGGTACGCCTGAGCACAGAGCAGGGTACGAAGACGATGAAGTTCAACGTGGTGCGCTAAGCCCGTTGTTCTGAAAAACAGGAAAGAAAAAACCGCTGCTTCGGGAAACCGGAGCAGCGGTTTTGTTTGGCGGCTTTCCTTCCGGTAACTTCGGTGGCGATTTTAGCCCCAATAGCTATACGGAGGATGCCCGAGATGCCCTGTCAGGTCGCGACTCTATAGTCGCCACCTGACTTAAAGCGTAAAAAAACGGCGGCACCTTTCTCCCGAAAAGCACCGCCGTTTTGTATTTTCAACAACCTGTGTTAAGAGCAGGCCTTCAAATTACATATTCTCAATAATCTCCGTACCAAACTCAGAGCACTTCAGCAGGGTCGCACCCTCCATCAAACGCTCAAAGTCGTAAGTTACGCGCTTGCCGGAGATCGCACCTTCCACGCCTTTTACCACGAGGTCAGCCGCTTCGTTCCAGCCCATGTAGCGCAGCATCATTTCACCGGAAAGGATGACAGAGCTTGGGTTGACTTTGTCCAGACCAGCATACTTTGGTGCCGTACCGTGGGTCGCTTCGAAGATCGCGCGGCCCGTGGTGTAGTTGATGTTCGCACCGGGCGCAATGCCGATACCGCCTACCTGTGCGGCCAGGGCATCAGAAACGTAGTCGCCATTGAGGTTGAGCGTCGCAATGACTGAGTACTCTGCCGGGCGGGTCAGGATTTGCTGCAGGAAGGCATCCGCGATGGAATCCTTGATGAGCAGTGCGCCCTTGTCCAGGGCTTCTTTTTGAGCCTTGTTGGCTGCTTCTTTGCCCTGCTCTGCCACGATGCGGTCGTACTGAGCCCAGGTGAAGACTTTATCGCCGTACTCCCGCTCTGCCATTTCGTAGCCCCAGTCTTTGAATTTACCTTCGGTAAACTTCATGATATTGCCCTTGTGCACGAGGGTTACAGAAGGCAGCTTCTGATCCAGCGCGTAGTCAATCGCGGCACGGACCAGGCGCTCTGTTCCTTCTACAGAAACGGGCTTAATACCCAGAGAAACGGAATCCGGGAAGCGAATCTGCGTCACGCCCATTTCTTCCATGAGGAATTTTTTCACTTTCTCGGCCTCCGGCGTACCGTTGAGGTATTCGATACCGGCGTAGATATCCTCGGTGTTTTCCCGGAAGATGACCATATCGATCGCGCCAGGGTTCTTAACCGGAGAAGGCACACCGGTGAACCACCTTACCGGGCGTACACAGGCAAAAAGGTCCAGCTTCTGCCGCAGGGCAACGTTCAGCGAGCGGATCCCGCCACCTACCGGAGTCGTCAGCGGGCCTTTGATGGCCACGAGGTATTCTTTGATGGCGTCCAGGGTATCCTGAGGCAGCCATTCGCCAGTTTGGTCAAACGCTTTTTGACCAGCCAGCACTTCCTTCCAGTGGATTTTGCGTTCTCCTCCGTAGGCTTTCTCAACCGCTGCATCCAGCACGCGCTCAGAAGCCGCCCAAATATCAGGACCGATGCCATCGCCTTCGATGAAAGGCAGGATGGGATCGTTAGGTACGTTTAGTTTTCCGTTTTCAATGGTGATTTTAGATCCGCTCATATTTATTGTTCAGTTTTTAAGTATTTGGTGACTGTATTTAATCGGGCTTTTTTAAGCGATCCAAAGGTAAAAATTAAATACAAAAAAACAGGTAGTTCTGACAGGCAGAAACAGGCAAAAGCTTGGAATTTCAGGGGCTGACTTAGGGCAGTGTGCCAAATCGAACATGGATTTGGTTGCTCCCGTTATCAAGATGTAATTAAAATGAAAAATTTATGGATACCATACGCGCAAAAGAAGATGTGCTGGAAAAGATCACTTACGGATTTCACGTCGTCACTACCCGGGCGGACCGGCAGGAATTGTCCACCCGCGACCGCGATTATATTGCCGCAGGGACGGTCAGTTGGGCCATGCAGAGCAGCTTTGAACCTCCAATGGTCACGATCGCTGTAGCCAAGGATTCCGACCTGAACGAAACCATTCCCAAAGCCGGGTCCTTCGCCCTTAACATACTGGGCAAGGATGATAAAGCCCTTGTGGACGATTTCGCTAAAGACAGTGTCATCCGAAAGGATCAGACCATCAACGGTTATGACTTCCTAAACGGGACAGCAACCGAAGCCCCTGTACTCGACCGCGGCCTCGGCTATCTCGAGTGCGAACTTACAGAACAGGTGAAAACCAACGGCGACCACGTCCTCTTCATTGGGAAGGTGGTCAACAGCGACCTGCGGCAACCTGAGCACCTGCCACTCCACGAATGGGAAACCGGCAAGCACTACGGTGGCTTTCCCGCTTAAGCAAGCGGCCACCTTTGAAGCATAAAAATCAGAAGCGCCCCTACCCTGTTGCGGATAGCGGCGCTTTTTTTTGTTTTGCAATGCTATAATCTCCGGTTCTATCTAACTCAACACTTCTTCCTCTCCAAGGATGCGCCTCGCGGCATCAAGGATGGCAGTGCTTTCAAGGTTGACAATCCCGCCATTCGGGCCGGGCTGAATGTGGGCATCAACGATATCCCCATTCTCAAATTTCTTCGCACCAAAGTAATTCCGGACCGTTTGTTCCTGAAGCCCTAATTCGTCAGCAATCCTTTTTACGCTTCCGGTTGGGAGACGGTGCTTGATCTCCCGCAGCTCATCATACGTTATATGCATGGCTCTGTCATTTTGTGAAAGAATCGAATTTGCCTTAGAAATGTACAAATTCCATCCAAACAAACCAACTAAAAACCCGAGATTTCACACCTTTTTATTTCGGCAATACATATTTAAACCAAACAAAAAGGCTAAACAAAACCCTTAATCGCTTTCCTTCAGCATGATAACGTCTACAGCCCGGGCTTTTACCGCTTTATTGAAAGCGGGGATTGCCTCTTTCTTCAAGGCATAAAATCGGTCCAGTTGTTCATCGATCTGCCGGGTCAGAGCCTCCTTTACTTCCTGGTCCTGATCGGTGGGGGGGAAATTCCCCGAACCGACCAAAGCATTGATATGCGCCAGCTTGTTGGTCAGCTTGATCGGGAAGTTCAGCGGGTCCTGCCGGCTCCGGTTTTTGGTTTGGTACAAGGCTGTTTCCACGGCGGTCATGACCGAGTCAATGGCCTGTGCTTCCATGAGCAAGTCCTTGTAATCCTCCTGCCCCTTCCAGCGCTGCATAAACGGCTGCATTTGCTTGCGCACTTCCCGGATGTCCGTGATCGCCTCATGCGCCTCAGAGACTTTCTCATTCACTGCTTGCATGAAATCAAAGCGGGCCTGCAGATCACTAACGGTGGAAGAAATACGGGGGTCTTTTTTCAACTGCCAGGGCTGTTCCAGGGTATCCTGTGGGGTCATCAGCCTGACGGTATAGTAGCCAGGCACCGCTTCCGGGCCGCTCAATCCTGCCCACCACAGGATCATGCCCTCCACTTCTTTGGCTTTTGGGTAGCGCAAGTTCCAATTGAAGGTGTTCGCACCGGCGCCCACCTCCAATTCGTCCTCTTTTTCTTTGGCATCCGTGGAGAATGTGCGAATGTGCTTACCCGACTCTTCATAAAAGGCCAGGGCCACCGTCTGAGAGTCGGCCACCACTGCTTCCGGCAGGAAGAAATGCACCGTTACGCCTCCGGGATGATTGGTCCCGGCGGTTTTCAGGTTTTTCCGCTGCCCGCCATCCATCAGGTAGCTTTCAATGGGCTGGAAAAGATGAACGGCAGCCGTATCCATCTCAGGAGTTAGCTGATGCAGGGGCGTCAGGTCATCGATCATCCAAAGGCTGCGGCCCTGTGTAGCGGCAATCAGGTTCTGCTCCTTTACAGCGAGGTCCGTGATGGGCACAATGGGCAGGTTGAGCTGAAAGGGCGCCCAGGACGCCCCATTATCAAAGGACAGGTACATACCGCTTTCCGTACCGGCGTAGAGCAGCCCTTCCCGGTCCGGATCGGCCCGGACGACACGGGTGAAGTGCTCCCCGGCAATACCGTTTGTCATGAGCCGCCAGTTGTTGCCATAATCCGTTACGTGGTACAGGTAAGGCTGATAATCGCCCAACTTGTAGCGGGTGCCGGCTATGAAGGCAGCGCCGGGGTTGAAGGGGTCCGGATCAATGCTGTTGACCATAAGCCATTCCGGGAAATCCTTTGGCGTGATGTTGTCCCAGTTTGCCCCGCCATCACGGGACAAGTGCACCAGCCCATCGTCTGAGCCCGTCCAAATGAGGCCCTGCTCATAGGGCGATTCAGTAGCGGCAAAAATGGTGCAATAGTATTCAACGCCCGTATTATCCTTGGTGATAGGCCCGCCTGATGGCCCCAGCTTGGTGGAGTCGTTGCGGGTCAGGTCCGGGCTGATCACCGCCCAGCTTTGCCCGCCATTGGTGCTGACGTGCAGGTGGTTGGAAGCTGCGTAGAGCTTATCCGGATTGTGGGGGGAGAAAAACAGCGGGAAGTTCCACTGAAACCGGTATTTCATGCCTTCCGCCCCGTAGCCCATTGGGTTATCCGGCCAGACGTTCACCGCGCGGCGCTCTCCGGTGCGGTGGTTTTTCATAGTCAGGTAGCCGCCATAGCTGCCGCCAAAAACAATTTCATTATCGGTTGGGTCCACTGCAATATGCGCGCTTTCTCCACCGGCTGTCGATTCCCAGTCAGACTCGCCTATGCTGCTGCCGTCCGTGCGGTGGCGGATGCGGATGGTCGAATTGTCCTGCTGTGCGGCATAAATGCGGTAGGGAAAGTCATTATCAGTGGTGACGCGGTAAAACTGTGCGGTGGGCTGATTGTGGTAAGTTGTCCAGTTTTCGCCCCCGTCAAAGGTCACCTGCGCGCCGCCATCATCGCCAATAATCATGCGGTCAGGGTCTTCGGGCGCAATCCATAAATCGTGGTGGTCGCCGTGAGGTGCAGCGTAGGCCTTGAACGTACGCCCGCCATCTTTGGATTTATGGTAGCGGACATTCATCACATACACTACATCCTCGTCCTGCGGGTCTGCGTAGATGCGGGTGTAATACCAGGCCCGCTGCCGCAGGGACCGGCTGTCGTTGATGCGCGACCAGGTTTCCCCTCCGTCTTCCGAGCGCAGTACCCCGCCCTCTTTAGCTTCCACTAAGGCCCACACCCGCTCTGCATTCACGGGTGACACCGCAATACCAATGATACCCAACGGCCCTTCCGGGAAGCCTTCCTTTTCGGAAAGGTTCTCCCAGGTCATACCGCTGTCTGTGCTTTTCCAAAGAGCGGAGCCTTCGCCACCGCTCTCCAGGCTATAGGGAGTGCGCCGGATGCGCCAGGTGGACGCATAAACCACCCGTGGATTGGTGGGGTCAAGCAAAAGGTCTACTGCCCCGGCATCTGCATTCGCAAAAAGGATGCGCTCCCAGGTATCCCCACCGTCCGTGGTACGGTATACCCCCCGCTCCTCTGAGCTTTTGAACAGGTCGCCCATCACTGCCGCGTAGGCAATATCCGGATTGCGTGGATGAATGCGGATGCGACCGATGTGGCGGGATTTTTCAAGGCCTTTCTGTTCCCAGGTTTTGCCACCGTCCACACTTTTCCAAATCCCGTAGCCAAAGGAAACGTTGCCGCGCACGGTTTTTTCTCCTCCGCCCACGTAGATCACATTAGGATCGTAGGTGCTGACCGCCACCGCGCCAACGGAACCGCCAAAGTAGCCATCGGAAATATTTTCCCAGGTCTGCCCACCGTCTTTGGTCTTCCAGACCCCGCCGCCGGTGCTTCCAAAGTAAAACAAATTGGGCTGCCCGGGCACGCCTGTCACGGCACAGCTCCGCCCTCCCCGAAATGGCCCGATGTTGCGCCATTCCAGCCCATCGTAAAGTGCGGGCGCGAAAGCTGAGGTGGATTGAGCCCGAAGCTCAGGAGATAATGCGTACAGCAGGAGCACTGCCAGAAGAAGAAGTTCCTTTAGAAAGTTCATGGTCAATGAATTAGGATGCAAGAGTACCATCATTTGCCCTCGGCTACCGTCTTGTCCGGTAAGCCAAGCGCTTGTCTCATTTTATAATAGATTTCCGTATTTTCATAAATGCCATCGAAAAGCTCCGCTCCAGGGCCGTAGGCAAAGACAGGCACCATCGCAGCCGTGTGGCCATTGGTGGTGAAGCTTGCATTGATGGACTCAAAAGAGGACCCGGGGTTGAGCGCCATGCCACCGGATTCGTGATCTGCGGTGACGATGACCAGCGTTTCCCCATTGCGCCTTGCAAAGTTCAGGGCTTCCTTCACGGCCCGGTCAAAATCTTTGGTTTCTTCAATCACCAGACCGCCATCATTGGAGTGGCCGCCCCAGTCTATCATGGAGCCCTCCGCCATTAGGAAAAACCCGGTACTGCTGCGCCGCCCCAGGTAACTGACGCCCATAGATACGGCTCTCGGGAGATAGTCCCGCCCGGCAGCTTTGGTCAGCGGGTGCTTATCCGCTGCAAAATAGCAGAAACGGCTCATCGGGCTGGGCACCAGGTCTTTCAATTCATGCTCCAGGTAATTGGTTACGTAGTAGTTCCTGCCCTCCATCTCCCGGATCAGGTCCCGTTCGTCTTTCTCGCGCCGGTCAAAGTAACGCTTGCCTCCCCCGACCAGGTAATCGACACCGGAGGCAGCAAGGTCTTCGGCAATTTCTTCATAAAATACCCGGATGGGCTGATGCGCAGCAAAAGCAGCCGGCGTGGCGTGCACGATGGTTGCAGTCGCCACAAGCCCCGTTGCATAGCCCTGTCCCTGCAGCTCTTCCAGAATCGTTTCGCAAGCTGCCGAATCTGCCGTCAGCCCGATCGCGCCATTATAGGTTTTCACGCCGCAGGCAAAGGCCGTTGCACCGGCAGCAGAATCCGTAATTAAATCGTTGGCAGAATAAGTTTTTTGAAAGCCGATGTGGGTGAACTGTTCGAGGTTCAGGTTGTTATCATTAGCGTATAAAGCAGCTGAGATGTGCCCCAGCCCCATACCATCGCCAATCAGAAAAATGATATTCCGGGCAGTGGCATTCTCCGGTGGGGGTAATTGTTGCACCCGGCAGGACTCCAACAGTGTAAAAAGGGCTAACCACAGCCCTAAGTAATAAACAGGCGCAAAATTAATATTTTGTCGTTTTTTCATACTCTGTCAATCCATAGTCCCTTTCCCGACCTTAATCAAATTATACACCAATTGATCAAATCGAACGATCGATTATTCTGTTAACATAGAATTAATCGGGCAATAGTGGAATTTTATTTGGAACCACTGTAGCTTTGCCCCGTTAATATAGAAAACAGAACGCCATTTTTTCACTCAACCGAAAACGAACTATGATGAATCGGCTTTTGTC
>JANSXW010000107.1 GCA_024742755.1 bacterium | reverse complement strand
TTCTTACCTTTGCTAACGAACATTCATTCGTATTTTGAAGTCTGTTTACCAAAAGCATTAACCAAACCATGACAGATAAAACCAAGTTAGGCTCCGTAAGCATGGAAGTCGACGAGAAAGGCATTGCCCGCCTGACTTTCGGGCACCCCGCAAGCAACTCTCTGCCGGGCCGTTTGCTGGCTCAGCTGGCGGACACCATCACTGCTGCGGGAGCAGACCCATCCGTTAAAGTGATCATCCTGCAAAGCGGGGGCGACCGTGCCTTCTGCGGCGGGGCAAGTTTCGATGAACTGATCGCCATCAAGGACCTGGATACCGGCAAGCGCTTCTTTATGGGGTTTGCCAACGTCATCAACGCCATGCGCAAGTGCCCCAAGTTCATCATTGGGCGCATACAGGGCAAAGCCGTTGGTGGTGGCGTGGGGCTCTGTGCGGCGACCGACTACTGCATCGCCAGCCAATGGGCATCGGTCAAGCTGAGCGAGCTGGCGATTGGCATCGGGCCGTTTGTAGTAGGGCCTGCCGTGGAGCGTAAAGTCGGCAAATCCGCCATGACACAACTGGCCATTAATGCTTCCGAGTGGCGCACAGCGCAGTGGGCGAAAGACAAAGGGCTTTTCGCGGATGTCTTCGAAACCGTGGAGCAACTCGACGCCTATGTGAGCCACCTGGCCGAACGGCTGGCGGATTACAGCCCGGAAGCCATGCGGCAGCTCAAAGCGGTCTTTTGGGAAGAAGCCCAGGACTGGGATACCCTGCTCGAAGCCCGTGCAGAACGAAGCGGGGAACTGGTCCTTTCTGATTTCACCGTGAATGCGATCAACGCCTTCAAACAAAAAGCCTAAGCATGGACCCCCGGCAAATTCTCAAAGACCAATTCCTGCAGATCGTCGATACGCAGTTGAAAGACAATGACCCGGCGCATACCCGGGTGACTTTCGACCGCCTCAGGGCTGATGGCTATAATGAAGAAACGGCCCGTCTGATGATTGCGCAGTGTGTGGCCGCGGAAGTCCGGGAAGTCATGTCGAGCGGATCGGAATTTAATACAGCCCGGTATGTAAAAAACCTGGACCGGCTGCCAGAACCACCTGAACCTGTCGCCTGATGACGGAAAAATCATCCTGACCAAATTATGAATAAAACCGCTATGAAAATCGCAAAGCAATCTCTGCTCGAAGGCTTTCGCCTGATGGCAACCGCCAAAGCCATGACGGAGATTTATGAGGAAAACTTCAAATTCGTTTCCAAGTACGTGCACGCTACTTCCCGGGGGCACGAAGCCATACAGCTGGCCACCGGCATGCAGTTGCTGCCGCAGGACTATGTGGCGCCCTATTACCGGGACGACGCTCTGCTGCTCGGCATTGGCCTGCAGCCCTACGACCTGATGCTGCAGCTGATGGCGAAGCGGGACGACCCATTTTCCGGCGGCCGGACCTATTATTCCCACCCCAGCCTGAAGGATGAGGATAAGCCTAAAATCCCGCATCAGTCTTCCGCAACCGGTATGCAGGCCATTCCCACCACAGGGGTGGCCATGGGCATTCAGTACAAGGAGCAACAGGGGCTGGCAGCGGATTTTGGTGGGAAAAACCCTGTGGTGGTTTGTTCCCTGGGCGATGCTTCTGTAACAGAAGGGGAGGTTGCCGAAGCCCTTCAAATGGCCGCACTCAAGCAATTTCCCATCATTTATTTGGTGCAGGACAATGGCTGGGACATTTCCGCGAACGCTGCGGAGACCCGGGCGCAAAATGCCGCAGAGTACGCTGCCGGCTTCAAAGGCATTGAGGTGGAAAGCATTGATGGCAGTGATTTTGCGGCTTGCTACGATACCCTGCGAAAGGTGATTCGCAAAGTACGCAAAGAGCGCCGCCCCTTCCTGATACACGCCACGGTGCCCCTGCTCAACCACCACACCTCCGGCGTCCGCAAGGAATGGTACCGGGATGACCTGGAGGAAGCTGCGGAGCGCGACCCGTACCCGGTACTGCGCGACAAACTGATCAACGAGGACATTGCTACAGAGGCGGCAGTGGAGAAAATAGAAGCGGAGGCACGGGCTATGGTGGCAGAACACTTTGAGCGTGCCAAAGCCGCCGAAGACCCCAAACCGGAAGATTTATACACCCACGATTTTGCACCAACGCCTATCACCGAAGAACGGGGCGAGCGGGAACCTGCCGGCGGCACGCCTACCGTTATGGTGGACAGCGCCCTCTTTGCAGTGGAGGAGCTAATGCGCAAACACAAGGAATGCCTGCTGTACGGTCAGGATGTGGGCGGGCGCCTCGGCGGCGTATTCCGGGAAGCGGCCACCCTGGCACAGAAATTTGGCGATGACCGGGTGTTCAATACGCCCATTCAGGAAGCTTTTATCATAGGCAGTACGGTGGGGATGTCTGCTACGGGCCTCAAGCCTATCGTGGAGGTGCAGTTCGCCGATTACATCTGGCCGGGCCTCAATCAGCTGTTCACAGAAGTCAGCCGCTCGTACTACCTTTCCAATGGGAAATGGCCGGTCAGCAGTATCATCCGGGTGCCGATTGGGGCATACGGCAGCGGTGGCCCTTACCACTCTTCGAGCGTGGAGTCTGTGGTGACGAATATCCGTGGGGTGAAAATTGCCTACCCCAGCACCGGTGCCGACCTGAAGGGGTTGCTCAAATCGGCTTACTACGATCCCAATCCGGTAGTCATCTTCGAGCATAAAGGCCTGTACTGGTCAAAAATGAAAGGCACTGAAGCTGCCAAGACGATTATGCCTGATGAAGATTATGTGATTCCCTTTGGGAAAGCCCGGGTGGCGCTGGAGGCTGACCCTGAAAAAATAGAGATCGGGGAATCTCTCGCAGTAATCACCTACGGCATGGGCGTGCACTGGGCGCTGAATGCCGCCAAAGCTTATCCGGGCCAGGTGGAGATCATCGACCTGCGTACCCTCAGCCCGGTGGATGAGGAGGCGATGTACGATGCTGCCCGCCGCCACAACAAAGTATTGGTGGTCACGGAAGAGCCGGTCAACAATACCTTCGCGCAAAGCCTGGCGGCCCGCATTCAGGAGCATTGCTTTGAGCACCTCGATGCACCGGTGCGCACGATTGGTTCTGAGAACATGCCGGCTATCCCGCTGAATGAGGTGCTGGAGCGGGCTATGGTGCTTTCTATGGAACAGGTGCAGGAGGCGATTGGGGAGGTGTTGGCGTATTAGTTCAAGCCAGGTGTTAACCTCACAGCTGCCTCGGCCTCACAAAACAACCCAAATGAGCACGTTCCATCCCCGAAACCTCCACCGCGAGGGCTATGATTTTGACAGGCTTACGAAAGCCTATCCGCCCCTGCGGCCCCATGTGATGAGGAACCCAACGGGCGGTGCTACCATCTCCTTTTCTGATCCGGAAGCCGTAAAAGCACTGAATACCGCTCTGCTCATCGGGCACTACGGTTTGCAGCACTGGGACATCCCCGAAGGCTACCTGTGCCCGCCGGTGCCGGGCCGGGCCGACTATCTCCATCATCTGGCCGACCTCCTGGCTGCCGGAGGCCCCCTGCTTACCGGCAAAGACATCCGCATCCTGGACATCGGCACAGGCGCTAATCTGATCTACGCCATCCTGGGGCAGCGCATCTATGACTGGTCTATGGTGGGCACAGAAGTGGATCCGCTTGCCCTGAAAACGGCTAAAGCGCTGATCGACATTAACCCGGTGCTGCAAAACGGCATCAGGCTGCGGCAGCAAAAGGATTCCCGCTTCATTTTGGACGGCATCATCCGTGAGCAGGACTTCTTCCATGCCACCGTTTGCAATCCACCCTTTTACGCCTCCGAAGCAGAGGCTGCCGAAGCCAATGCCCGCAAACGGAAGAACCTCAGGTTGGGCAAGGTGGGCCGCACGGTGGCCGGGCAGCCTGCGGAGCTGTGGACGGAAGGCGGGGAACGGTCGTTCCTCCTGCAACTCATCATGGAAAGCCGGGCCTACGGGCAGCAGGTCGGCTGGTTTACCAGTTTGGTGTCCCAAAAGGATAATTTGGAACCGCTGAAGCATGCCCTGGAAAAAGCGGCGGCAAAAGCAGTGAAGGTCATCCCGCTGTCTGCCGGTCAGAAGCGTGTGCGGGTGTTGGCGTGGCGCTTTCGGGAGATGACCGCCCCCTGACGCTCGCTGACTTCCTATGCAAAAGAGGCGCTGAACATAAGCACACCGATTCGTGAATTCAAGTAATGCACGCCTTCTACGCCATCACCCCCTCCAGCCGCTCCTTCCACCGCTGCCAGTCCGGCATTTCCCTGGTCTGCAATTCGTAGAAAGCAGCGCTGTGATTCGGGTGCAGCAGATGGCACAATTCATGCAGGACCACATATGCAATGCAGCCTTTAGGGGCTTTGACCAACTCCACATTGAGGATGATTTTCCCTGCAGGGGTACAACTACCCCAGCGCTTGTCCATCCATTTGATGACCGTCGAAGTCGGCGATACCTTATATTTTTCAAACCGCTGCACCCATTTTTCGGCAATTTCCGGAAATTGGATTTCGGCCCGCTTTTTGTACCAAGCTTTTACCAGGCGTTCCGTATCGTTTTTATCCGGGGTGGACACTTCCAGAAAGCCGCGTTTCAATTTGACCGAGGCTTCCCCGGGGCGCTCGTACACCTTCAACCGATACTGCCGCCCGAGGTATAGATGGCTTTCTCCACTGATATACTTACGCGACGGTGTCCGGGGCTCAAAAGACAAAAAGTAGCTTTGCTGTTTCAGAATCCAGGGTGCACGCTTGCGGATTTTGGACTCGATTTTTTCCCATTCCGCTCCAATGGGGGCTTTGACGCTTACAGAACGGTCAGGGTGCACGGTAATCCCAAGCGTTTTCCGCTCCTGATAGGCCAATGAAAAAGCTATGGTCTCCGACCCGAATGCGATGCAGTGCTCGCCTTGCTCCTTGCTCATGACTGATACCTTAGTTTTGCCACTTCAATGCTCTTGGCCGCAATATCGTCGATTTCACCAAAGGTAAGCTTTAGCCCGTGTTTGTCCCGGATTTGGTCCATCAGGAAGTCGCCGATGGCAATTTCCAGCTGCCCGATCAGATTGGTCTTGTTCTTCCAGTCTACTTTTGGCGCTCCGTTGTCCAGTACAATGGATTGTACCAGGTCGTCAATGCCCAGCCCGGCGACTGTTGCTAGAGAACGGGCGGCTTCCGAGGCTTCCATCTTTTCCTTGATGGACTCAAATGCGATGCCATAGAAGGCCTGGGCAACCTCCCTGCCCTGAAGAGGTGCCGGAATATCATCCCCGGTACGGTTGAGGACAGCTTCTTCTATCTTTTTTGAACGTTTCAGGTATTCTGCCTCAGAAATCCGGCGCTCCTCATAAGCTTTGATGGTTTCTTTGAGCAGCTCGGAGAAACGTTTATAAAACACAGGATCTTCATCCATGCGCTCGTTGATGTGCTTCGCCGTTCGGTGGGCGATGGTGTCCGCCTTGGCTGCTTTGCCGACTATTTTTTCTACTTCCTTCTCAAATTCATCTTTGTCAAAAATATTGACGAGTTCCGTGATGGGCTTGACCTCGTGCGAAGTGACGTGCTTATCGATCAGCTTTTGAATCTGCTGCTCGTAGGATTTGAAGTCGATGGTGTCTGCAAAACGCTGCCGCACAGAGGCGCGGAGCTTGGAGAAAAAGCCCAGGTCAAATTTGTAGCGATTGACCTCTTTTTCCGGAGTTTGGTGATGCCATTCCACACTGGATAGCGCCATTTTCAGGAGGCGGGCAAACTGGCTCAGCTTATCGTAAAACACCGCGCGCCGGGCTTCATCTCTCAACACTTCTTCATAAGCCGGCTCATCGTAGCGGTTGTCTACCGTTTTGAATAAGTCCCACAGTTCGGAGTGTGCCTGCGGCAGCTTTTGTGCTTCCTCCAAAACATTGATCATGGTGAATGCCAAATCTTCTGCATCAAAATCCTGATAGCTGGAGTAGGTGCGCAGGGCTTCATCGAGTTCTTTGAGGACTCCGTAGTAGTCGATGATATAGCCGTAATCCTTCCCGGGGTGGACACGGTTGACCCGCGCGATGGCTTGCAGCAAAGTGTGCTCGCGCAAGCTCCGTGTGATGTATAAGACGGCATTCCGGGGCGCATCAAAACCAGTGAGCAATTTGTCCACTACGATGATGATTTCCGGCTCCTCATCGTATTTGTAGCGGTTGATCAGTTGCTTTTCGTATTGCCTCGGGCTGCCGCCGAATTCATCCATTTTGGCGTTCCAAAACCGTTTGACGATGTCAGTTGATTCTTCATACGCGCTTTCTTCTCCTTCGCGCATATCTGGAGGAGAAATGAGTACCTCCGCGCTGACTTTGCCGATCTCATCCAGGTACTTTTTGTACTGTATAGCGGCGACCTTGCTTTGGCAAACCAATTGCCCTTTCCAGTCCGTGCCGTCACTGACTTCAAGGTAGTGCTCACTGATGTCCCAGGCGATGGTGTAGATTTTTTGTTCGGCTACATTGAGTTGATCGGCCCGGCTGAATTTCTTCTTCAGGTCTGCGCGCTGGTACTTTGTGAGGGGTTCAGACACTTTCGTAAAATAGGCATCTAGGGGGCGCTCATTGACTTCCTGCAGGGCGTGACGGCCTTCGTAAAGCAGCGGCACCACGGCCTCATCTTCTACAGCCTGGTCTACGGTGTATTTGTCGATCAGCCCACCGAATTTTTTCGCCGTATTTTTTTCCTTTTTGCGCAAAGGCGTACCGGTGAAAGCGACAAAACAAGCGTTGGGCAGCGCTTTCTCCATGCTGATATTGAAAATGCCGTGCTGCGACCGGTGCCCTTCGTCAACCAATACAAAAATATCCGGCGAGGTAAAAGGCTGTCTCACCTGATTGACGGCCGTTTCAAATTTGTTGATAATGGTCGTGATGACGGCATCGCTTTTGCTGCCTAGCAATTCCACCAGATGCTTGCCCGTTCTGGCCTGCAAAACCGGAATCTGGCATTTATTGAAGGTGCCATAGATTTGATCGTCCAGGTCTACCCGGTCGGTGACGATGACGATTTTGGGGTTGCGGATGTGTTTATCCAGCGCAATCGCCTGAGCCAACATAACCATTGTGAGCGACTTGCCGCTGCCTTGGGTATGCCAGACTACGCCCCCGGTGCGCTTTCCTTGCTGCAGGACCGAAATCCGTTGCATGGTTTTCTTGATGGCAAAGTATTGCTGGTAACGAGCGATCTTTTTGATACCCGCGTCAAATACAATGAAATTGAATACCAGGTCCAGCAGGCGCTCGGGGCGGCACAGACAGTACAAATAATGGTCTTGCTCTGTTGGCAGCTGTGATTCAGCCAGCAGGTTTTGAACCATATGCCGGGTATAGTTGCTGCGGCTTTGCAATAACTTCTGTTCCTGCTCCGGGCTGAGCGGGGCATTTTTGGCGGAAGCCAGTTCCTGCGCTAACTGCTCGGGATGCCCGGCCTGTTCCTTCCATTTTGACCAGAATTTCTCTTTGGTTGCTGTGGTCGCGTAAGCAGCGGCATGCGTGGCCAAAGACAACAGCAGTTGCGAATAAGCATACAGCAAACGGATACCCTCTTCGCGCTGATTGCGCAAATGCTGGGAAATGGCTTGTGACAGGGGCTCCTTCCTATCCGGCCGTTTGCACTCTATGACCACCAGCGGAATGCCGTTGACAAACAGCACGATGTCGGGTACATAGTGCTCGTGGCTGCCCGCACGCAGCACTTTGTATTCCTCCGTGACGTGAAAGGTATTGTGCTTCCAGTCTTTCCAGTCAATGTATTGCAGGGTATGGCTTTTTTTATCGCCTGCTATGGTCTGTTCCAGCGATTTTCCAAGTGTAAGCAGCTCGTAAACGGATTGATTGGCCGTGATCAGCCCTTCCTGCAAAGGCACCTCCCGCAATGCATTGATACCGGTTTGGATATTGGCTTCCGTGTAGTGGTACGCCTCTCCTTTATACTGTATGTGGTTGATGCGCTGCAACTGCGCCCGCAGAATGTTTTCCAGCAGCACATTGCCCGTTTTGCCATTCCGCTCCGCAAGGGCTTCTTCCGGACTGAGGTAGGTGTATCCCAGGCTTTGCAGAAAGCGCAGGGCGGGGATTTGGGAGATGTGGTCTTCTTGAAACGATGGGGTGCGCATATTTTTCAGGTATTACATCGCTATACTTTCCAACCAATCCATTGACTTCTTTATCCGCTCACTGCTGCTCTCCTGTTGTTTTACAAAACGGTCTACCAGCCCGCGGGTCAATAGCTCGCCAAGGGAGCCCTGTGCAATCAGCTCCGGGTAATGGGGAATGTCTTCCATCGCTACCAGCTCGCTGTAGCCGGTCTCTGGATTCCGATAGCAGAATACCACCTTAGGCACCGCATCGTCTGGTAAGGCGTCAAGTAGTGCGGGATTGTGGCTGCTCAATAGCAGCGTCAGCTGTCGCTCTTTAGCGATCTGATGCATGGTGGCGAGTAATTTGTGGGCCCGGCTGGGGTGAACCCCGTTATCGACCTCTTCCACAATTACTGTACTACCTTCCCTTGCAGAAAGGAGAATAGCGCCAAAGGCAAGTATCCTTAAGGTTCCATCCGAAAGTAATGCTGCCTCACAGGGCCGGTTTTTGCCCCCGAATGACTCCGTCAATTGCAGCATGACTTCCTTCCGGGGCGTATGAATGAAGCTGATGTCGATAATGGCTTGCTCCGGTACGCTCGCGATAAACTCCAGTAAAGCGCGCTTATTGGCAGCCCGGTTCGGATTCTCTGCTTTGAGTAAATAATGAAGCGTACTTGACAGATTGCTGCCATCGCCGAGCAGGGTATAGTCGCTTTCAAAGCTGTACCCCCTCATCCGTGAGGGCACCGGATCCAGAAAAACGATATTCAGCAGATGTTTTTCGAAAGCCCTCGTGGTAGAGGGGATGATCTGACTGGACTTTTTATGCCCCTCTGCAAAGCGGGAAGCATTCATCAATTGCAGGAAAACTGCCGTTTGATCTGTACCACTCAACAAAGGCTTTTTGCCGCCTCGGGCAAAATTGTTATACTCTATTTCTATGGAAGTCTGCCGGCCTTCACTCGACCTTTTAATCTGGTACATAGGGTAGGTTTGCTGAGGGCTTTTGCTGGTAAGGATTTTTTCTCCCTCAATATGCAGCTCTCCACCTTCCCGGACTTCAAAGGAAACCTCCAACTGATTGTACTCCGGGCCCGATATGCTTCCGCCAAGGGTAAAGCGCTGTCCGCCTGCACGGGGCAGGTCCTCAATTTTGCCCCTTACCACCTGATCGTTTTCATTGACTTTGTACTGCAAAGCCGACAGCTTCTGCCCCTGCGCCAGCCAATTCAGGAAACGGATAGCCTCCAACGCATTGCTTTTGCCAGAGGCGTTGGCTCCGATCAGCATCGTCAGGGGCGATAGCTTTAGCCTCGCAGATTGGTAACTTTTAAAGTCCTTTATGTGGATTTCCTGAATCATACCCTTGCGTTTGCTCGAATATAAAGAATTATTTGAGTGCAGGCGTAGACTTTCTTTCAAAACACTTCCCGCCGGATACGCTTTTCCGGGAGAAAATCCCATACTATAGAACTGTAGTGCCAGTCAAACCATTTATTAAACAATATCCAGGAGCGATGCTCTGGCCAGGCTTCCGGGAAGGAACACATGCCATCCAGCAAGTCCTCAAATATCATTTCATAGTTGGCCTTCAAAAAGCGCTCTAGCTCCTTTGCTTCCCAGTCTTCATCGATTAGCCCGCTCCAGCATTCGTCCATGACATCTATCTCACGGCCTGCGAACACCTCATCAACCCAATCGTAAAAGGGCTGCTTTGGTGTGACGATCAAGAGTCCGCGATTGAGGGTTTTTCTTTTAGCCATTTTGAATTGGTTTTATTATTCGTTACAAAGTTTCTGGTTCGCAGACGTGGATTAGGAAAAGTTGACATTTTCGTAAAATGTGCGTAGTTTCGTCATTGGTGTTTATAATTTACAACATCTGAATCTATGTGATTTCCTAAACTTTTCTAGGATTGGACTGTAGTCGCTGAAACGTTTTGTCAACCACAAGCTTGACCCGCTTGTTTAGAATATAAGTCGACTGGGTTTGGCCGCATGGCCTTATCGAGCCGCGAAAAGTCCCCGGTTTTTCAACCGGGGCATCTTTATTTACGGACTATTCCCATCGGGTCATTTTTGGAAATAGAAGTCCGGAAAGGATATAGTAAGGCGACCCATACTGATGCAGCCCCGGGTCCCCGCTCTCGTCTACATACATGAAGTGCATATTCTATGGCTTTACGCGAATCTTCCCCGTCAGCAGCCGCTGCATCAGCCCCTTTTTCTGCGACTGCAGAGCCTGCTCCTTCTCCCGCAGCAGCCGGATTTCCTCGTCGGCTTGGGTGAGGATGGCGGCGATGGCGGTTTGTTCGCTTAAAGGAGGCACCTCAAATTTCACATTAGAAAAGTGCTTGAATGACAGTACTAGCTGTGAAGTACCAATTGAATATTTTCTGAATGAAAACCTTTTGAAATCGAGAAAGAACTTGAAGAAGTTTTCGCTGCCGCCTACAATTTTAAAGACAGGGTAATACTTGCTAATACAGCCTTTTACGCCTAAATCATTACGATTAAACTTGAACACTCCATTATCACTTCTAGACCTGTAAGTAAAGTACCCGCATGGAACAATATTGAAGCCTATTGTACTTCTTTTTGTGATTCGATTTTCACCGTAGTAATCAGATTGCATGAGCAATCTATCTTGAGATGAGGTGAAAACTGGGTATTGGTTGTTTTGAGTAGTTTGCTCATCATATTCTTCCATGAAATTTCCCAGCTCTTTTCTTTTCCACGCCCCCTCAAACCCCTTCACCCGCACCTTCCCAGTCAGCAGCCGCTGCATCAGCCCTTTTTTTGCGCCTCCTTTTCCTGCAGGAGCTTCCGGGTGAGGGCGATGGCCCGGTCCCAGGTGGAGAGGATGGCGGCTATTTTTTGTTGCTCTGGGAGGGGGGGCAGGGGGATTGGGAGTTTTAGGAAACTATTCTTTGATATGTTAACCATGCTCCGGCTACTCCCACTTGCTAAATTCCTTATTCTCCACTTAAACTTGTCTTCATTCAACATGAAAAAGATGAACTTAATGTCGTGCTCTTTTTCAGTGCTTGGTACAGTTTGCCAAATCAGATCGGGAATATAAGTGTTAGGAAATGCTTTCGGAGTAAAAACGGTACTGCCAACGAGCTCCGGTGTGTTCTTCCTGCATATCAGCAATCTAGAGCCCTTTACTGACACTTTTAATTTTTTTCCTCTTCCTCTAAAGGTGTTTTAGTCTCTGAATAGAGAAAACTACCTGATGTAACGGCGCTTGTTTTTAAAAGTACTACTCTTGATGTTCTTTGATTGTAGGCTGAATCCACGCAATTTACGCTTACACCTGATTCAAGTTTTTTAACAATTTTGCCAAGCTGAACCACCTCCCACTCCACCGGCAGCCATCCGAGTTTGGTTTGTTTGTAGCCGGGTTGAGCGCCAGAAGAGGGTACATTATCGTGATGGTTAGTCATAGTTGGTCTAGGCTAGGAAATCAAATTGGTGATTAAATGCGATAAGTTTATCTGCGGGATACTCAGCATGTGCCAGGCTGTCCAGCCTTAGTTGTTGCAGCGCAAAGAACTCCTGCAGGTTCCTGGCTTCCATGTTACTACCGGAGAAGTAATCCATCAGGAAGCTCAGTGAGAAAGTTAAATAATAGCGCAGGTTAGACGTGAGCGTTTGATTCACAAAGCTGTGCTTAGCTTCATGAATAATCAGATTGCGTGCCCGGTAAATACGGGCTAAATGCCAAATCAGGTGTTGCTGATGTTGATCCAGATAAGATTTTATACCTTTTTTCAGGATTTTATTTTTAAAGCGCCAGGCGCGATAGGACAGAAGTGGAAAATCTTGGTAATGGTCGTCCCGGATTGACTCCAGGCAACTTTCCAGTAACATACAATCTATGCGTTCCATATCAAAGTCACGGGTGGCCGCAGCTAAATCACGCTGAATGATCGCCTGATGGAAGTCTTTAAGGTTGCGCTGCAAGTAAACTAAAGTATGAAGCGTGGGAAAGATAGTCTTAATCCTTGTGAACGTACTATCTCTTTCATTCGAGAAGAGGTATTCCAAGCCAATCCAATAATTGATTAACTGATGTTCCAGTTCTACGGCCTCATGACCAAAACGTAAATAACGAATAGCAGATTTAATCTTTTCCTTTGTTTCAGAGTCAATATTTTGATTCAGTATTTGAGCTGTCTTATGCTGCAAGATGTGTAGTACACCATCTCCATCCGGGAATTTTCCATCAGGGATATGTTGTACTTTTGGAAGCCCGGCCAGATGTGGGCGATCAAGAGGAAAGACAACTGCATTCTGCAATAAGTCTATTTTGGCGTTATGATGAGCCAGCCGGATAAGGTCAAAGAACTCTGCTAACTCTTGTTTGGCTATTTGCAAAGCAGAATAGTGGTCTGGTGCTGCTAATTCCCGCCCCAAGAAATGGTAATTGCGTTTTGCAGAAACAAAGTGCTGTACACGAGGGGGTAAATCCTCTGTGTCAGCAACTTCTTCGGTGATGGTCCAATTAGGAAATAAAGCCCATTTGGAAGAATCAACCATCGGTGAATACACTTTAAACCATACTCGGTATTTGGTATCCGGTGAGTGGGCAAATTCGATTAACTTCTCATAGCTACTAATAAAATTGTCAACTTTTTTTACAAAAGTTGAATAGCAAAAGGAATGCAGAAAGTTTTTAGTATACCCCTTTTCTAAGAGCTCTGTAGCCAATATGCCACATAGCCTATTCAAATCTTCCAAGTCAGGAAAGGGGTCTTGTTTTTCTTCTTTCTGTAAAGAAGCCTTCACTAGTTCTATTATTCTATGCAGATAGTTATTGTTCTCACTGAGGATAGTCTTTACTGCTGTCCTTACTTGTGGATAAAGTTCCCGGTAATTATTATGGTTGATTTGTTTTAGTAGTTGATCTCTGAAAAAGTCTTTTCCAATCGTGTCAAATCGGATGGTATCGTCTTTTTTCAATAAGCTTAGCGTTTCATCACGGCAATACTCCAGGTCCTCAAAGCGCTTTATTCTTCCGCCATTCAGACCGTCATATACGCTAATGAGTTCCTCCAAAGCAAGTTTAGGGTTCAAAACCTTAACCCGGTAAGTATCTACGGTCTCTCGGTGGAGTAACTCCAACATGCGCTGAACAAAATACTGCTCATTGGACTTCATTGAGTGATAGTTAAAATCTTTAAATTCATTGAATCTTACTGTTAAATAAAGTACTTTTACAGAAGGTAAAATGCTTACCTAAGACAAAAAGGCAGGTAGACTTGGTGAGATTGACTCGCAAGAGCGGCACTAAGATCCTCCTGCCTAAGTTATCATTAGGCTTCCCAACCGGGAAGCCTTTCCTTTTTACAATGAACCTATGGCAATAGAGTAGTCCAATAAAATAGAAGACTCGCCCTGGTACGCTGATCTGACGGGAAGCGTGGCGAGTACTGTTAATATAAATGTACGTACAAAATGTCAAAATGTCCAATTTGTTTGGATGTTTTTCCAAAAAAGACGCAATCGCCCAGACCGTTTCACGCAGGCGTTTTTGCGTTAGCCAGAACGGTTCTTTCGCAAAGCGGATTTCTATAAAAGCGGTAATTTCTTCATTCATCATTCTTCCCTTTTTGCAGGTCTTTGATTGTTTCATCAAAATCCGACTCCAGCCGCTTATCCTCTTGCTGCCGGTATTCCTCATAGGCTTTATCCGCCAGTTCCCGGGCTACTTTGGCAGACACTTTGCCCGCATTCTGCAGGACATCGTATTCATTGAATTGCAGAAAAGCGTCCAGTTTTTTCACCCAGTCGGCCATTTTCATCGGGATTTGCCGCTTGGCCTGGTTTTCGGCATAGTCCAGGTACATCGTGACGATTCTTTCCAGCCCTTGGAGTTCTTCCTCATTCAGGTAGTTTTTGGCAATGTGGGCGTCGGATTTCAGTATTTTGCCCGCCGGGGCGTGCTTCCAGCTCGTCAGCCCCATATTAGGCTTGGCAGCATCCACCCGTTTGGCGATGATTTCGGCGGCAGTCAGCCCGGTGATCGCCCAATGGAGTTTATTTTGCACCGTTTTGTAAAACTGCTGCGTGATCGGGGCTTTCGGGTCGTAGTCTATACTGGCCTCAGCGTACAAGTCTGTGATTTTCTGGTAGAAGCGCCGCTCTGAAGCCCGGATTTTCCGGATGCGCTCCAGCAGCTCGTCAAAGTAGTCTTTGTCGAACCGCTTGCCCTGTTTGAGCCGCTCGTCATCCATCACGAACCCCTTGATGAGGTATTCCCGCAACACCTTGGTGGCCCAAATGCGGAATTGCGTTGCCTGATAGCTATTGACCCGGTAGCCGACAGCTATAATGGCATCGAGGTTGTAGAAATTGGTGAGGTATTTTTTACCATCCTGAGCAGTTATTCGAATTTTTCGAATAACTGAATCCTCCTCCAATTCTGCACTTTTGAAGATTTCCTTCAGGTGGTAATTGATGGTTTGCACTTCCACCCCGAACAGTTCAGCCAGCTTTTTCTGTGTTAGCCAGAAGGTTTCGTCTTCAAAGCGGATTTCAACCTTGACGGCCCCGTCCGGCGTCCGGTAGAGTATGATGTCTGATTCCTGCATGGTTTTAGTGTTTGAGCCCCAGTTCCTTCAGGTACACCTCCATTTGTTCCTGTACCTGTGACAGCTCACTTTCCAGCCCTTCAATGCGTTGCGCAACCGCATCCAGATCTACTTCCGGCTCCTCCTCGAACGTATCCACGTAGCGGGGAATGTTGAGGTTGAACTCATTCTCTTTGATTTCATCAAAAGTAGCTACGTAGGCAAATTTGTCTTCCACGGTGCCAGGCTGCATTTGGCCTTGTTCAAACTGATGATGGAGGCTGACGACGTGCTCCATGTCTTTTTCGCGCAGCACATTCTGGTTTTTTCCCTGCTCAAAACGTTGGCTTGCGTCTATGAAGAGTACATTGCGATTGTCACCCTTGCCTTTGTTGAAAATGAGAATAGCAGCGGGGATGCCCGTGCCGAAAAACAAATTCGCAGGCAGGCCAATCACGGCTTCAAGCAGGTTCTCTTCAATAGTTTTTTGCCGGATCACACCTTCTGAGCTACCGCGGAAGAGCACGCCGTGGGGCACCACCACGCCTACTTTGCCTCTGCCTTCATAGGCGGTTTCTATCATGTGAGAGATAAACGCCCAGTCGCCTTTGCTCTTGGAAGGTGCGCCCCGCCAAAAGCGGTTGTAGGTGTCGTTATCAGCGACTTCTTTTCCCCATTTATCAAGGCTAAAAGGTGGATTCGCCACCACCGTATCGAACTTCATCAGCTCGTCCCCTTCTTTGAGCTTAGGGTTGCGGATAGTGTCCCCCCAGCGTATTGTGGCATTGTCCATGCCATGCAGGAACATATTCATGACTGCCAGCGCCCAGGTGCTGCCGTTGGCTTCCTGCCCGTACAGCGCGAAGTTGTCCGAGCCCACTTCTTTGCCTGCCTTGATCAGCAAAGAACCTGAGCCACAAGTGGGGTCACAAATACGCGCACCCGGCTGCGACTTGGTCAACTTGGCGATTAGGGTAGAGACTTGACTGGGGGTATAAAACTCCCCGGCTTTTTTTCCGGCATCAGAGGCAAAAAAGCCAATCAGGTATTCATAGGCATCCCCGATGATATCCTGCCCGTCCAATGCAGAAGGGCGGAGGTCAAGGCGCTTGTCGCTAAAGTCAATCAGCAGGTTCTTCAGGCGGGTGTTTTTGTCTTTGACATCCCCCAGATTGCTGGAGTTAAAATCAATATTCCGGAATACGCCGGCACCGTCTTCTCCGGATAGTTTCTGTGGGTTAGCTTCTTCCAGCGCCTCCAGTGCCTGATTGATGAGTTCCCCGATGTTGGGTTCATTGCGGTGTTCATAGAGATAGCTGAAACGGGCATGAGGAGGCACGATGAAACGCTCTTTCTGCATGGCCCAGTCCGCCCGGGCTTCGTCGCCCTTATAGCGCTCCAGATGGGCCTGCCATCGGTCGAGCCAGACATCGCCCACGTACTTGATAAACAGCATAGTCAGTACATAGTCTTTGTACTGCGAAGGGTCAATCACGCCCCGGAAGGTGTCGCAGGCTTTCCATACGACATTGAATACATCCTCTTTGGTGGTCTTATGCATTTTTTCTGAATTTTCCATTGGCTAAAAAAAGCAATAAATGCTCGTAATACCGGTCTTTTGATTTTTTAAGGTTGTCCATGAAGTGTTGTTCTATGCGCCATTGCTCCGCTATCTTGATAATTTCCTGCTGATCCTCCATAGACGGTATCGGTATTTGAATTGAGGAAAGTGCTTTTTTGGATAAAGACTGCACTTGTGTCCCTTTGGATAAGCTTTGCAGAAGCTTTTGGTAGTGTTGAGTATTCAACAGCCATAGCAAATAGCCTGGTATTAGGCGCTGCTCTTTCAACCGGATTACAAAAAAGGTGGATGAGGCCACAGCTTGGCCGATTTGCTCCTTGTAAAGACAAGCTCGATTCGCTATTCCTTTTGCAACGAGTAGTATATCCCCTTCAATCAGCAAATGCTTTTCAAGCCGCTTATCTAATTCAAGGCTTTTGGTTAAAGGAGCTTCTTGCCTAAATCTACCGTGCTCGTCGAAGTGCTTAGCTTGCAGATAGTAAATCTCCCCGCCAGAGCCTTCTTTTTGGTAAATGCCGGTTGTGATTTGAGCGATTTTATGAAGGGGTTTCTTCATTTTTGTATATACATTATATATTTTTTAACACTATTAAGCGAGTTTAAATCAAAATAATAGCAATACAAATATAGAGAAGAAGTGTAAAAAGGGAAAGTCTTTTTTAGTTTTTATTTCTTTGTAATAGCTGTACAAAATATAAAAATAGGGTGCTAAATAAGAGGTGAAACCTTGCTTGCCGAGTAAAACATGCTACTATTTGCGCATTTCAAGTGCTGATATTTTTTGCTTCAGCCGGGCTTGCCAAATACTACTATGCAGCAATTAAAAACCGCTCTATTTCTCTTCTTGATTTCATCAGCTTCAGCTCTGGCTATGCCTGATTCCACTGATCGGCAGGAAACGCAAAAAAAAGGGCCTCGAACGTTTTTTGCATAGTAGCGTTGAGCGCACTGTAAGTCTTTAGGGTCTCCTTCCTAATTTACCAACTACCCCTGCCCACCACGGGCCCGCTCAATCATAATCGCCTCAAGGATATTCTCGGTATTCAGCACGCCGAGGAGTTCGCCTTCGGGGCTGTAGACGGGGCAGATGCTTAGGTTGCGCTGGTTCATCTGATCGTAGGCTTCATTGAGTTCCATATCCGGCGAAAGCCTGATCCAATCGGTGTTGACGATGCGTTTGATGCGTTCCGCCGGGCCCATCTGCTGTAAACCGCGCAGGATGTCATCCCGGGAGATCGTGCCGATGAGGTCGCCCTGTTCGGTGACGATGAAGTCCTTTTCCTGACCGTCCAGCAGGGTGTCGATGGCTTCGCTGATGGGCGACCAGGCGTCCATTTCGGTGAACTGGTGCATGAGCACATCTGAGACTTTGAGGTCAGTAAGCAAATGGCGGGTGGTTTCGTACCGCGATTCTCCACTGGCACCCAAAAAGATGAACAGCCCGATAAAAATCAGCCAGAAGTCATACATAAAGCCCAGGAAGACAAACCCAATCGCCAGAAACTGACCAATCTGAGCGGCAATGGCAGTGGCTTTGGCCCGGTCGTACTTCATGGCAAGCAGCGCGCGAAGCACTCGCCCGCCATCCATTGGGAAGGCCGGGATGAGGTTGAAAAGCACCAGAATAATGTTGACGGCCAGCAGGTTGGGGATGAACGCATTGCTGAGGCTGATCTGGCTGGGGTCTTCCAGTTGCTCGGTAGGGAAGGTGATGCCTGCTACCTGCATGACAACAAAGAGCAGAAGGGCAATCACTACATTCACTGCCGGGCCGGCGATGGCTACAAGCAATTCTTCCCGGGGCTTCTCCGGCATTTTCTCCAGGCTCGCAACACCGCCTATAGGCAACAGGGTGATGCGGCGGGTGGGGACCCCAAACCGGCGGGCGGTCAGAGCGTGCCCGTATTCGTGCAGTACCACACAGGCGAAGAGGGTAAGGATAAAGACCACGCCCAGCAGGGCTTCCTGCATATTTTGCCCGGAGCCCAGGCTCGACAGGAAAATCCACCCCAGCAGAATCAGGAATGTCCAGTGGATGTAGACATTGATGCCGAAGAGGCGTGCAATCTTAAGGGACCAGCTCATGGTAGGTTTTATTAATTAAACCGTCTGATGCCTCGATTTTGTTCGGCAAAAAAGAAAAGGCTGCTTCCTGTTACCGGAAACAGCCCTGCTTAATATGCTTTAATATGCCTTACTGGCAGCCCATGCTGGCCAGTTGCTCTTCCAGGTTCTTGACCTTGGCCTGACCGTCAGCTAGTTTCATGCGCTCACGTTCCACTACCGGTGCAGGGGCATTATTGACAAAGCGCTCGTTGCTCAGCTTTTTCTCCACGCTGGCTACGAACCCTTTTTGGTATTCCAGGTCTTCCTTAAGTTTTTTGCACTCGGCCTCCGTGTCAATTTCCTGATTCAGCTCCAGGAAAAACTGGGTCTTGCCGGACAGGAAGGACACGCTGTTGGGCACTTCCTCACTGCTGAAGTCCAGCCCGGACAGGTTCGCCATCTTGATGATCATCTCACGCAAGCCCACAAGTTCGAACAAGGCGCGGCTGTTGGCTTCGTCCTGAACAAACAGGGCAAGCTCATCCTTCATCTTTACGCCTTTGCTGTTCCGGGTTTCCCGTACACTGGCTACGATGTTTTTGGCCTGCTCAATGCGGTCGATCAGGGCCTGATCGTAAGCCTCAGCCGTTGGGTAGGTGCTCATCACACAGTCATCGCCATCAGCCCGCTCCCGCAGGTTGTGCCAGATTTCCTCGGTGATGAAGGGCATGAACGGGTGCAGGAGGGTCATCAGCCGCTCGTAGATGCGGAGGGAAGCCTCCAGGGTCTCGGCATCGATCGGGGCACCGTAGTCGGGCTTGATCATCTCCAGGTACCAGCTGCAAAAGTCGTCCCAGATGAGTTTGTACAGCATCATAAGGGCGTCTGACAGGCGGTACTGTTCGTACTGCTGCCCCAGCTTTTCGATGGTCTCGTTCAGCCGTTGCTCCATCCACTGTACGGCCAGGCGGTTGATGGCATCGCCTTCGCCTGCTTTGACCTCCCAGCCCTTCATGAGACGGAGGGCATTCCACATTTTATTGCAGAAGTTGCGGCCCTGCTCGCAGAGCTTGCTTTCGTTCAGGACTTCTTTCGTTTCCGGATCGAAGGGGGCATCGAATACAATATCATTGCCGGCAGCCGCACTGGAAAGCATCGCAAAGCGTACGCCATCTGCACCGTAGTTCTCGATGAGCTGCAGGGCATCCGGTGAGTTGCCGAGCGACTTGCTCATTTTGCGGCGGTCCTTGTCGCGGACCATGCCGGTGAAGTAAACATCGTTGAAGGGCTGAATGCCTTTCGTTGTTTTGGTCTTTTCGTCCAGCAGCCCCGGGGCATATTCATATCCCATCATGATCATCCGGGCTACCCAGAAGAAAATGATGTCCCAGCCCGTCACCAGTACATTGGTCGGGTAGTAGTAATTCAGCTCTTCATTGGTCTCAAAGCCATCAAAAACGGAAATCGGCCAAAGCTGGGAAGAGAACCAGGTGTCCAGCACATCTTCATCCTGATGCAAGTCCGATAGTTGCAGGTCCGGTTTGCCCAGTTCTGCCCGGGCTTTGTCCAGGGCTTCGGCAGCCGTTTCGGCTACGAAGATTTTGTCCTCGTAGTACCAGGCCGGGATGCGCTGCCCCCACCACAGCTGACGGGAGATGCACCAGTCGCGGATGTTGTCTTCCTTCAGCCAGCTGTTGAACATATTGTAGAAGTGCTCCGGGAAGAAGCTTACTTCGTCCGTTTCCACTGCTTTCAGCGCCGTTTGGGCAAAGTCCTTCATTTCGAGGAACCACTGCAGCGTCAGGCGGGGCTCCACGATGGCATCGGTCCGCTCAGAACGGCCGACTTTGTTGCGGTAGTCTTCCTCCTTCACCAGGTGCTCACCGGCTTTGAGGTCTTTTACGATTAGCTTGCGGGCCTTGAACCGGTCTTCGCCTGTGTAAAGCTGCGCCGCTTCGCTCATGGTGCCATCGGCATTCAGGACGTCGATGACTTCCAGCCCGTGCCGCTCGCCGATTTCGTTGTCGTTCATGTCATGGGCAGGGGTGATTTTGAGGGCGCCCGTACCAAACTCCATGTCCACATAGCGGTCTTCAATAATGGGGATGGTCCGGCCAATCAGTGGGACAATAGCTTTTTTGCCCTTGAGGTGGGCGAAGCGCTCATCGTCCGGGTTTACAGCGATTGCCGTATCGCCCAGAATGGTTTCTGGCCGTACCGTCGCAATCGTGATGTACTCGTCTTCCGTACCCTCGATTTTATAGCGGAGGTAGTACAGTTTGGAGTTTTCGTCCTTGTAGATGACCTCTTCGTTGGACAGCACGGTCTGCGCCTCCGGGTCCCAGTTGGTCATGCGCAGCCCGCGGTAAACTTTTCCTTTGTTGTAAAGGTCTACAAATACCTTGAGGACGGCATCAGAAAGCTTGTCCTCCATGGTAAAGCGGGTGCGCTCCCAGTCGCAGGAAGCGCCCAGTTTTTTGAGCTGATCGAGGATGATGCCGCCATACTTGTCTTTCCATTCAAAGGCGTACTTCATGAACTCATCGCGGCTCAGGTCGGACTTTTTGATGCCCCGCTCGCGCAGCATTTTCACCACTTTGGCCTCCGTTGCGATAGAGGCGTGGTCCATGCCCGGCACCCAGCAGGCATTTTTGCCTTCCAGGCGCGCCTTGCGGATGAGGATGTCCTGAATGGTATTGTTGAGCATATGCCCCATGTGGAGCACGCCGGTTACGTTGGGCGGCGGGATCACGATGCTGTAGGGCTCGCGCTCGTCGGGCTCAGAGTGGAAGTAGTTTTTAGACAGCCAGTGGTCGTACCATTTGGCTTCGGTATCCTGTGGGTTATAGCGGGTGGAAAGCTCCATATTTTACTATCTGGGAATGATCAGTTTGAAATGCTGCAAATATATATTTTTATTCGGTTCCTGCAGTTGCAGTACGTACAATCCCGAAGATAAACCGGGGAGTTGCAGTTCGTGCCTGCCGGGGCCCAGCCCGGCCCAGGACTGAAGTGGCTGGCCTATGGCGGAAAAAAGCGTAGCGGACAGTACCTGATTGCTGTTATTGGTCACCCATACCCGTCCATCGGAGGGCAGGGTAGGGAAGACCCGGGCCTGAACAGGCGGTCCGGTCGCGGTGGTGCTCACAATGACCGGGCAGTTGAAGCTGAAGGTGCACTGTGCTTCGTCTACCGTATTGTACGCCAGGGTATCGGTCAGGCGGAAGCACTGCAGCTCTGAATATTCGCTTGGGTTGAGCAGCCCCCGGTAGAGCGGCCCGGCGAGGCTGCCCACGCCGCTGATCCAGGTTTCCTGCAGTCCGTTGGTGGGCACAAAGTTGATCACGGTCCGGAGCTGCCCCCCTGAGCCTACGGTAGTGACGGAAGCCACTTTCAGCTGTGTGCTGCCGGAGAATTCAACATACTCCAGCATGATTTCATCGCCAGCTTGCAGGCTGAAGTCGTACAAGAGGTATTCCTGCGTCTCCCCAGGGCGGACAAAGAAGCTGCGCACGCCAGTTGACCGGACCGCAGCGAGATAGGTGGTGTCACCACTGTCCGGGCTGATGCTGAGCATTGGCGTGTAGTGGCGCCCGGCGATCAGGGTATCCCCACAGGCGACTTGCCGAAAGGTGTCAAGCCCGGCAATATTGCTGCGAACGCCCTGCCAGGCAGCGTCTTGTACCGGAAAAGACTGCCCTGTTGCCGGGCGGGCCGACAGCAGGGCAATCCATAGAATAAAAGCAATGCGTTGTGGCATAAATGCGGTTTTATTTTACCGCAGGCACCTCATCGAATATCGGAGCGTCCACTTGTGTGCGGAGCAGGTCTTCCATGTTTTCCCGCTTGCGGATCAGGTACGCCTGCCCTTCGTGGACGAGCACCTCTGCGGGCCGGTAGCGGGAGTTGTAGTTGGAAGCCATTGAGAAACAATAAGCACCTGCATTA
>JANSXW010000053.1 GCA_024742755.1 bacterium | reverse complement strand
CGAAGGGCAAAGCTCGGTATTTATTTTTTTAATCGAAAATAAATGTTTGGTTTATTTTTACTTTTTTTGGTTCGCGCTCAACTGGTTACAGCAAAAAATGACTTTTCCATTCCTTTCTTTATCTTTGCACATTGCAAAATTACGGCTGTATTAGCCTACCTTCCGGGCTTAAAGCCTAAACTTATTTTTATGCTGCTATCAATGACGGGCTACGGCCGTGTGTCACACCCCTTTAAGGATAAAACCATTAATGTAGAGCTCCGGTCTCTCAACAGCAAATACACCGATATCCGGGCCAAAATACCTCAGAACTACCGGGAAAAAGAGCACGACCTGCGCAAGCTCATCTCCGACCGGGTGCACCGGGGCAAAATTGAGGTCAACATCGAAGTGGCCTCAGACAGCGGAGACGAGGAGTACGGGCTTAACGAACCGCTCTTCCGCAAATACCACCGGGAGCTCAGCCGCCTTTCTTCCGAACTGAACATACCGGATGGCGATATGCTGCAGGCTATCCTGCGGCTGCCCTCTGTGGTGGCCACTGCTGCTGACAGCATAGACGAAGAGGAGTGGGCAGCCATGAAAACCGCCCTCAACGCCACAATAGAGAAATTCACTGCTTTCCGCACCGCCGAGGGCAATGCCATGAAAGAGGACCTGCAGCTCCGGGTTGACAACATCGCTAACCTGCTCCACCAACTCGACCCGGAGGAGGAAGAGCGTGTGGCCAAGCTGAGGCAACGGATGCGGCAAAGCCTGGAAGAACACCTGGGCAAGGACAAAGTCGACGACAGCCGCTTCGAGCAGGAAATACTCTTCTACCTCGAAAAAATTGACATCACGGAAGAAAAGGTGCGCCTCGAGCAGCACTGCAAATACTTCATTGAAGAACTCAACAAAAAACAGCCCCTCAAAGGCCGGAAGCTGAGCTTCATCAGTCAGGAAATGGGGCGCGAGATCAACACTATGGGCGCCAAAGCCTATTCTTCCAGCATCCAAAAGCTGGTGGTGGAGATGAAGGACGAGTTGGAGAAAATTAAAGAACAAGTGGCTAACACCGTATGAGTAAGTTATTTTTGTTTGCCGCGCCTTCGGGAGCTGGCAAAACCACTATTGTCCGGCACCTCCTTGAGCGCTACGATCATTTGTCTTTTTCCACCTCAGCGACCACCCGGCCTAAACGGCCGCACGAAACGGACGGAAAAGACTACTATTTTATTTCTCCACAGCGGTTTACGGAGCTGGTGGAAAGCGAGGGCTTTGTGGAGTGGGAAGAGGTCTATGAGGGCTTGTTTTACGGCACCCTCAAAAGCGAAGTGGAGCGGCTCTGGGGAAAGGGCAAGCACATCGTGTTTGATATTGATGTAAAAGGTGCCGTCAACATCAAAGAAGCCTACCCTGAGGAAGCAATTGCGGTATTTGTAAAGCCCCCTTCACTGGAGGCCCTGCGTCAGCGGTTGGTTGCCCGGGGCACTGAGGATGAGGCCAATCTCCGGAAACGGCTGGACAGAGCAGCGGAAGAAATGACCTATGAGGACCGTTTTGATATCGTGCTCATCAACGATGACCTGCAACAGGCGCTCAGGGCTGCGGAAAAAATTATCGAAGAGGCAATAAAGGAAGCCTGAGCATGACAACGCAAACGACTAACGGTATTCAGATTACGGTACAGCCTTCCTATCAGGCCGCTTATTCCCGGCCTGCTCAGCACCGCTATATTTTTGCCTACGAAATCACCATTGAGAACAACAGCAAGGAAACGGTGCAGTTGCTTCGCCGCCACTGGTTCATCTGGGATGCCAATGGCCATGTGAGGGAAGTGGAAGGGGAAGGCGTGATCGGGCAGCAGCCTGTCCTGCCGCCGGGCGGTAAGCACCGGTATGCCTCCTGGTGCGACCTATCCACGGGTATTGGAAAAATGCATGGTGCCTTTGAAATGGTGAACATACTGGACAACAGCACCTTCAAAGCGATCATCCCGACCTTTTTCCTCATCGCGCCTATCCGGCTGAATTAGTTCGTATAGGCTTTGAGGTCCGGAAAGTCAATGATGTGCCTGCGGGCACGCATCTGATCCACACGCCGGCCATCTACATACGCTACCACATAAGCTGATGCAAAAGCGCCCTTGAGTAATTTTGCTTTGAATGCCTCCGCCTCCTCATAAGTCGTGAATGCACCTACCGTGTACCGGTAATAGGGGCCATCCATCTGCCGCTCCACCATTGCACCTGCATAAGCATCAAGGCTGTTGGTGCCATAGGCGCCGCTCAGTGCCCCTACCTGCACCTTATATAATAGCCGTTCGTGCACCGGGTGCCGGGGCACTGCATTTGCGTACCGGAGCCCTACAACCGGCAGGGAGGTCGTTGCGGCCTTGCCTTCAGGAAGGTAGAACGAAAAATCAACGCTGCATTCCTGATCAACAACTGCTTCAGAAAGCAATCCTCTGATAAAAATGCGGTCGTTGGGCACTCCATTTGCCAAAAGGGCTTCCGCAACAGCTTCTGCCTGCTGAACCCCTTTAAAAATTGCAGCGCCCTTGCCACTTTCAACCTCCTTTTGGTAAGCAGTTAAAATCAGGTAGGCGTCCTCCTGGTTTTGCATGGCATCTGCAATGGCCTGCAGTTGCTGAAGCTGATCAGCGGAGAAGGCTTCCGGAGCATCTATTTTAAAGTAGATCGGGGGCAGGAACAACAGCCCGGCTGTGCCTGTATTGGAAGCAGCCTCCGGTGCACCGTCCACCTCAGGCTGAACGGGAATGTCTTCCTGACCGCCTGTGATTTCCGGCACTGTAGGTATTGCTGCATCTGGCGCTGAGCCCACCTCTTCCGCAGTGGCCACTGCTTCGGGGAAAACCGGCAGGGGCGCTGCTTCAGGATTGGCAGCCATATCCTCCTGTGGGGCGGTCACTTCGGGTTCGACCAGCCTGGATTCTGCACCACCGTAGTACTCATCTATGCGGAGTTCCATTTCAGGTAAGAAGTTGTCGAAATGAGCGGCATAAATATCGCGCTGCCCTATGCCGTCTTTCCGGGAAGAGGCAAAAAAGCCTGTAAACCCGTCCTTCCCAATCCGAAAGTAGGCATCATCTTCCGAAGAGTTGATCTTGGTCAGCAGGTTTTCGGGTGTGGTCCAGGTCTCGGAGTTGGGATTGAAAACAGCCTTTACCACATCCAGGCCGCCGATACTGAAATCAGGATGATTGGTACTGTAGTACAGGGTCATGCGGTCCCGGGCCAGAAAGGGCGTGGTTTCGTCGTAGGCAGTATTGATCTGAGGCCCCAGGTTCACGGGGTTCCCCCATTGCCCGTCTTTGAATTCAAGACGATAAAGGTCAAGCCCTCCGTAGCCGCCGGGCCGCCGGCTGGCGAAGTAAACCAGGTAGTCGCTGGCAAAGAAAAACGCTTCGTCACCAATAGCCGGGTTGATCGGCCCTTTGAAAACATCAGAACTCACCGTACGCTCTTCCTTATCGTTGCGGAAAGTATCCACGATAATTTTGGCATCCTCATGGTGCCATCCCTGATAAAAATACAGCACGGTACCGTCCGTATTAAAGTCCAGAAGCACATCGTGCCGGGTACTGTTGACCAGGTAGCCCACAGAGCTTACTTCCTGCCAGTTCCCTCCCCCACCGGTGGCAGAGCGGCAGGAAAAAATATCACTGTAGAAATTGCCGGTACGGCTGTCCGGCATTCCATTCCCGTCTCTGCGCCCGCCCAGATTGCCACTGCGCATGGAGGAGAAATACAATCGGTTGCTGAAGTTAGGGCTGGGCACCGGTGCAAACTCATCGCCAGTGGTATTCACTTTGGGACCCAGGTTTTCGGCGTATACATCAGAAGGCAGGTATTGCAGCCGCATGCCGGTTGCACAGCGTCGGATATCGTCCCATACCATTTTCCGGTTGGGGTTATTGGCACGGATACGCCTCAGATAATCTTTATAGTAGCCCGCTGCCTCCGCAAATTGGTTCATCGCATGGCGGATCTTGCCCAGGTAAAGCCAACATTCCGGAAAGGGGTCTTTTTCATTGCGGATAATAGACTGGAACAAGCGGCCGGCGGCTTCCAATTGGTTGGTTTGGTAGTAGGATACGGCGAGGATGAAGCGCGCCTCCTGGTCATTGGCTACCAGGGACTCCGCTGTTTTCAACACCGCAAGGGCTTCTTCGTACCGTTGGTTGACGAAGAATGCCTTGGCCTCTTCTTTTTTGTAGGCTTGTGCCTTGAGTGCATGCCCCACTGTCACGGACAGCAAGACAAGTAGCAATATTCTCATAGCGCCCAGTAGTTTTTGGGAGCAGCTCGTTTGCACGGACTGCCCAGGGTTAATATCGACAGGTTACTATTGCCCGAAGCCTTTAGGCTTCGGGCAACAGAAGGCGTTATTCACAATTGTGCTTGTAAGGCATCAGGGTTGGGGGGCAAAAAACTTTTCTATAATAAAACTTAACCGCATCGAATGCAAGGAATGTGCCAATTTTTTTATATTCAATTCCTGCATCCGATGCGGTAGTGATGGTAATTTAGATGGTTTGAGTATCGTCAAACTGCTCCAGGTAATCTCCTACCCTGCGCAGGAAAGAGCCGCCCAGGAAGCCATCTACGACGCGGTGGTCGTAAGACAGGGAAAGGAACATCATGTGGCGTACTGCAATCAGGTCACCGTACGCTGTTTCCACTACTGCGGGCTTTTTACGGATGGCGCCTACTGCCAAGATAGCCACTTGCGGCTGATTGATGATAGGCGTGCCCATGACGTTGCCGAAGGTACCGACGTTAGTCAGGGTAAACGTTCCGCCCTGAATCTCATCAGCGCCCAGTTTGTTGGCCCGGGCGCGAGCCGCCAGCTCGTTTACCTGCCGGGTAAGCCCCATCAAATTGAGGTGGTCTGCATTTTTGATGACGGGCACGATCAGATTGCCGGAAGGCAGGGCCGTTGCCATACCGATATTGACGTTCTTTTTGCGGACAATCGTATTGCCATCCACCGACACATTGACCATCGGGAAGTCCCGGATCGCCTTCGCTACCGCCTCCATAAAAATCGGGGTGAAGGTAATTTTCTCACCGTGCGTTTCCTGGAACTGCTTCTTCACTTTATTGCGCCAGTTGACAATCTTCGTCACATCCACCTCCACAAAAGAAGTGACGTGCGGTGACGTCTTTTTGGAATTCACCATATGGTCTGCAATAATGCGGCGCATGCGGTCCATCTCGATAATCTCGACATTACCGGATGCTGATGCACTGCCGGAAGCAGGTTGAGCAGCCGGTGCCTTAGGCTGTTTTGGCGCAGCGGTTTCCTGCACAGGAGCCTTGGGCTCAGGGGCGGCGGAAGCAGGCTGGCTTTTGCGGTTTTCCACGTATGCCAGGATGTCTTTTTTGGTCACCCTGCCCTGTAGGCCGGAACCTGAGATTTGCTCCAGTTCCGCCATGCTGATTTGCTCTTTTTCGGCAATGGTACGGACCAGCGGCGAGTAAAAACGGTTGCTGCTGTCTGTGCGCTCCACCGGTGCATCAGTGGAAGCCATAGCAGGCTCCGGCTGAGGCTGCGGCTTGTCGATGCCATTGCTGCTCGTCTTTTCGGCAGGCGCTTCGGCTGTCTCTTTGACACTTGGGCTCGCTTGCGGAGTGGCTTCCTCTCCCTCGGTGCCGATGATCGCAATAACTTTCCCGATCTCTACCGTCTCGTCTTCCTGAAATAGAATTTCCTGGATCACTCCATCTACCGGAGAAGGCACTTCGGAATCAACTTTATCTGTAGCAATTTCAAGGATGGTTTCATCCTCCTCAACGGAATCTCCTACCTGTTTAACCCATTTGAGGATGGTTGCCTCCATGATGCTTTCCCCCATTTTGGGCATAATCAGTTCGACTTGAGCCATAATTCTTTCTTTCGTTGTGTATTTGGTTCTATTTGGCCGGTCTTTGCCTGTGCCTTTTCAGACCGCAAAATTAGCCGTTTTGCGCGTGTAAAACAAATAAAGCGCCGCATTCCGAACGCCTGTGATCCGCACCCGGGTTTAGGCATTGACCACCGTGGCAGGATAATGTTTTTTCAGGAACCGGCGGATGAAATTCAGCGCATGCGCACCGGTGTATTCAATATTTTTCTCCCGGTCTTTTCCTGCCTTAAGCAGGTAAGCCTCTGTCACATTGTGGTCGCCCACAGCAACCCAGATCGTCCCCACCGGTTTTTCCGGCGTACCGCCGCCCGGGCCGGCAATTCCGGAAATGGCAACAGCAATATCGCCTCCGAAATGCTGCAGGGTCCCCGCTACCATCTCGCGCACGGTGGCTTCGCTTACAGCGCCCACGGTTTCCAGTGTGGCAGCGCGGACGCCCAGCTTTTCCTGTTTCAGTGTATTGCTGTACGCTACGATACCGCCCAGAAAGTAAGCAGAGGAACCAGGAATACTGGTAATCAGGTGCGAGAGGTATCCGCCGGTGCAGCTTTCAGCCGTACTGAGCCATAAGCCACGTGCTTTCAGCATTTGCCCGACTACGGCCTCGAGGCGGTCTTCCTCTTCTCCGAAAAGCAGGTCCTCCACCCGTTCTTTGAAACGGTTGGCCCACTGCTCAAGTTCGTCCAGGTATTGGTCTGACTGACTCCCCCGGCTGCTGAGCCGCAACCGTACCCGACCTAAGTTGGGCAAATAGGCCAGCTTGATGTGAGCAGGAAGGGCCTCCTCGAGATCGGCAACCCGCTCAGCAATGCGGGATTCGCCCTCTCCGGCTGTGAGCAAAGTCCGGTGGGCAATCCGCTCCAGCGGGTACCGCTCTCTAAGGCGGGGCAGGACCTCCTCCTGCATAAGGGCTTTCATTTCGTAGGGCACGCCCGGCATAGAGACCACCACCTTACCTTCTACCTCAAACCACATCCCCGGTGCCGTGCCCATAGAGTTGGTCAGCAGCGTGGCGTTATCGGGCATGTAAGACTGCAGGCGGTGGGCTTCGGTTGGCTGACGCCCGAGCTGCCTGAAGAATCGCTCGATCCGCTGATAAGTCGGTTCATGAAAAGCCAACTGCCCCCCGGTGAACTCTGCCAGGACTTTTTTGGTGATGTCGTCTTTGGTGGGCCCAAGCCCTCCGGTCATTAAAACAACCTCTGCCGACCGCAGCCCTTGTTCCAATGCCTGAACGATGCTGTGGGCCTCATCCGAAACCGTCATTATACCGGTAATGTGGGCCCCGTTGAGGTTGAGCTGCTGCCCCATCCAGGCCGAATTGGTATCTACAATTTGCCCGATGAGGATCTCATCACCTATTGTGATCAGGTATGCTTTCATGAACCTTTTTTCTGAAAAAGACCCGGAAGGGCCGATTTGTTGCGACAAATCAGGAAATATCGGGCACCAATGCGATTTCCTTGAGTGCGAAAGGCTGTAACTGCCCGTCGGTGCGCAAAAGCAAGCGCCCGGCTTCATCCACTCCCGCCGCCTCGGCGACAAATGTCCGGCCATCAGGCAGACGATAGGTGCGCAACTCCTGATACCCAACCAGATGCTCGTAATAATCGCGCCTGAGCCGGGCACGCTGCCCTGCCCTCAGCTGAAGATAGCGCTGTTCCAATGCCAGCAAGTAGGAAGCCGCCACTTCATCGAGGTCATGCGGGGCGCCGGTATCCAGGTACAAAGAAGTTGCAAATGGCAGCTCAGGGGGGAAAGCCGGCTGATTGATGTTGACCCCGGTCCCGATGATGCTGTGCTGTACCTGTTGCCCGGCCAGCTGATTTTGAATGAGTATGCCCGCCACCTTGCGCGCGCCCAGATAGACATCGTTGGGCCACTTGACGCTTACCTCGGATTTTGCGTAAGCAGAAAGTGCGTCACGCAACGCAAGCGTGGTAGCCATATTGAGCTCAAATTGCTTCCGGGCCAGTAAAAAATGAGGGTACAGAATGACACTCAGCGACAAGCTTTCCCCCTCGGGGCTTTCCCATTTACTGCCAATTTGTCCACGGCCTGCGGTCTGCGTAGCTGCCGAAATGACCGTTCCTTCAGTTGGTTTGCTTTTTGCAAGGAGTTCCTGTGCGTAGCTGTTTGTGGAAGCAAGTGCCTCAAAGGCATGAACAACCTTTCCGATAAAAAGGGTGTTTTTGTTAGGCAAGAGCAAATTATTTGATAATTTTATTTGTTGTAAGCCCCGGAGGGGGCTGTTCCACCTCAGAACCTTATATTTTGGGGCAAAACGACCAAAATCGAATGCCTCCTTTTTTCATTGCAAAATTAACAAAATCTGAGTTTGAATTCACACACCAAAGTTCAACAACGCGAACTCACCACCGAGGCGCTGAACGAATTGATCATTGAAAGTATTCAGGACATCAAGGGCAAAAACATCATCAAGCTCGACATGCGAAAACTGGATGATGCCCCAACTGACTACTTCATCATTTGCGAAGGCGACTCCAACACCCAAGTAAAAGCCATTGCCGATCACATTCAGAAACGGCTCAAAAGAGAGGCAGACACCTTTGCCAGCCATGTCGAGGGCGACCGAAATGCGCTTTGGGTTTGCATTGACTACTTCACGACTGTAGCGCACGTATTTCACAAAGAGCGGCGCTCCTTTTACGAGCTGGAAAGCCTTTGGAGCGACGCGCAGGTTACGGAATACAAGAGTTTATAGTCTGCTCAGAACTCTTGGCCGAATTCTGGCAACGAAATATCGTGAAGTATGTTAGTACATAGATTTCGACGGGAATCTGTCCCGTTAAACTGTGACAAGCTGTGTGGAGTGCATCACTAAGTGCAACAAGCATTACAATCAAGTAGGAAAGGGTAAAGCCCTTCTGATTCGATAAACGTATATTTTAATGGAGAACAAGAATAACCAAGAAGATAAGAACAAGCCAACCGGGCCCAAATTCAATACCTATTGGATTTACGGGATCATCGCGCTGTTCCTCCTGGCGCTGAACTTCTACAGTATGTCAGAAGGCACTATGGAACAGGTGAACCGGCAAAAACTCGGTGAAATGATCGCCGACCAGGACGTGGAAAAGCTGGTCGTGGTCAACCAAAAGCGAGGCTACGTCTACATCAAGCGACAGGCGCTGGAGCAAAAAACCGAGTTTTATAAAGATGCCGAAAGCCGGTCCTCCCTTAGCGGAGAGAACTACCAATACTGGCTCGAAGTGGGCTCGGTTGAAGCCTTTGAAGACTGGTTGCGCATCACACAGGAGCAGGCCGACATACCCGAATCGGAGTGGATTTACCCCACTTTTGAAACCCGCCAAAACTGGTTGACACCACTGCTGGGCTGGGTGCTGCCGATCATTATCGTGGTTGCGATCTGGGTTTTCATCATGCGCCGGGTGAGCGGCGGTGCCGGTGGGCCGGGTGCCCAAATCTTCAATATCGGCAAATCCAAGGCGACCCTTTTCGATCAGAATAGTAAAGTCAACGTCACTTTCCAGGATGTCGCCGGGCTCGATGAAGCCAAGGAAGAGGTGATGGAGGTGGTTGACTTTCTGAAAAACCCTAAGAAATATACGGCTTTGGGCGGTAAAATCCCCAAAGGGGTGCTGCTCGTGGGCCCTCCGGGCACTGGTAAAACGCTGCTGGCCAAAGCCGTGGCCGGTGAAGCAGGCGTGCCCTTCTTTACCATTTCCGGCTCTGACTTCGTGGAGATGTTCGTGGGTGTTGGTGCCTCCCGGGTACGCGACCTGTTCAAGCAGGCAAGGGAGAAAGCCCCCTGTATCATCTTTATTGATGAGATCGACGCTATCGGCCGTGCCCGCGGAAAAGGTAACATGCAGGGCGGCAACGATGAGCGGGAAAATACCCTCAATCAGCTGTTGGTGGAAATGGATGGTTTCAGCACCGATAAAGGCGTGATTCTGATGGCCGCGACCAACCGCCCGGACGTACTCGACAGCGCACTGCTGCGCCCGGGGCGTTTTGACCGCCAAATCGGTATTGACCGCCCGGACCTGAAAGGCCGGATATCCATTTTCAAGGTACACCTCCGCAATATCAAGATTGGGGAAGGGGTGAATGCAGAAGCACTGGCAGAAATGACACCGGGCTTTGCAGGAGCAGATATTGCCAATATTTGCAACGAAGCCGCGCTCGTCGCTGCCCGACGCAATAAGCAGGCGGTGGACATGGATGACTTCAACTTCGCACTGGACCGCATCATCGGTGGACTGGAGAAGAAGAACAAGCTCATCTCGCCCAACGAAAAGAAAATTATCGCTTACCACGAAGCCGGGCACGCCATCTGTGGGTGGTTTCTGCCACACGCTTCTCCGCTGGTCAAAGTAACCATCGTGCCGCGCGGTGTAGGTACTTTGGGTTACGCCCAATACCTGCCCAAGGAAGAGTACATCACGCGTACCGAGCAATTGCTGGACCGCATGTGCATGACCTTTGGAGGCCGGGCTGCGGAATCTATCGTGTTCGGGAAAATCTCAACCGGTGCGCAAAATGACCTCGATCAGGTTACCAAGATGGCTTATAGCATGACGACGGTCTTTGGCATGAACGAGAAAGTCGGCCAGGTTTCTTTCTACGGGATGTCACAGGATCAGTTCCAGCGGCCTTATTCTGACGATACCGCCTCCCTCATTGACGAGGAGGTGAGAAAACTGGTGGAGTCCCAGTATATCCGGGCGAAAGAACTGCTGACAGAACACCGGGAAGACCTTGAGAAGCTGGCGCAAATCCTGCTGGACAAGGAAGTCCTGCTCAAATCTGATGTAGAACGCCTGCTGGGCAAGCGCCCGAGCGAAGCAGAGGACGATCCGGAAAGTGGCTTCGATGACCACATCGCCGGTCAGATGAAACCCGTCAAAAAAGACGAACCTGAAATGTCTTCAGCACCCGATGCTTCTGAGCAAAACGGGGAGGACAACAAACAGGAGGAGCCGCAGGAGGAAGAAACGCCGACCAAGAATGTTTAGACCGTGTTGGGACTTTAGTAATCGGTCTGCAAACTGCAATTTTTTGCTTATACTTCCCCCCGAAAATCCTCATTTAGCTGAGGCTAAACTCCGGTTTTCGGGTCTTGTCTAACCAAAAGATTGCTAGTTTTCGACTAGAAGACCAAAATCCCAACACGGTCTTAGCGCATTGTAAGGCAGGAGAAATCTTCCTTTCTGAACACAAAGCCCCGCCCGCTTTCATGAAAGCGGGCGGGGCTTTGCTTTTTACGCCTTGTCAGATGTGCTTTATTTATATGTTTTTTATTCTGGTTTATACTATTGGGTGTTAAGGGCACGTTAAGGAGCCAAATTTATACATGCCCGGGAGCAACAGAGCCCCCAAAGGACCCAAGAACCCAATTTCCGAAGCCAATGATAACGAAGCCAGGCCGGAGAAATTGCCGCATGCTCAGACAATTTATATTTTTTTTCATATAGAGAATTTTTTAGTTTAATACTTTGCGAATGTGTTCAAAACCTGTTAACTTTGAATTATCCTAATCAGTTGTGGGGTAAACTCACATCATCCATCAAACCAAAGAGTGTTTCGGGAGCAACAAGGCAAATCTATGCTCGCTCCGGTAAGCTGGCCTGCTATGCTAAGGCCGCTTCCGAAAGAGCAGCTTGTCATTTTTCCTTTTCACTTTTTCTGAGAACGACTTCAACACAAACTTACCTTGAGAAAACGCAAATAGTACGCCATGGCCGTGGCCTGCACGCTCCACGCCCTGACGCTATTGCGATCAAGCCATCATTCTTGACCCCAGGCTTGCGGGATTGACCCCCTGCGTGAGAAGCAACCGTATTGTCAAACTGAACACGGCAGATCCATTGTATTCAAACCATAATCTTATGAAAAACAAAGCTGCGGGCAGGCTTCATGCTCTAGAGGCTTAGGCTTCTGAAGTTTTCCCCGGCAACGAACCGGCATGCCTCATCTCAACAGCCTCAGGGTTGATGTTGCGAAGCCTTCCGGATTCAAACAGGTGCAAGCGCACATAGCCGTGCCATGCCCTGACTAAATGATGCAAACACTCACCTGCTGACAATGAAAGGTTTGTCAGCAAATGGGAGTGGTGTGCCCCAACAACTGATTGATAACAAGAACCGATTGTTAACCAAAAACCGTTTTACACCATGAGATTCCCACTTACGTTGCTGGCGCTGCTGGCATCACTGCTTGCCTTTGCGCAACAAGGCCTCAAACCCATTGATTTGATAAACACCGCTAAAAACGAACGTACAACATTTGAACAGCTTAACTTATTTACCTCTTCTCAACAATCTGATTACGTACCCGCACGGCAGCTCGATGCCAATGACTTTACCTTACTCGAACTCGACGAAGAACCCCTTTCTGCTTTGGTACACCTAAAACCCAACGCCATTGAGATGTCGCTGCCTGCCAAAGGCCGGTCCGGGGCCATTGATCTGGAGATGGTCCGCGTCAATCCGCTTAGCCCTGGCTTTGTGGCGGTTGCGGCTTCCACCGAGCGCCCGGTCAAAGCACCGCAGGGGGCACACTACCGGGGTGTCGTCAAAGGGTCGCCGGGCTCGGTCGTCGCACTGAGTTTCTTCGAAGACGAGGTCATGGGACTGATCAGTACACCGGGGCAGGGCAACCTCGTACTCGGAAAAAATCAGGAAGCCCGCTCTCCTCAGGAATACATTTTGTACAACGACCATGATGTGCTCCGGGAAATGCCTTTCGACTGTGCCACCTCAGATGATGCGCCGGATTACCGCCCGGAGCAACTGCAGCCGGCAGTGGGCGAACGCGGCCCCGGCGATTGCGTACAGGTCTACCTGGAGATTGACTACGATGTCGTGCAAAGCAAAGGCGGTGTGGCCGGAGCAACCAACTACATCACCGGCTTATTCAATCAGGTCGCTACCTTGTACGCCAACGAAACCGTCAACATCCGCCTGTCCGAAATGCTGCTTTGGGATCAGATTAGCCCATACAATGGCAACAACAGCTTTGTCATTCTCACTCAGTTTGTCAACGAGCGCCCCACCTTTAACGGCGACCTTGCCCAACTGATCAGCTATCAGGCTTCCGGCGGTATCGCTTATCTGTCTGGCTTGTGCAACGAATACTCGCCCCGCCATGGGTTCAGCAGTATTAATACGACTTACGCTGCCGTGCCCACCTATTCCTTTTCGGTAATGGTGGTCGCGCATGAGCTTGGGCATTCCTTTGGCGCCCGTCATACCCACGCCTGTGCCTGGAATGGCAACAATACCGCTATCGACGATTGCGCAGGGTATACGGAAGGCAACTGTGCCTCCCCGGGCTGGCCCTCCGACGGCGGCACGATGATGAGCTACTGCCACCTGCGCAACGTAGGCATCAACTTCAGCAAAGGCTTCGGCTTTCAGCCCGGTAATGTCTTGCGCAATGCCGTAGCGGATGCGGCCTGCCTGCAAGCCTGCTCGACCGATGGAGGTGGCGGAGGCGTTGACACCTGTGCCGGGCAGGAAGTCGCCCTGGAAATTGTCCTCGATGCCTATGGCGTTGAAACCACCTGGGAAATCAGAGATACAAGCGGCGAACTGCAGTACAGTGGCGGCCCCTATCCCAATACAACGAATGGCACCGTCATCAACGAAAGCCTCTGCCTCAAGGAAGGCTGCTATGTATTCGAAATCCGGGACACCTACGGCGATGGCATCTGCTGCGACTACGGTGATGGCTACTACGCCCTCACGGACACAAGTGGCTTGCTTCTGGCCACAGGTGGGGAATACGGCACCGGAGAGGAAGTCAACTTCTGCCTCCCTTCGGAACAACCGGAGCCCGGAGACAACAACTGCCTGCCCATCGACTTTTCGGATTACGAAATCCTTTCCTTCGGCGGGCCACAGGATGCAGGCACTCACAATCTGCTTGATGGCGGCGAGGTGCTCCGGATTCAAAACAACGCCTGGAAGGCCATAGAAGTCAACTACGAGGTGACACCGAATACGGTCATTGAACTGGACTTTGGCTCTACCCGTCAGGGAGAAATACACGGTATCGGCTTTGACGAAAACAACAGCATCTCCTCCAACCGCCTGATCCGGTTGTACGGCATTCAAAACTGGGGGTATGGCAACTACGACAACTATCCCGGTGGAGCAGTTTGGAAAAAATATGTCATCCCGATTGGTGCGTTTTATACCGGGGAGTTCCAGTACCTGTTCTTCACCGCCGACCATGACCGCCCGCCCCGCAATGGCAATTCCTACTTCCGCAACATCATTATTTATGAAGGAGACGACTGCTCAGGCGGCAATGGATTGGGCACTGCTCTGGCGGCATTGGAAGAAAATGCGCCGGCCGCAGCGCTGAGCCTGTACCCCAATCCAGTAGCTGACATGCTCACTTTGCAGCTTGATCAGCCACAGCAGGAACAGGCGAGGGTGGAAATCTACGCCCTGACCGGGCAGCAGATGCCTGTCAATGCACAGGTTTGGATGCCCGGTACCGTGCAACAGCAAATCAACGTCAGTCAACTGCCAGCCGGTACCTACGTCGTGCGGGTACAGGCCGGGCAGCAATATTGGGTAGAGAAATTTACCGTTTCCAGGTATTAACGCACAGACAGCTGCAAAAGGCTGTAAAGACACGGCATTAATTGTGTGAATTTCGAGCGCTGGGGCAATGGAGCCGCAGCGCTCTTTTTTTTGTTCATCAAAAATGCCGTTTTCTTTGCTTATACATTAATTTTTACTACATTTAACACCATCGAGACAAAACAAACCTTTTGTTTTTAACCTATACTCCAAATATTTAAGATTCGCACATCACCCTGGTTATATCCATTTATTCAGAGCCCAAAAATTTGAATGGGCTTACATTCAATCTGGATCAACGCTTACCAGAACAAATGCTCCTGTGTCCCTAACAGGTGTTTTCACCCGCACGGCACTGAAGTGCCTTAAAACAATCGGATAGTAACGCTCAGTTTGAGCCATTCAAAAGCTTTGGATTGCTGCAACGTGGCCCCCTATGGGTTATGTTCCGGGCAGTAGGCCCTTTTCCATGCTTTCTGAAGCGGTGCTTCTTTTTCTGCTGCCAGCGATGGGATTAGACAGCAGTGGGTTTTGTATGCCCCCGTGCCTGCTTCTTCATTCGGAAATTCTTTTTAACCAACTAATAATTAGTATGAAAATTCTACTTACAACAATCTCCTGTTTCCTTGCCCTGTCCCTCTTTGGGCAAGGCATCCTAAAACCTGCCGAGCTCGTTCAGGCGGAGAAAAGCAAGGGCATGCCCTTCCAAACGGTCACTGCTTTCGACCAATCTGAAGGACGGGCAAATCTTGGCGAAGAAACGCCCGAACAGTACGATCTGCTCGAAATGCGTGACGAGGTAGTACAACAACTCCATGCCGAGCAGCCAGACCGGATCACTTTCACCTTGCCCTCCACCCACCGCAGCGAGCTCGCTATTGAGCTGGTCAAAGTGGACCTTTTTACCGATGACTTTCAGGTTACGGACAGTCAGACCGAGTCTGCAGCGGATGTAGACTACGGGGTGCACTACCGTGGCATTATCAAAGGGGAGTCCGGTTCCATTGCTTCCCTGAGTGTTTTTGAAGATGGGATCATGGGCTTGTTCAGCCCGGCAAGAGGGGGCAACCTTGTCCTTGGACAGCTGGAAGGCAACCGCAACGAAACCCGCTACATTCTGTACAACGATAAGGATGTACTGGAGCGCATGGCTTACGATTGCGGCACGCCCGACGATGGCGAGGGCTACACCCGGGAGGAACTGCAGCCACAGGCTGGAGGTACACGGGCACTAAGCGATTGCGTGCGTTTTTATTATGAGGTAGATTACGATATCTTCCAAAATAAAGGCGGCACACAGGGCGCAACCAACTACGTAACGGGCATTGCCAATGAGGTGGCGACGCTCTACGCCAATGAGAACATCAACACCGTAGTTTCAGAAATCTTTGTCTGGAGCTCTACCAGCCCTTACTCCAGCTCCTCGAGCTCGGGTATGCTGTCTGACTTCCAAAGCTACCGCAATGGCGTGAATGGTGACCTCGGGCACCTGCTTTCCTATCAGGCAAGCGGCGGTATTGCTGCTGGTTTTTCCGGGCTTTGCAACAGCAATCCGGATAACAGCCTGTGCTTTTCCTCTATCAACTCTTCGTATTCGCAGGTACCGACTTACTCCTTCACCATTATGGTGACCACGCACGAGTTCGGGCACCTGTTCGGGTCCCGCCACACCCACGCCTGTGTCTGGAATGGCAATAATACGGCTATAGATGGCTGTGCCGGATCAACGGAGGGCTCCTGCTCCCTGCCGGGCTATCCCAGCAATGGGGGCACGATTATGAGCTACTGCCACGTACAAAGCGTAGGCATCAACTTCAACCTTGGTTTTGGGCCACAGCCTGGCAACGTCATCCGCAACCGGGTATCCAACGCCTCCTGCCTGCAAGCCTGCGACGGTGGCGGTGGCAACCCTGCCTGCAACGATAATGAGATCACGCTCACCATCAACCTGGACAATTACCCGGGCGAAACGACCTGGAGCGTGGTCAACGGCAGCGGCACAACAGTAGCTAGCGGAGGGCCATACAGCGGTGCAGGCTCTACGGTCACAGAAGATATCTGCCTGCCGAACGGCTGCTACGACTTCACCATCTTCGACAGCTATGGCGATGGTATCTGCTGTGGTTACGGCAACGGCTCCTACAGCCTCACCGATGGCAGTACCCTCTTGGCTTCCGGAGGCAGCTTTACCAATAGCGAGACGACTAATTTCTGCGTAGGCAGTACGCCTCCTCCCCCTCCACCCAGCTACTGCGGCTCAGAAGGCAACAACAGCAACTTCGAATGGATTCAGCGGATACAGTTTGGCAGCATCAACAACAACTCCGGGAATGACGGCGGCTACGGTGACTACACCAACCTTTCCACGGCACTTACCCCGGGAGGCTCGGTTTCTGTCACTTTAGTCCCCGGCTTCTCCAGCTCAACCTACACTGAATACTGGCGCCTGTGGATTGACTACAACCGCGATGGCGACTTTTCGGATGCCGGAGAGCAGATCGGGCAGGGAAGTGGCACCGGTACTTTATCCGGTACCTTAAGCGTCTCTTCCAGTGCAACACCAGGCACCACACGCATGCGGGTGGCCATGAAGTACAACGCCTACGCTGCCCCATGTGAGACCTTCTCCTACGGCGAGGTGGAAGATTATACCGTCACCATTGGCGCTGCTTTGCCTGGCGAAAACGGCATTGCAGTGGCAGAGGTCACCGGACTGGAAAGCAACGACCTGACCAAAGGCGCCGGCTTCCGCATCTTCCCCAACCCTGCGAAAGACCTGGTCAATCTGCAGTACCGTGCCGCAGTTGAGGGCAAAGTGGAAATCGAACTGCTTGACCTGATGGGCCGCACGCTGCAGGCATTCACGGATCAGGCAGTGAGTGGCTCCAACGCCTTCCAGCTGGAAACCAGCCAACTTCCGGAAGGCACTTACCTCATCCGGTTGACCCAAAACGACCAGCAATATGTAGAACGAGCGGTCATCAGCCGATAAGAAGGTACAACTGTCTCGATAAATTGTCTCGATAAAATAGTAGTGCCCGGTATAGCTTGTAAGCCGTACCGGGCACTTTTTCGTCAGTACTTAGACGCTGTTACCAGCGCAGGGCTTGCAGCATCAGGCCGAAAATATCGTTGTTCTGATAAATGCCCATAAACTTAGCTGCGCCAGGGCCGTAAGCATACACCGGAATGAGCGTAGCGGAGTGCCCGCCGGTAGAGAAGGTAGGATTGAGGTGCTCGTAAGTCCGCTGCATTCGTACTTCAGCCGCAGAGAGGGACATCCCGCCCGTTTCATGGTCTGCCGTAACAATCACCAGCGTATTCCCGTCCTTTTCTGCAAAGTCCAGGGCTGCATCAATCGCCTTATCGAAGTCTTTCACTTCTTCTATGATGTAATCGCCATCGTTCGCGTGGCCGCCCCAGTCAATTTGCGAGCCTTCTACCATCAGGAAGAACCCATCTTTGTCCTGAGAAAGGAAATCAATAGCCATGGCAGTGGCTTCAGGCAGGAAGTCGCCCCGCCCTTCTGACATTTTTGGCATACCGTCAGCAGCCAGGAGGTAGCCATATTTTTTACTGAGGTCCCATGCAGCGGGCCTGGAAAGCGCAGCGGTGTCCACCTCGTAGCCGTAAGCTGTCAGGGAGTCCAGATAGTTTTTGCCATCCTTGCGACGGGCAAAAAACTCAATGCCTCCCCCTGCAAAGAAATGGACAGGCGCTGTGGGCAACTGAGCCGCTATTTCATCCGCCATGCCCCGGTCTTCCACGTGTGCGAAGAAGGAAGCGGGCGTAGCGTGCGTGATGGAAGAAGTGGCGATGACACCGGTCGCCTGCCCCCGGGCTGCAGCCATTTCGAGGATGGTCTCCCGGGCAATGGTGTCCTGATCAACCCCGATGGCGCTGTTGTAGGACTTATAGCCCGTAGAAAATGCGGTAGCGCCTGCTGCAGAATCTGTGATTTTAGCATCGGCAGGCTCATTCTGGTGCAATCCTATGTGCTGAAAACGGGTAAAGCTCGGCGTTTTATCCTGGTAGTAAAAAGCAGTGGACATCTGCGTAAGCCCCATGCCATCCCCAATCAGCAGGATAACATTTTTCGGCTTTTTGCGGATAGCCATTTGCTGGTAGCTGTTGTTGCAGCCCTGTACCACGAGGACAGCGGCGAGAAGGAAGAGTAGCTTTTTCATATCGCGTAATGCAGTTTTGGGCAAAGGTAAGGCTTTGATGTTGTTTAAAAGTTAACTTTGTATATCGACACGGATGTCTGCCGAAAGGCCACCCCGTAATCAAAAGCTAAAAAAAACATAACCGATGAGCCAAACCATTTTTCAACTCAAAATCACACTGATGGGCTCCCAAAAGCCCCCCATTTGGCGGCAGGTGCAAATCCCGGCAGATATTGACTTTCAGCAGCTTCATGCGATCATACAGGGCGCGATGGGCTGGACCAACAGCCACTTGCATGCTTTTACCGATCAGCGGCGGAATTTCAGCATCGGCATGCCTGACGAGTTTGATATAGATGAGACGCAGGACGGCCGTGAGGAAAAGGTACAGGACTACCTCAGCGCCAAGGGTGACACCCTCATCTACGAGTATGACTTCGGGGACAGCTGGGAACACAGGGTAGAGGTCCAAAAAGTACTGGAGGCAGAACCGGGCGAAACCTACCCTAAATTACTCAAAGGCAAAGGCGCCTGCCCACCCGAAGACTGTGGCGGCATTTGGGGCTACTACAACCTGGTGGAAGCGATCAATAACCCAAAGCATGAAAGCCACGAAGATATGGTAGAATGGACGGGTATAGAATCCTGGGACGTGAACGAATTTGACCAGGCTCAGGCACACGACCGCATGGTTGACTGGTACGAAAACGCAGCGGACTCCTATGGTATGTTCTTCTGATCAACCTTATTGAACCAATTTTCGAATGGCTTCCTCAACATGCGCAAAGGGGAAGCCATGGATTGAGCGTTCCCACTTCGCCCGGATTTCCGGCAGGCATAAATTGCCAATACTACCCTCATGCGTGTGCCTGATTTCCAGTGGCGGCTCAAAAGTACCTTCTGCAATCTGCCCCCCTACGACCTGGTAAGCCTCCCGGAAGGGCTTGCCCTCGAGCACCAGTTGATTGACGGCCTCCACGCTGAAAAGATAGCGGTAGCGCTCGTCCTCAAGCAGGCGCTCTGCCGGGCGGGCGTGGGGCAGGGCATAGTTGAGAATGCTCAGGCACTGCTTGAGCTGCTGCAGGGCGGGGAAGATGGCTTCCTTCAGCAACTGAAAATCGCGGTGATAGCCAGAGGGCAGCCCGGCGGTCAGTTGGCTGATTTGCACGGGCAGGGCCTGCAGGCTGTTGCAGCGGGCACGGAGCAGCTCGAAGACATCCGGGTTTTTCTTGTGGGGCATGATGCTGGAGCCGGTGGTGAGCTCGTCCGGGAAGGACAGGAAAGCAAAGTTTTGGCTCACGTAGAGCACCACATCGGCTGCGAGCTTGCCCAGGGTGGCCGCAGTGCCGGCGATGCCGTAGCTGAGCTGCTGTTCGGATTTCCCCCGCCCCATCTGCGCGTGTACCACGTTGTAGCTCAGGTCTTCAAAGCCCAGCAGTTCCGTGGTCATGCGCCGGTCGAGGGGGAAAGAGGCACCGTAGCCGGCCGCGGAGCCGAGCGGATTGTGATTGATCGTTTGGTAAATGCCCTGCCAGAGCCGCAGGTCGTCCACCAGGCTTTCCGCGTAAGCGCTGAACCACAGCCCAAAGCTGGAGGGCATGGCGGCCTGGTAGTGGGTGTAGCCGGGCAGCAGGATGTCCTTGTGCTGTTCGGCAAGCTGCAAAAGGGTTTGAAACAGCTCGCCCATGAGCTGGGTGACTTCCTCTATTTCCGAGCGGAAGAACAGCCGCAAATCCACCAGCACCTGATCATTGCGGGAGCGGCCCGCGTGTATCTTTTTGCCGATATCGCCCAGCTCCTCCGTCAGCATATACTCCACCTGGGAGTGGATGTCTTCCATGCCTGCTTCTACTGCCATGCCCTCTTCGGTGGCTTGGCGGTACAGTCGGCGCAGGGCGGCTTGCAGTTGCGCCAGCTCCTCTTCAGTAATCAGCCCTATTTTGGTGAGCATTTGCACATGAGCCAGGGAGCCGAGGATGTCCCAGGGCGCCAGGTAGGCGTCGAGTTCTCGGTCCTGCCCTACGGTGAAGGCTTCAATTTGTTGGTCCAGGGTGTAGGATTTTTGCCAGAGTTTCATAATTGCTGCTTGTTCTGAGCACAGGTGCTGCGACATGAACTAAAAATGGCTAAATTAGTGTTTCCTGTTTATTAGCAATAGAAACTTAGGCAATGAAAGAGCTTACGCTGAAAATACCTGAGCAGTTAGAAGGTCGACATATCAAAGAAATGATCGCGTATTTTCTGTTTAGAAACCGTACCATTTCTGCGGAAGAAGCTGCGGAAATGGCTGAGATTGAGGTATCAACATTCCTATTGAAAAACCGACAATCTAAGGAGGAAGTTAATAATCCCAAAGATGATCAGCTTTCAGAAAGCATATCTGGGTATATGGCTTCCGTAAAGCCGGTGAGAAAGCATGTCACACTTGAGGAAATGAAGGCAGAACAAGGCTATCATCCGATAAGCAAAGCAGACTTTTTTGCTAAGGCTAAGGAAATTAATATTGAAGAGCCACTGGAAGAGTTGTTGGGTATGCTGGATTAAAAAACGGATTGATGGATTATCTGCTGGATATAAATATATTCATAAAAACCAATTTGTAAAAGAAAGTAAATTGTTTTGGCATCTGAAAGTAGCGAGCAAGAGGAAATTGAGGTAGTCAAGTTTACAGGGTATCATGGAACTGATGCTGCTAATGAAGCATCTATTGTAAAGAACAATTTTCGGGCTATAAATAATCGAGATTTGTGGGCAGGAAATGGAGTTTACTTTTTCATTAAAGGGATAGGGAATCCAATTAATCATGCGGAAGATTGGGCTGTTACTCATTCATGGGACAAGAATGAGAGAGCTTATCGCTACTTGGATTACATAGTATTAGAAGCTGAAATTCTTGCAGATGACGATAAAATTCTTGATCTTACAGTAGATGATGGTGTAGTGCTCTTCAATAAGTTTCGTGATAAAATGATGGATGTGGTGAGAAGAGAAAAAAAGCGACTTACCAATAGAGATTACAGGGATACAGATGTGATTGAACTAATGAAGAAAAAAATTGGAATTGAAGTAGTGAAAGGTCATTTCTATGTTAGATTTGCGGAACAAAGGATAGGTGACATTCGCTCAAACATACCGAATAGTACTTTCATAAGTGTTTTAACTCCTCAAGACGTTATCAACAAAGAAAGTATAAAGGTTGTTGTGAAGAAAACCATAGATGAAAAATCATGAATGCTCGAAAGATAAACCAAAAAATTGACGACTTTTTTGCTAATGTTTCTCCTAAAGAACTCGTAAGTGATTTGGAAGAAATGGGATACGAATTTACTCCTGTTTCTGAAGAAGAAATTCAGTTGGGTAAAAATAACTGGAACAAGCTTCCAACACAACCTGTGAAAATTGAGTTGCAGACTTCTGATTCGGTTTTTGAACAAACACCGCCGGCGGATTATGCCATGGCAGCCTAATTTTGAAGTATGCAAATTAGATTAGTACATACTCAAGTTATTGATCTCCACTTTGGTCTGCTAGAAAAAATAAATGATAAAAATGAAGAGACTGAAATGGTATTCAATCTGGATTTTAAGGTTCTTTTTTTGGAGAATAAAGAAGATGAGTTTCATTTAGTATTTGAGTCCGAAATAAAAAAACCTGAGGTTTTTGACTTAAGTATAAAATATCTTGCAGTATTCAAAACGGATGAAGAAATTGACGGTGAGTTTGAAAATTCTCATTTCCCCTATGTGAATGCACCAGCAATTACTTTCCCCTTTTTGAGGAGTTTCATATCTACATTGATGATTAATGCTGGATATCCTCCGGTGATACTTCCTTCTATCAACTTTACTACGTTCAAGCGTGAATCTAGAGTAAGTCAAGAAGATTAACCCTTAGTTTTCCTCTTTATTTTATGCTCCATAAGTTTTCAGGTAGCACCCACAATGGCTTACTGCAGCCTTTCCTCATCTTCTGTAATCAGAATTTGGCTGCGAGATTTAGCGTATTCGATTACCTCTTTGTCACTAATACCAGGTGCTTCTTCCAGTATCCAGGTGACCTCAATATTTTGTCTTCGTAGCTTGGCTACAATTTTACCATTTAGTCCTTCATCTGCAAGCACCATAGTTAAGCAGCCTTTATGACCTCTTCACTCTCTATGACTGATGCGGCGTATAAAATGGCAGCCGACATATCCTCCGGCTTAAGATGAGGGTACATCTCCAAAATTTCTCCTGAATCGTATCCATCCGCCAATTTGCGAAGTAAAAGCTCAACAGTGATTCTTGTGCCTTTGATGACTGGCTTGCCCAGCATTACATCCGGGTTTGATTCAATATGATCTCTATAGTCTACCATGACCTGGTCTTTTATTGTAGCACTAATTAACAGTCTGAATGATAAAATAACAAAAATAAGCTTTGGGTAGTTTCCAAGCCCTGATTCACGTCAGCAGTACTCATCCCCGCACCCGCTCCACATACCCCTCCAATAGCGCAATATACCGCTCAATCCCGTCCTCCACCTCCGCTATCCGGATGTACTCATCTGCGGTATGCGAGCGGGCGGAGTCGCCGGGGCCGATTTTTACCGTAGGGAAAGGGCAGAGCGCCTGGTCAGATAGGGTAGGCGAGCCGTAGGTAGACATGCCCAAGGCAATGCCCGCCTGTACCAGCGGATGGTCTTCCGGGATGCCACTGGGATTGAGGCGCAGGGAGCGGGGGACGAGTATAGACTGCGTATGAATCTGCAGGTATTCCAGCACCTCGGCATTGGTGTAGTGCTCGTTCGTCCGCACGTCGATCACAAAATCGCAGCGGTCGGGCACCACATTGTGCTGATGGCCCGCTTTGATCTGCGTGACCGTAGCCTTGACCGGCCCCAGCAGGCGGCTTACCTGCTCGAAGCGGTGCTGCCGGATCCACTCGATATCCTTTAGCGCCAGGTAAATGGCGTTGACCCCTTCATCGCGGGCCGCATGCCCGGCCAGTCCCGTCACTTCCGCATCAATCACCATGAGGCCGCGCTCGGCTGTAGCTAACTGCATCTGCGTAGGCTCTCCGATGAGGCCCACGGCGATTTCAGGCAGCTCGGGGAGCACTGTGGCAATGCCATTCGCACCCGATATCTCCTCCTCTGCGGTAGCCGCCAGGATGAGGTTGAAGGGCAGGTCTTCCCTTTTATAAAAATGCAGAAAAGTGGCGATCAGGCTAACGAGGGGGCCGCCGGCGTCATTGCTGCCCAATCCGTAGAGCGTACCCTCCTCCAGGTCCGGGGAGAAAGGGTCTCTTGTCCAGCCTGCCACCGGTTTGACGGTGTCGTGGTGGGAGTTGAGCAGCACGTTGGGCTTGGCGGCATTGTAGTGGCGGTTGAAGGCCCAGATATTGTGCCCCTTGCGGTGGGTAGCCACGCCCGCCTCTTCCAAAAAACGGTTGATCAGCGCGGCGGTTTCTCCTTCTTCGCGGGAGAAAGAGGGGGTGGCGATGAGGGATTGGAGCAGGGCAATGGTCTGAGTGGCAGATGAGGATGCGGACATATCGTTGGTGGCTGGTTTAGCAGCAATTTAGGTTAAATTGTTTAAATTCCGGTTTAAATTGCACAGCTAACAGAATGAAATAAAAGGAACTATCCAATCCTACAGTCTGTTCTTAAATGTAAGCTTATATCCTTGAATAAATTCTAAGGGAGCTGTAAATCTAACCTTCAAAGTACAACTGACTCGATATGTCAACTGAAGACCGCTTAGTTTTAGATTATATGGCAATGCTGCGCCACCTAAATATTGACCTTCGCCTTAGGCTAATTACTGAGCTTACGGAGAGTATTCGCATAGATCAATCTAAAAACAGCAACGACAATGACAGGTGGAAAGATTTATTTGGCGCATGGAGTGATGTGGACGATAGCATGGTAGAAGAAATTATTAGCTCTAGAACCATGGGGCGTGAAATCCCATCTTTTGATGATGAATAATGCATATCTCCTGGATACAGACATTTGTATCCATTTTCTACAGGGAGCATATAAGCTCGTACAGAAGATAGCCGCAATAGAAAAAGACAATTGCTATATATCAGAAATCACAATAGCGGAACTACTATTTGGAGCAGAGAACAGTGATAACCCTGAAAAGCACCGATCCGAAATAGGAGTTATTGAGTCACATTTCAAAATTGTGCCTATATATCCTGTTCTTTCCACTTACGCCCGTGAGAAGGCAAGGTTGAGAACACAAGGAACGCCGCTACCTGACTTTGATATATTGATTGGTGCGACTGGACTTTTTCATGGCATGACTGTCGTGACTGGAAATACTAAACATCTTAAAAGAATCGAAGAGCTATCCATTGAAAACTGGACCATTGCTCAAAATAATGAGTATTTAAGGTGATTTTCAGGAGCTTCGTCTCCCCATCACCACCTCCGTCCCCTTCCCAGTCCGCAACCCCGCCAAATCCGCAATCACCGCCCGTTTCGCTCCTGCCTGCACTGCCCGAAAGGCATTGTCCAGCTTAGGTACCATGCCGTCTACGATCACACCATCTGCCCGGTAGGCAGCGTAGCTGTCTGGGTTTAAGGATGGAATGAGTGATGCCGGGTCCTTGATGTCCCGCATCACGCCGGGCTGCTCAAAGCAGTACTGCAATTCCACCTCGTAATAAGGTGCGAGCCCGGAGGCAAGGGAAGCCGCAATCGTATCGGCATTTGTATTGAGCAGCTGTCCCTGCCCGTCGTGGGTGATGGCGCAGCAGACGGGGACTAGGCCGGCCTCCAACAAAGCCTGCAACTGCTCCGACTGTACGCTTACCACATCTCCTGCATAGCCATAATCCACAGCGCCGCCCCGCCGTTTTTCCGAAAGGATGATATTTGCATCTGCCCCGCTCAGCCCGATGGCCGGGCAGCCGATCGCCTGTAGTTGAGCGACGGTGCGCTTGTTTTCCAGTCCGGCGTAAACCATCGTCACCACCTCAAGCGTGGCCTCATCGGTGAGGCGGCGGCCTTCGTGCATGCGCGGGGTGATGCCCAGGGCTTTGCTGATTTGGCTGGCGCGCCGCCCGCCGCCGTGTACCAGGATTTTGTGCCCTGCCAGTTCATGGAAGTAACGCAGGCAGTCGCTAAGGGCATCGGGCTGCTGTAGCAGGGCCCCGCCGATTTTTAGGATGGTGAGTGTGGACATGTTTTTAGCTTTTCAATAGTGCTTTAATCGCCGCCATCGCTGCCCAGGTCCGGTTATGGCTTTGCTCCAGATGCAGGGCACGCGGGCTGTCCATCACGGCATCCGCAACGACCACATTGCGGCGTACCGGCAGGCAGTGCATGAATCGGCCGTTGTTGGTGACCGCCATTTTTTCCGGGCTGATCATCCAGTTGGCATCCAGCTTTTGCACCTGCCCGTAGGCGTGGTAGGGCGACCAGTTTTTGACGTATACGAAGTCGGCTCCTTCCAGTGCCTTTTTCTGATCGTAGACGACCGGTGTGCCGCCCACAAATTCCGGGGCCAGTTCGTAGCCTTCGGGGTGGGTCAGGCAAAGTTCTACATCCGCTACCTGCATCCATTCGAGGAAAGAATTGGCGACAGCCTGTGGCAAAGCTTTGGGGTGAGGCGCCCAGCTCAGGACTACCTTGGGGCGGTGTGCCGGGCGGTGCTCTGCTATCGTCACCCAATCTGCCAGGGACTGCAGGGGGTGGCGGATGGCTGATTCCAGGCTCAGCACCGGCACTTTGGCGTGGGCTTTGAACTGTTCCAGTATAAAATCCTGATAATCGCGCTCGCGGTCTGTCAGGCTGGGGAAGGTCCGCACGCCGATGATATCCGCGTACTGGCTGATGACGCCGGCGGCTTCCTTCACATGCTCCGCCTTATCGGCATTCATAATGGCCCCATCCTCAAATTCGAGCTGCCAGCCTTGCCCGGCATTGTGCACCATCACCTGCATGCCGAGGCTGAGACCGGCTTTCTGCGTGCTCAGCCGGGTGCGCAGGCTGGGATTGAAAAACAGGAGGACCATGGTCTTGTGCTGCCCAATGGAAAGGAGGTCTTCCAGTGGGCTTTGCTTGAGCTCCAAAGCGCTCCGGACCAGCGCCGCCGGGTCCGCTACATCGTGTACAGAAGTGAAATGCTGCATAACGTTTAGAATTGAGAGGGTTTGAGCCGCAGGCCAGCCGCTTCGTCCAGGCCAAACAGCAGGTTCATATTTTGCACCGCCTGCCCGGACGCGCCCTTGAGCAGGTTGTCGATCATGCTGACGATAAGGAGCTTCCCTTCGTGCCAGTCGAGGTAGATGATGCCTTTGTTGGTATTCACTACCTGCTTGAGGTCCGGATTGGCGGGAGAACAGAATACAAATGGGGAATCGGCGTAAAATTCCTCAAACAGCTCCGTCGCCTTTTCCGCTTTCAGGTCGGTGTACAGGTAGGTACTTGCGTAAATGCCTCTGGGGAAATTGCCCCGCAGCGGCAGGAAGTTGATGTCCAGGTCAAAACCGGGCTGCAGCATGCGCACGCTCTGCCCAATCTCCTGCAGGTGCTGATGCCGGAAGGCTTTGTAGATGGAAATATTGTTGTTGCGCCAGCTGAAGTGGGTAGTTGATGTAGGCGCCTGCCCGGCCCCGGTGGAACCCGTGACGGCGTGCACGTGCACATGGTCTTCCAGCAAGCCATGCCTGGCCAGTGGCAGCAGCGCCAGCTGAATAGCGGTGGCAAAGCAACCCGGATTGGCGATGCGGGTCGCTGAGCGGATGCGGTCACGCTGCAGCTCGGGCAGCCCGTACACAAAATCATGGTCTTCGCTTTCTGCCCGGAAGTCGGTGCTCAAGTCTACGATGCGGACCTCCTCCGGCACCTCATTTTCCGTAAGGAAACTCGCCGAGCGCCCGTGCCCCATGCACAGGAAGAGTACATCCACACTGCTATAGTCCGCTTCCGCCTGGAAATTTAGGTACGTCTCGCCCAGCAGGCTTGTGTGCACTGAAGTGACTGGTTTGCCCGCCTGACTGCTGCTTTGCACCCAGGCAATCTCCGTGTCCGGGTGGTTGATGAGGATGCGGAGCAGTTCGCCGGCTGTGTAGCCCGCTCCGCCTACGATGCCTGCGTTAATCATCTTTTGGTGCGTTTTGCTGTACGAAATGGTGGATTTTCAGGTTGGTGGAGAGGATTTTGGTGAAGCCTTTGACATCCTCCCCGCTCCAGGCTTTGTTCATCTCGCCGTACTGCCCAAAGCCGCTGTTCATCAGGTCGTAGTCTGACTCAATGCCGATGAGCTCAAAGCGGTAGGGATGCAGCTTGACGGTAACGCTACCGGTCACTGTCGCCTGTGTTTCGGCCAGGAAAGTCTCGATATTGCGCATCACCGGCTCCAGGAGTTGCCCTTCGTGCAGCAGCATGCCATACCAGTTGGCCAGTTGTTCTTTCCAGTACTGCTGCCACTTGGTGAGCGTATGCTTTTCCAGCAAATGGTGGGCTTTGATGATGATGAGCGGTGCGGCTGCCTCAAACCCAACCCTTCCCTTTATGCCGATGATGGTGTCCCCCACGTGCACATCGCGGCCGATGGCGTAGGGCGCTGCTTTTTCCTGCAGGGCCTGTATGGCTTCCAGCGGATGGGCGAAGGTATGCCCGTCGAGCCCGGTCAGCTCGCCTTTATTGAAATGGAGGGTGGCCTCCTGCGGCTCCGTTTGCGTAAGCGGGCTGGGATAGGCTTCCTCCGGCAAGGTTTGGTGGGAAGTCAGGGTTTCCGCACCGCCCACGCTTGTGCCCCATACGCCCTGATTGATGGAGTATTTGGCTTTCGCCCACGGCCAGTCGATGCCGTGCTTTTTCAGGTAATCGATCTCTTCCTGACGGGTCAGCTGCATGTCACGGATAGGCGTAATGACCTTAAGGTTGTTGCCCAGTACCTCGAAGACCAGGTCAAAGCGCACCTGATCATTGCCAGCGCCGGTACTGCCGTGGGCTACAGCATCCGCGCCCAGGCTGTTGGCATACTTAACCGTCTCCAGCGCCTGAAACATCCGCTCGGCGCTCACGCTCAGCGGGTAGGTGTTATTGCGGAGCACATTGCCATAGATCAGGTAGCGCAGGCATTGGTCGTAATACGCAGGCAGGGCGTCCACCGCTTTGTAAGATGCCGCGCCGAGCTGCAGGGCTTTTTGTTCCAGGGCTTTCAGTTCTTCCGCAGAGAAGCCGCCGGTATTTACTGTAAGGGCATGCACTTCCATGCCTTTATCGGCGGTCAGGTGCTTGACGCAAAAAGAAGTATCGAGTCCGCCGCTGTAGGCCAGGACGACTTTGGGTGGTTGGCTCATGTTTATGGAAGGGTTTAACGTTGGTTGACAATCATGTTGCTCATATCGTAGGCCATGGCGTCTGCCTCCTCCTTGGAAGGCGCGAGCATGGCCGTGCACAGGCACATCCGTCGCTGATTGCGCTCGAGTATGTCGTAGTTGGGGCACGACTGGCAGCCAGCCCAGAAGGCATCGTCCTGCGTCAGCTCCGAGAAGGTGACCGGCCGGTAGCCCAGGTCGGAGTTGATGCGCATGACTGGCATGCTCGTGGTGATACCGAACAGGCGCGCCTGCGGGTACTTGCTGCGCGACAGCTCAAAGGCTTTGGCTTTGATTTGCCGGGCAAGGCCGTGCTGCCGGTACTGCGGGAATACGATGAGGCCTGAATTGGCGACATAGCGCTCGTGGCTCCATACCTCGATGTAGCAGAACCCGGCTACCTTGCCCTCCTGCAGAGCGATGACGGCATTGCCGTTTTGGATTTTTGTGCGGATGTACTCCGGCTTGCGCTGCGCGATGCCGGTACCACGGGCGCGGGCCGACTCGGCGTACTCGCGGCAGATTTCTTCAGCATGCACTTCGTGGGAAGCGTCCGCTATCTGGATATCAAACTTCATGTGTCCAATTGATGCATTTGCATTTGGTACGGTTGCCAAATGGTGTTCAAATCGATGAATGCAAATCTGGTTCTGACTTTCAGCAGGGAAAATGAAAAGGGTAAGCAAAGCTACACCCCGGACGGGTTATATGTTAAGTATACGCCCTTATGGGCGACGTGAGAAGCGTCGACGAGCACCTGCCGGGAATGTCCGCAGGAATAGTGGAGAAGTGATAATATTTGCTACGTCGTATTGCATTTGGACATGCAATCTAGAGGAGATTTAAAGAAAATGCAAAATTTACGCCAAAAAAAATCAAAAATAGCCCTTCTGTGATCTAGTGCATTGAAAGGAAATAGCCAAAGCTGGACATTTGCAGCAAAAAATGAGTCAAAAGGCACCCTTAATTACCCGAGATGTTCTGGCCATAGAGCGCACAAGACTGGCCAATGAGCGTACTTTTCTGGCCTACTTCCGCACTGCCGTCGTTTTCCTAAGCGCCGGGTTCGCCATACTTGAGATGTCAGCCCTGGAAGAAATCCGCCCCCTTGGATGGTTCCTCCTTTGCTTATCGCCCCTCATTCTCGCCGTAGGTATTGGGCGGTTGATTTACATCCGCGCGCACATCAAAAAATACTATCAGTTGTGACAGTGCAGTTGCATTTTACCGGCACAACCACTATATTTGAAGTACCAAACTACTTTTTAAGGAACAAAAACCTCTGTAGCTGAAGGGCTGCAGGGGTTTTGTTTTTTAAAATGCCCTCCGCAAACCATGGGTTAACGCTTACCTGACCAAAGTAAAAAGCCACACCCGGTAACTCCGGATGCGGCTTTTTTTATCAGCAAGCCAGTCAGGTTCTGATTTCAGTGCCTTTATTTCTCAACGTATTTTTTAGGCAGCTCGCCGGAAGCGCTCACCCACTCCTGCAGTGCATAGGCAAACCCGCGGCCAGCGTGTTCTACCTTAGCCAGAAGGCCTTTTTTATTGGCCAGTTTGTGCAGGCTGGCATTCAGCTTGGTCTTGATCTGTGCAGCGCCCAGCTTTATGGAAGCATCTGCCACGCCGATTTTTGTCAATTCAGAAGTGGTCAGGACTTTGCCTTTTTCATTGAGGCTTTTCAATACAAAATCATCCCACTCTGACAGGCGATAGCCTGGGACATCCTCATTGGCAGGCGTTTCTTTCGCTGCTTGGCTGGCCTTGTCTTTAGCGGCTTTCGGCTTGGTTTCTGTCGTTGCTTTCTTTTTGCTTTTGGAGCCAGCGGGGCGGCCAGGGCCCTTCCCCTTTGTCTTGCCTGCTGCTGGCTTTGCAGCCTTTTTTTCTGTGGTTTTCTTATTCTTGGCACCCTTGGGGCGACCGCGCCCTTTGGTCTTTGGAGCTGCTTTCTGCTCTTGCGGCTTTGCTTTTTCCGGAGCGGCTTCCACCTCAGGCACTTCGACCATGGCTGTAGAGAGTTCCAGTCCAAGCGCTGTTTCCGCTTCAGACAGGTAGCCTTCCAGTTCGCTGACCATTGCCTGTGTTTTGACCACCTGATACTGCAGCTTCCTTAAATCGGAATTAAACTTATTAATTAAATCCCTTAACTCTAAAGGGGATAGCTTTTGAAATTCCATTTTACGTCATTTTTTATTTCGTTCTCAATTAAAATGCAAAACTAATTAAAACGTTTACTTTACTGCCTTTTTTCTATTAAATTTCAAAATAAATAAAATAAGCGCGGCGGTCAACAATGTATAAATGGCAGGCATTCCAAGTATTAAGTTTAACATTGAAGCCTTATTTGCCCTTCTTGAATTTTAAGCATACCATCTGCCTGCCTTTTGTTACCTCATAATATAACCTGGAAAATGATCAGTAAGCTTATCTCAAATCTTAAGGGGCCCTTAAAGCCAGGCCAGCCGCTCCCCCACCCAATCCTCAAGGAGATAAAGGACTTTTCAGGCTTATCCATCTTAAAGTCATCCAGCGTTGATCGAAAAAAATGGAGAATTTACCGGGCATGGTGTAAGATTGGGGCATCACAGGACGTTAACAGCCTGTACCGGACACAGCAAGAGATCAAGATCGAAAAAGAGCTGACCAATACTTACCTGAGCCGCAAGAAAGAAGCCATTGAACAGACACCCGTAGAGTGGGAACAACCACCATTTCTCCGGGAAGCAAGCTAGTAATACCTCAGACCACTAGCCCAAAGCCTGCAGCCCTTTCAATTCCGCTTCCGGCAAAGCCTCGAGCACTTCCTTACCATGACGATACCCTTCGTCCCGGATATGCTCATAGGCTTTCCAGGAGGCAAACCCAAACTTCTGTACCTTGGGATTGAAGTGGATGTCGAGGTACTGAATAGTCTCTTTGCGCCGGGCAGTACTGTACAAGAGTGAGGACTTCGTGATGATGCTCGTCATGGAAGGCATTTTGTACTTCTTTTTCTTCCTTCGGAACTTGTCCCGCAGCAACTCCCATGAAGTCGGGGCCTCATCAAAGTCCAGGGTGTAATTTTTATCGGAAAGAAAATCTACGCCAATCACGGAGCCTGCGCCCATTTTGCGCATCACGTCTACCGGAAAGTTATTGAAGTTGCCACCGTCAACCAGGAGGTCGTCCCCAAGAGGCACCGGTGGGAAAACACCAGGCACCGCTCCGGATGCCGTAAGCAGTTTCAAAGCTGAACCACGCGTAAAGACTTCCTCCCGTGCTTTGCTCAGGTTGCTCACCACCACATGCAGGGGTATCCAGGAATCGGCCAGGTCAACATCCGGATGGCCCGTCAGGCATTCAATCGCCCGGCTGATCATGTCCCGGAACCGCTTCCCTTTAATCAGGGAGACCAGTGGCAGCACATTCAGGTCCTTGGTCGGGTTATAGGCTGCAGCTCCTTTCAGGCATTTATCGGTCTGCTCGTAGTTGGTGTCAAAAGAAATCACAGCCGCCAGCATAGCTCCCGCACTCGTGCCGCCTACGATATCGACCGGTACATCCTTTTCCAGAAGGGCACGGTATACCCCGATGTGCGCAAAGCCCTTAGCGCCTCCGCCGGCGAGGGTCAGCCCAATGGCATTGCCACACAAACTCCGCACCAGGCGGGGAATATCACGTGGATTGTCCCGACGGATGTGAAAGTGACGGTGCAGCCACGGGCGCTGATCGAGCCATTTAACCGTCCCTTTTGGAAAGGGCGCGCCTTCCGGATGCTGCAGCACCAGTATTTTGGGGGCCATTCCCGAAGCGAGGGCAGTTTCCAGCTGTTCTTCCATAGGGGTCAGGGCCGGGCCGGCAGCAAAGGGTGCCCAGAGCAACACCTGATCGGCTTGCCGCATGCAGCGGCGGATCCAGTCTGTCTGCCCCGGTTGCCCGGAAAAAATCAGAAAGTCGTGTGCAGACTCTTGTTCCTCCAGCCAGTGGCTAAGGCGTTCTGAGGCCAGGTCAGGGATGGCGTTGTCCCCCGTGCCAAAATGTTCAGTCACGTCGGCTTCTGTTAGTACTTTCACGCTACCGGCTTCCTGCAGGGCTTCCTTTAGCTGATGAAAATACTCCATGAAGTCCTCATTCTGATCCTGAGCTAGCAACAGCAGCGTCGCCGGGCGCTTTACCTGATGTTGCCCGGCATCATCCCTGCGCAGCCGCTTGATGATACGTTTGGTAATGCGGTGCCCTAACTTTGGAAAATGCTGAAGGGCTTGAAAGTAAGCCTCAGCAGAGATTTTAATCAGAACACTGTCCCGAATCGCCATCACACCAGCCATGCGGGGCTCCTCGGAATGAACGGCGATTTCTCCCACGACCTCGCCCCGGGCGATCTCGCCCAGTACCTCAGAGGGGGTTTCTTCTCCGGCAGACCGGCGCAGTGCCAGCAACCGCCCCCGCACCAGAAAGTATACGGCATCGCCCTGATCGCCTTCCTCAAAAAGGTATCCACTGCCGTGCAGCTTCACCCATTGGATGTGAGGCAAAAGAAAATCGAGCAGCGCTTCTTCGAACTCACCAAATATTTCACCCAGGCCTTTGTGCAGCAGGCGAGTATCCTCTTTTTTTGTAGCAGAAAACATAAGGCATCGATTTTAGTCACACGTAATCCATGTTTCATTCCCCGTAGCATGGCACTACAGGCGAAATCCTGCCTGCGCCGCACTGGCACAGACAGCTCAAACTTTTTAAGGGGAAATTGGTCTGACAAAAATCGATCCGGGCCTGAAGGGGAAGCATTATTGTTGGCGTTTCCAGGCCTTCAAGCCGCTTGAACGCAGCCACAATATAATTGTTTTTGGGCAAACACTAAAACCGCCTGCCGTCTGGCTTCACAGCGCCAACTGGCAGCCCCTGTGCCCGGAAATCAACAGTAATGGCTAAAAACTCACCCTAATTTTTACTTCCAACCCCGGCCGGAAGTATCTTTGGCAGGAACCATCAAAGCAAAACGTATGGATTTACGTCAGGCTGCTGCCCAGGTTTTACGGCAGGCAGAACACTACCTCCCACATCTGTCCTCCCGGCAATACACCGAACAACCTCAACTATTGCAAGGCAGCTCCGTGGGGCAGCACACCCGCCATTTCATTGAGTTTTTTGAATGCCTGATTGAGCAAAGCCAGCAGCCTGCGGGAGAAATTGACTACAGCAAACGGCGTCGCTCTCCTGAGGTGGAAACCCAACCTGGCAAAGCCCTGCTGAAGATTGAGTCGGCTTGTACTCAACTTTCACAACTGCAAGTGCCTCAACCGCTCCGGCTGCAATGCAGCGACCTGCAGAAGACTGCGGCTTCCAGCACTATAGCCACTAACCTGGAACGGGAGCTGGTCTATAATATCGAGCATACCATCCACCATCTGGCCATTATCAAAATTGGCCTTGCCCTGGTTGCGCCAGAGCTGGCCATCCCGGAAGCATTTGGCACCGCTCCCTCAACGATGGCGTTCAGGGCAATGCAATAACGGCTCCCTTTTACTGAATAATGGCTCCCATTGGCAAACTTTGTCCGGCATTTAAAGGCTAATTTGCTTATATTGAGTTCATAATTGGCTGACATTTACCCTCCCCGTCAACGAACTGAGCGGTTGATGTGTCAAAAAGTAAGACCAGCCCAAGCAAATGCACACTTTTTATGTCGCAAAGCCTGCCTATTCCACCTAATGAGGAAGAACGCCTACTGGCATTGGCGTCCTACCAGATCATGGACACCCTTGCTGAACAGGAGTTTGATAACCTGACCCGTATTGCTTCCCACATTTTCGATGCACCCATCGCTCTGATCACCCTGCTGGATGACAAACGGCAGTGGTTCAAATCCAAAGTAGGCCTCGAAGCAGAGGGGACGCCCCGGGAAATTTCCTTTTGCCAGTACGCCATAGTGGATGGAGAAACGCTTATTGTCAACGATGCCCACGAAGATGAACGCTTTGAGGACAATCCGCTCGTCACTGGCGCCCCCCATATCCGGTTTTATGCCGGGCACCCGATCACTAATGAGCAGGGGCACAGCCTGGGCACGCTCTGCGTAATCGATGACAAGCCCCGCTCTGCCACGCCGGAACAAATCGAATTGCTCAAGGGGCTTGCAGATACCGCTATGAGCCTGATAGCATGCAGGAAGCTCAACTACCGCCTGGAAATCTACAAACGCTTCTTTGATGAGTCTCTGAACCTGATGTGCATTGTGGATATGCAGGGCATTTGCAAAGAGGTCAACCCTTTTTTTATGAGAAAGCTGGGCTGGGAACAGTCCGAACTCCTTTCCAGGCCACTCATGGACTTTTTCCATCCGGACGATCAGGAGCGGGCTTATGCACAACTGGAAAAACTTAACGAGGGCGAGCCGGCCGTGGAGTTTGAAAACCGCCTGCGCAAAAAAGACGGGTCTTACATTTGGGTGCAGTGGAACTGTCAGCCTGACCCTGCTGCCGGGCAGATGTTTGCCATTGCCTACGATATCACGCCCCTCAAAGAAAAAAACGCCGCCCTTCATGAGGCTATCCACCACAAGGACATCTTCCTTTCCAATATGAGCCATGAAATCAGGACACCGATGAACGCGATTATCGGGTTTTCGGACCTGATGGAGCGGACAGAGCTCGGGCCCACTCAGCGGGAATACCTGGATGCCATCTCTGTGGCTGGCAATAACCTGCTGGCGATCATCAATGACATCCTGGACCTTTCCAAAATCGAGGCAGGCAAAATTGACCTGGAATCCAAGCCGCTGGAGCTGAAGAAAGTCCTGCAGGATGCCATCAAGCTTAGCCAGTCCAAAGCAGAAGAAAAAGGGCTGCGCCTGCGGGCCAGCATGGACATGAATGCCCCGGAATACATCATGGGCGACCCTACCCGCCTGCACCAGATTCTGGTCAACCTCATTTCCAATGCCGTCAAGTTTACCAATCAGGGCGGTGTAACGGTAGAAGTGGAGGTCAGGGGCCGGGATAAAGAGCACGCGGACCTGTGCTTTAAAGTCACTGATACCGGCATTGGTATTTCTGAGGAAGACCGGGAGCGCATTTTCAACCGGTTTGAACAGGCCCGGCAGCCCAAAGAAGTGCTCTTTGGAGGCACCGGGCTTGGCCTTAGCATTGTGAAGAGGCTGGTGGAGCTGCATGGCGGCCACATTGAGTTGGAAAGTCAGCCCGGGCAGGGGACGACCTTTTCCTGCTACCTGCGCATGCCCATTGCACAATCTCCTGAAAAACCTAAAGCAACAGACGTGGATACCAACTCAACTTTGAAGCTTTCCGGCATACGGATATTACTGGCTGAAGACAACAAGCTCAATCAGAAGCTCGGCGCATTTGCCCTGAAGAATAACGGTGCCATCGTGGAATTTGCGGAAGACGGCGAAGCTGCCGTTGAAATGGCCCAAAATCATGCGTACGACATCATACTCATGGACCTGCAGATGCCGAAAATGAATGGGTACGAAGCAACCAACCAAATTCGAAAAAACCTAAAGGCCGATACGCCCATCATCGCTTGTACAGCACATTCCCTCGTTGGAGAAAAAGCAAAATGCATTGAAGCAGGGATGAACGATTACATTTCGAAGCCCTATACCGAATCCATCCTCGTGGAGGCGATTCAGAAAGCCCTTGATGGCCGTTGATGCCGGAGTGTTATCCCAGAATATGAGACGGGATAGACAACAGCGGCATGTTGCAGTGGTAAGACATTTCCTTCGCATGGCTGTACCGGAGCAGCTCCTGGAAGAAATTGCGTTTATGCGTGACCATCACCAGTACGTCTACCGAGTGGGTCTCCATGTACTTGGTCAGCCCCTCCCGAATGTCCGTACTCTCGATCACTTCAAAGGTTGTATTCTCGTAAGGCACTAGTTTTTCCTTAAACTGCTCCATTTCGTGCCGGTAATCTTCGGCGTGGGATAGGTCTACATTGACGCAGTGGATTTTGGCGTTGAAGGGCCGGCAAAGCTGCACTACCTTTTGGAAAGCCTCCACTTCTTCCTCCTGATAGTTCACTGCAAAGGCGATATCGTCGATCTCCCCGTCGAACGCTGCCTTTTCAGGAATAGCAAGCACCGGGCAGTTGGCATTCTCCAGCACTTCTCCGGCCACGCTGCCCATGAAAATCTCTTTCAGCCCCCGCGCGCCAGTGGTGCCCATCACAATCATTTCCACGCCTTCCTCTTTTGCCACCTGCAATATGGTTTCCACAGTGCGGCCAGGCTTGAGCAGGTGCTGTACGCTGAGGGCTTCAAAACCTTCCCGCTGCTGTATGTCGCGCAACACCGGGATAGAGTCCTTGAAGTTCTCAAACTCATCCAGGTCGTAGCTTTCGTAAAACTCGGAAAGGGTATGCGGCAAGCCTCCGCCCCTGACCTCCGGCTTTTGGTAGACGTTGAGGGTAATCAGCTCGGCTTTCATATTTTTGGCGATGTGCAAGGCGTAAATAAAGGCACGCTCTGCAGCTACAGAAAGGTCGGTGGGAAAAAGTATCTTTTTCATGGTAAGTTGGTTTCTTTTGCTTGGAGCCCGACCAGGAAACCCGGGCATGGCCCTTTAGGACTACGTATAGAAGTATGACCCGAAAATTAGTGAATTTCGGAAAGTTGAATGCGATAAAAGTGGGAATTTTTCAGATTATACGCTTAACAAAGTGGTTTGCGACATCGGAGCAGGCCACTTTCCAGCGTTTATGCCGACATCAAGTCGGTTTGCGTGGCAAACCACTTTATCGTCGGTATACTTCAAATCTTCAGCAACGACTTGAGCTCTTCAACTTCGAGTACCTGCCCACTTACCACCACCTGACCGCCGATTTGCAGCGCAGGGATAGCCGTGATGCCCAGGTCCATCATCTCCTGAATATCAGAAACTTCCTCTATGCTCACCTCCAGGCCCAACTCTTTAGCGGCCCTTTGCATGTTAGCATGCAGATTGCGCGAAAGGTTGCAACCAAGCCCAAAAAGTCGTATTTCTGTATTAGTCATGGCGTTCAATTTGCCTGAGCAGGTAAATTCATGGAATTTGTCATTAAACCGGTCCGCTGTACGCAACTGAATTTCGTACAGCTTATTTCACGGTTCAAAATTGCAGTAATACCTTTGTTATTCTATTGACATTTGTCAGCCCCCTTTCTGATTTTTCTCAAAAAAGGGGCTACCTTGAGGTATACTGGCAACGATACCATAAATAAATTACTTGCCGATTAGTTCTGGTTTATGGAAGTGACTTTTATCACCCTGCTGTGTTTTTTGCAGCTTTCCTGCGGCCAGCCAAAGACTGTAGATACATGCTTAGATACTTTACACCCCTATTCTTTCTGTTTTTGAGCCCTATCTTCTGTGTGGCTCAAGGTGAAGAAACCCTGCGCGAGCTGCCTCCGGAAGCTGTTCAGCTTTACCCTACGTTAGCGGATATGGAGGGTTACGCGGTTGGGCAATACAAAGACTACCTGCTCATCTTTGGGGGGAGCATCCGTTCTAAAATTTCGGATAACAATTACCAGAATTTCCCCAACCTCGATATCCTGCTCATTGATTTTGATGAAAACCGGGCCAGCGCCTACACCAATGGCAGCTTTGAAGGCAGCCTGGGGGAGCAAATCAGCGCCACGGGGCTGTCTTACTATCAGAATGACGGCTTCCTCTACCTGCTTGGAGGCTATGGCTACAGCGAAACGCACAATCAGTTCATCACCTTTCCCTACATCACTGTCATTAATGTGAAGCAAACCGTCCTGTCGCTCCTCAATGGCGTGGATCCGGTCGCTAGTTTTTACCAACTATGCGACGACCGCATGGCTATTTTTAATGCCGAAATGGACTATAATGGTGATGAATTTTTCCTCCTGAATGGCAAATTCGCATACAAACTGCGCCCCTTCGCTGACAACCCGCATTATGTGGAGGAAAAATACAATGAAGAGATCCGCACCTTTAAAATCAGTAAAGACGGGGCAGAATGGTACCTGGAGCATTTTGAGACCTGGTACGACCTCGAAGCCTTTCAGGAGCAGTATGGCACGCTCATTCCGGAGCGCATCGAGCAACAACTGCAACAGCTGCAGCAGTCCAAAAACCTGAGCCAGTGACAATAGTCACCCCCGGCGCTGAGGGAAGTCATTTAGCTGGCCTGAAAACCCCGTTACATTTGTAGTGTAAGCAGAAGAATTGATAGAGATCGATTCAAAGCTAACATGGTCAATTGGGTGTTCAATCATTTTTGCCGGAGTAGCGTAAGTTTTTTGAGACGAAACGATCAACCGGCTATACAGCCGCACTGTCGAATTTTTCAGTGCGGCTGTTT
>JANSXW010000400.1 GCA_024742755.1 bacterium | reverse complement strand
CTGGGTCTGCGGGAGGCGGTCGCAAAGCGGACGTGCCCCTGGAGGATGCTGGTGTGCGCTCAACCTTGACCTCAACCTTAGCCTTTCCTGGGCAATCCGAGGATGAGGTTGTCCGTGGGCGGTCCTGGAGCAGGATAAGGTTGAGGACCAGGAAGTGGCTTCTGGGGCCGACCGTTTACGGTCTCCTGCGGGGGAGACGAGCGTTGCCGGTCGGTGTGGCAGGCTCGCCTGGGGCGCGACAATTAATTGTCGTCTCCGGGAAGACCGCGCGGGGCTCTCAACCTTAACCTCGGTTAGGCCTTGCACTGGACCAACCTTAACCTCGGCTGGGCTTTGCCCGGGGCCAACCTTAACCTCGGCCAGGCTTTGCCCGGGGCCAACCTTAACCTCGGCTGGGCTTTGCCCGGGGCCAACCTCAACCTCGGCCAGGCTTTGCCCGGGACCAACCTTAACCTCGGCTGGGCCTTGCGCTGGACCAGCCTAAACCTCGGCGGGGATGCGCTCCTGACCAACCTAAACCTCCCGGCCTCAAAAGTCCTGGTAGGAAGTATAAAGGTTGGTACGCAGGCCGAAGTAAGCCCAGCGGCTGTCGGGGAAGCCGCCGACTTCGGAGGTCTCGGTGCGGGACTGATAGCCGGCGTGGGCCTCGAGGTTGTAAATGGGGTTGATGGTGAAGGCGGCCTCGGCGCGGAGGTAGGTGAGGTCGCCCAGGTTGCCTTGCACGGCGAAGACGCCGGTGTCGGCAGAGCGGAGGTCGAAGGACTTGAAGATGTCGCCGCCCCAGTTTTCGCCGGGGGCATCGCGGCCGGTACGGCCCTGATGGTAGGCGAGGAGGAAGCTCCAGCGGCCGGTGCGGTAGTGGGCGCGGACCAGCATTTCCTCAAAATTGGCGCCCCAGGGGTGGGCGAGGGGCTGATTGTAGTGGCCCCAGTTGGTGAGGATCTCGCGGTGGGCGTAGATGTGGGGGCGGGCGATGTTGTACTCGGCGCGGAGGAAGAGGTTGCGGATGCCAAAGGCATCGCCCCATTTCAGCCCGGCCTGCCAGGCCATCATATTGAGCCAGCTGCCTTCGCTCCAGTTGAAGACGGCGGAGGAGGTGAACTCGTCCATCGCCATTTGGCCGTAAGCCAGTATGCCATTCTTAAAGTGGTAGGAGGCCTGAAGGCCCATGAGGGTGTTGCCGCCGGCGAAGCCT
>JANSXW010000117.1 GCA_024742755.1 bacterium | reverse complement strand
GGCGCAGGGCTTCATGGACGCCAATCAGAATTATATCTTTGGTGGCCTGGTGGCGCTCGTTCTCATCGTGGGCGGCTTCCTCGCCTATAAGAATTTTTATCAGAAGCCGAAGCAGCAGGAAGCGGTGGAGCAGATGTTCCGCGCGCAGCAGCGCTTTGAGCAGGATTCCTTTGCACTGGCACTCACCAATCCCGGTGGTGGCTACATGGGCTTCCTTGATGTAATCGACAACTACGGCGGTACCGATGCCGGTAATATGGCTAAGTACTACGCTGGCGTTTCTTACCTGCACCTGGGCAAGTACGAGGCTGCACTCGACTACCTGAAGGACTACAGCCCGGCGGGTGAAGTGACACCGGTCATGAAGCATGGCGCCCTGGGCGATGCGTACTCCGAGCTGGGTGACTTTGACGCGGCAATGAAGCAGTACAAAAAGGCGATCAGTGCCGGCGATAACGAAGTGCTGACACCTTACTACCTGAAAAAGATCGGAATGTTGCACGAACGCAACGGCAATATGGCCGACGCCAAGGCTTCCTACGAGCGCATCAAGGAAGAATACCCTGGGTCTCCGGTAAGCCGCGATATCGAAAAGTATATCGTCCGCGCTTCGCAGGGATAATTTCCCGCTTTGTTAAACTACTATCGGAAAGGTAAGGTTCTTCTTTGTTGAGAGCCTTACCTTTTCTAATTTGTCCCCTAATCCACATCAATTATGGCAAGTGCATTAAAGAACCTTTCTACCTACGACGAAGCGCAACTGCCCTCCGCAGAAGGTTTTGCCTTTGGTATCGTAGTGGCCGACTGGAACCCCGAAATTACCCATGCGCTCTACGAGGGCTGCTACGACACCCTGATCAAACATGGCGCAAAGGAAGCCAATATCCATACCGCTCAGGTGCCCGGCTCCTTCGAGCTGCCGGCCGGGGCCAAAATGATGATCGACAAGCACAAACTCGATGCCGTCATCTGCCTGGGCTGCGTCATCAAAGGCGAAACTTCCCACAATGAGTACATCAATCAGGCGGTGGCCAGCGGGCTTACCAACCTGAGTATGGTCTACGGCAAGCCTTTCATCTTTGGAGTGCTGACGCCAAATACGGAGGAGCAGGCCCGGGACCGCGCCGGTGGCAAGCACGGCAATAAGGGCGTGGAAGCGGCCGTAACTGCCATCCGAATGGCGGCTTTGAAGGATTCTTTGCAAGCTGGGCAGTCCCGCATTGGCTTTTCTTAGAGTTCCGATTCCGACCACACCCAAAACACCATAATTATGACAATTCACATTATCGAAACCGGGTTTTTCAAGCTGGACGGCGGCGCCATGTTTGGCGTAGTGCCCAAAACCCTCTGGCAAAAGAAAAACAAGCCCGACAAGAATAACCTTTGTACCTGGTCAATGCGCTGCCTGCTCATTGAGCATGGGGAGTACCGCATCCTGATAGACACCGGCATTGGCGATAAGCAGGACGAAAAGTTCCGCTCCCACTTTGAACCGCACGGAGCCGCCTCCCTCATGGGCAGCCTTCAGCAGGCTGGCTTCGAACCCGAGTCCATCACTGATGTACTGCTTACCCACCTGCACTTTGACCATGTGGGCGGAGCGGTGAAGTACGATGCCAATCAGAACCTGGTGCCGGCTTTCCCCAACGCCACTTACTGGTCAAACGAGGTCCACTACAACTGGGCGTACTACCCCAATGCACGGGAACAGGCTTCCTTCCTGAAAGAAAACTTTGTGCCCCTGAAAAAGGCGGGCGTCCTCAAATTCATCGATGTACAGAAAGATGACCTCGAATGGCTGCCCGGTATCGACATCCGCTTCGTGTACGGGCATACGGAAGCGATGATGGTGCCGATTTTCCATCAAGGCGATCATACCATCATATATTGTGCAGATGTGATCCCCTCCTCCTTCCATATCGGTATGCCCTACGTGATGAGCTACGACCTGCGCCCCCTCGATACCATGCGGGAAAAGGGGCGTATCCTGGAAGATGGCGTAGACCGGGGGCATTACCTGTTCTTCGAGCATGACCCCGCCACCGCCTGTGTGGAGGTAGAGCGCAATGACCGGGGCCGCATCGCCAAAGGGGCGGATGTGGATGTGGAGGCTTTGTTCCAATAACCCTGATTTTCTGACAACCGGGTGACAGCCGGAATACTGCTTTTGCTGTTCACTCCAAATAAACGCTACAAAAAACATCAACCAATGATCCTGAAAGGTACTTTTCAAATAGGTTGCGCCCTTGCTGCGGCGCTTGTATTGGGGCTTTCGCCAATGACTTCAAACGCGCAGCACGACCCTGCCCTGCAACTGCAGGTCGATGTCGTTTACCTGGCTTCCGACTTGCTGCAGGGGCGGGAGACTGGCAAAAAGGGCGAGCGCATGGCCGCCGATTACATCGCCTACCGATTCGAAGAAATCGGGTTGGAACCCAAAGGGTACGGGGGCGAATGGTACCAGGATTTTGAGGTGCAGTACAAAGCGCACCCTCATGCTAAAGAGACCGAAGAACGCACCGCCCGCAACGTCATTGGCTACCTCGACAACGGCGCAGATTACACCATCGTCATCGGCGCACACTACGATCATCTGGGGCATGGCATCATGGGGTCCCGCCACACAGGCGACCCGGCCATCCACAACGGGGCAGACGATAACGCAAGCGGCGTAGCAGGGATTTTCCGGCTGGCAGAGGCGCTGTCCGAAGGCAAAGCCACCAACAACAACTACCTCTTCATCGCCTTTTCGGGTGAGGAAATGGGCCTGTTTGGCTCAAAGTACTACGTCCAAAACCCCACCGTCAACCTGAAGAAGGTCAACTACATGCTCAATCTCGACATGGTGGGCCGCCTCAATGAAGAAAAGACCCTGTCCGTCAACGGCGCCGGCACTTCACCCGAATGGAGTACCCTGCTTGCGGATTTATCGGTGGGCGGCATTTCCACGGTCGTTTCTGAATCTGGCATAGGGCCAAGCGATCATACTTCCTTCTACCTGGAGGATATCCCCGTGCTGCATTTCTTCACCGGCCAGCATGAAGATTACCATAAGCCGGAGGACGACTCCGAGCTGGTCAACTATAAAGGGCTGCTGCTCACCACGGATTACATCCTGGCGCTGATTGAGGAACTGGACGATGCAGGCAAAATCCCATTCACCAAAACCAAGGATGAACAGGAAAGCCGCCGCCCGGCAGCCTACAAAGTGACGCTTGGTGTCATGCCGGATTATGTCTTTCAGGGCACCGGCATGCGCATCGATGGCGTGATGCAGGGGCGCACAGCGGACAACGCGGGCATGAAGAAAGGAGACATCATCCTGAAAATCGGCGATACAGAAGTCAAGGACATCTACGGCTACATGGAAGGCCTGGGCCAATTTGAGAAAGGCGACAAGGCTAACGTGGTCGTCAAGCGGGGCGAAGAAACCCTGGAACTGGAAGTCGAGTTTTAAAAATACCCCAATGACCAACAAAGAAATCGCACAACACTTCCGGCAGCTCGGGCAGCTGATGGAACTGCACGGCGAGAACCCGTTCAAAATCCGTTCCTACCAAAGTGCCTACCGCAACCTTCGGTCCTATGAGCAGCCATTGTCAGCGCTCAGTGCCGATGAAATTGGCAGCATCAAGGGCGTAGGCAAAGCCATCAGCGGCAAAATTCAGGAACTGCTGGAGTCCGGGCAGATGGCTACCCTGGAAAAATACCGGGCCAAGACCCCGGAGGGCATTCAGGAAATGCTCAACATCAAAGGTTTCGGCCCAAAAAAAATTATGGCGGTCTGGGAAGGGCTGGGCGTGGAATCCGTTGGCGAACTCCTTTACGCAGTCAACGAAAACCGCCTGGTGGAACTCAAAGGCTTTGGCGCCAAAACGCAGGAAGAACTCCGCAAAAAGCTGGAGTACTACCAAAAGTCTAAGCACCGGTTCCACTACGCAGCCATAGAGGCGGAAGCAGCGCAACTGCTCGAAGCCATCCAAAAAGCCCTGCCTGATGTACCGGCAGACTGGTGCGGTGCGATTCGCCGCAGGGCTGTGGTCATTGATGAAATAGAAATCCTGGTGGGGCAGGAGGAAGCGGCTGAAGTGCTGGCTGATCTGGGCGTGCTGAAAGAAGTAAGCCCCGCCGGTGACGCACATGCCGCCAAAACCACCACTGAAGCGGAGGCGCCCGTCAAAATACACACCTGTCCGGCCGCCAACTTTGGCACCCAGCTTTTCACGCTTACCGCCAGTGATGCCTTCCTGGAAGCCGTAACCACGCAAGCCCCCGCCGCAGACTGGGCGGGGCAAGCCGAAGAGCCCGCCATTTTCAATATCCTGAAACTGCCCTACATCGCCCCCGAGCTGCGCGAGCAAGCCTGGGCACTGGAGCGCGCCCGCAGCAACGACCTGCCCGAGCTCATCACCGAGGCGGACATCAAGGGTATCGTACACGCCCACACCACCTACAGCGATGGGGCCCACACCTTACGGGAAATGGCAGAGTACGCTAAAGCCCAGGGCTTTCAATACCTTGGCCTGACCGACCACTCCAAGTCTGCGTTCTACGCCAACGGGCTGAAGCCAGAGCGCGTTTTTGAACAAATGGAGGAAGTGGATGCCCTGAATCAGGAACTCGCGCCCTTCCGCATCTTCAAAGGCATAGAAAGCGATATCCTCAACGATGGCAGCCTGGACTACGAGGAAGACGTACTAAAAGCCTTCGACTTTATCATCGCCTCCGTGCACAGCAACCTGCGCATGGACGAAGACAAAGCCACGCAGCGCCTCATTACGGCGATTGAAAACCCGTATACCACGATGCTTGGCCACCCCACTGGCCGGCTGCTGCTGTCCCGCCCCGGCTACCCCATAGATCACCAAAAAGTCCTCGATGCCTGCGCCGCCAATGGTGTAAGCGTGGAAATCAATGCCAACCCCTACCGGCTGGACCTGGACTGGACCTGGGTGCCTTATGCACTGGAAAAAGGCATCTTGCTCAGCATCAATCCGGATGCCCACAGCACCAGCGGCATGCACGATATTCGGTACGGGGTCCTGGCAGGCAGGAAGGGCGGGCTGACCGCTGCGGAGTGTATGAACGCACTGGATACGGAAGGCTTTGCGGCCGCCATCAGAAAGGGATAAGGCGCTTCCGGCTTTTGCAGCATTTAAGCAAAATACAGGCCTTGCTGTTAGATACCGGACATTCTGGTAAACAAGTACCGCAGGCTGGCTATTTGTAAGTAGATTGTTTCGTAACTTACGGGTTGCCGTATTTTTCGTTGGCAATTCCATGAATCCCTGAAATGACTGCTTATGAAGCCCAGACTTTTACCCTTGCTTGCCCTCCTGCTGACCGGATGCACGGTCCTGCAGGCACAAGTCGAATTCCGCGTAATCGGTGCTGCTCAGCGCATCGATAAAGTAATGGAAAGCGATTTTTACATTGCTGAAATCCAGGACGAGCGCAATTTTACCGCCAACCTTGGTATCGTGAACCGTGGTGCGGATTGTGATATCAAGCGCCCGCTGATTGCCGAATCCGAATTTTTCTCCAACCTGAAATCCCGCATGAACAGTTGGCTCATGCACGATGCCGAAGCGGTCCCGGTCGTGCTCCAAATCAAGCAATTGTACCTTTGGGAGCACCTGCGCCGGGAGCTGGATGACGGTGAGGGCTACATCCGCCTGCACCTGTTGTTTGACGCGCCCGGCAAGCCCACACAGGAAGTGGCCGTGACCCTTTCCGGTGATCAGCTTACGGTTGCCAAGGGGCATTCCCCACGCATGGAGGACGCGTTCTTCCGTTGCCTGCAGCACTATCAGGAGCGCTGGGAAAACGAAGATTTTCGTGAAATGAGCCAGACAGAGACTTGGGCATCAGATTCCCGGGGCTTGCAAACGGCCAGCAACTTCCTGGACCTCAAGCAGGGCCGGACCAACGCCTTTCCAGGCAAGCTCAAACGATTGATGGGCAGGCAGGAGCGCTACCGGCTGCGCAACCGGGATCAGCACGAGCGCCACAATTTCTACGCACTCAGAGCTGGGAACGAGCTGTTCATCCGCGGCAATGCCTACCCGGGAGGCGCCCACTACTATACCCGCGTGCTGGAGAAGGGCCGCTACCTTTTTCTGGTCGACCGGGTCCACTTCCCCATTAAGTCTACCTTTGTAGACGCTGGCATCCCCTCTGGCAAGACCGTCGGCATCCTCATCGATATGCAGACCGGCATGCCTCAAATCGTGACCGATGAACTGATTGCAGAAGTGCTGAAGCCCTACCCGGACCTCAAAAAGCAGTACCTGTTTCAGAATATCCTGGACTACCCGGTGCAGCTCGACCGGGTGCGCAAGGTGATTGCGGAGGTGAATAGCCGGAGTTAAACCGTAAACCCACCATCCGCCGTATACACCCCGCCGGTACAGTAACTACTGGCGGGCACCGCCAGGAAAAGTGCCAGTCCGGCCACTTCCTCCACCGAGCCCACCCGCGGAATAGGCAGTTGCGCCAGGGCATACTTCAGGATTTTCTCATTGCTCCACAGCGCCTCGCTGAACTTGGTTTTGATCAGCCCGGGGCAAATGACATTCGCCCGGACACCCTGTGGGCCCCATTCCTTAGCCATTACCTTTGTTAGGGAAATCAGGGCAGCCTTGCTCACGCTGTAGATGCCCAGCTGATGCTCCGGCCTCAGTCCGCCCACACTGCTGATGTTGATGATAGACCCTCCACCTGCTTTCAGGTGAGGTAGTGCGCGCTTGCACAGCTCAAATGGGCCCTTGACGTTGACATCCATAATCTTGTCATACGCCCATGCCTCCGTATTTTCCACCGGCCCGAATACCGGGTTGGCAGCGGCATTATTGACGATGATGTCAATCCCCCCAAACGCTTCAAGGGTGCGGTCGATCAGGGTTTGGAGTTCGTCAGGCTTTCCGGCATTAGCGGCAACAGGAAGGCTTCGCTCGCCCAGCGCCTGAGCAACCTGGTCCACGGCTTCCTGTTTACGGCTGGAGACGACTACGTTGGCACCCGCTTCGTGCAGTGCATGGGCGATAGCTTCCCCTATGCCTTTACTGGCACCGGTGATGATGGCGGTCTTGCCATTGAGTTGAAATTGGTCTTGGATGGGCATGTTTTTAGGACTCAATGTAGTGAAAAACTTCAATTTCCGCCCGAAAGCTGTTCCAGCAAACGATTACATTGCTGCAAAGCGTAGCCCCGGAAATACCCCTCAGGTGGCAGCAGCAACAACTGTGCTTTAGCGGTTTCCAAAATAGCTACAGTGGCCTCCGCATCGGTAGACAAAGGATGGCCGCCCGGAAGTTGGTACCGCCCAATCGCCTGGTTGAGCAGCAACTGTGCGTAAAGCTCGCGCTGCCAGGTTTGCGGTTCGCTTAATTGCAGCGCTTTTTCGGCCTGCTCAATGGCCTGCTGCCTGAGCCGGACAATTGTATTGGCACTATCAGGGTAGGGGAGGCTTTCGGTTTGTTCATCAAAAGCGGCAGCCCGGTCGAATAGAGCGGCCGCCCATTGTCTTTTGGTGTAAGGTGTATCATTAAATTCGAAGCTTTGCCGGGCAAGGGCGAGCCGGCGGCTGTCAGGAGACAGGCTGAGCGTGGCGGCAATGGAGTCAGCGGCTGACCAGCAGGTGTCCTGTTGGGTAACCTGACGGTAGAGCGCAGTGTGAGCTTGCGCAAAAGCCTCCACGGAAACCGGGCAGGGCAGGAGTTGCCACATCGGCTGCTCGGGAAGATGCGTGAGTATGAAAACTTCCGGAGGGGTGAAGAAGTAGGAAGCGTTGTAAGCCAGTCGAGATTCATCTTGCACCTCACCCCAGGTGGCATCCAGCAAATGCCACTGCCCATCTGCCCAAACGGCATTCCAGGCATGGTCTGCCTTTTCCGGAACCTGACGCCCTTCAGCAAGCCGGGGCGCAGCGTAACCATCGACTTTCTCACACTGCAGGCCTGCATACCGGCAAACAGCCTGGTACAATAAGGCATAGTCCATACACAGCCCCCGCCGCCGGTCCAGGATATCGCGCAAGTGCTGATTGATGCGCTGCCCCTTGCGTTCTGCCTGATGGTCATACTGCAAATAGCCGGACACCCAGGTATAAATGGCGCGGGCTTTTTCCGTTTCATTTTGAGCGTCTTCCGATAAGTACGCTGCCAAACCAGGCAAATGACGGCTCAGACTGTCCGGTGCCTGCCGGGCATGCCGGTCGACAGCCCCATACTGTGCGAAGGCTGGCCAAGGGCTAAATACAACAAGCATAGCCAAAAAAAAGAGCCGGTTGAATGGTCTTGTAAAGCCGTTGTCCATTGCAATTCAGGTTCAATTCTGTGAACATAACAACCCTTTCGCCAAAAAGGTCCATAATCCTGCCTGCTGGAAAGCACACCTCCTTAAATAATTTTTCGGGTTAAAGCCAAAACATTTGTCACCCCTCAGCGTAATTAATGTCATTGGTGCAACAAAGCCAAACGTAATTTATGACCATTTTACTCAGCGTATTGATTAGCTGTTCGCTTTTTGTAGCGGGAGATGCCGTGCCTCCCAAGGTGAAAGATGCCTTCAGCCGTCAGTACATGGATGTGCCGACTGCTGCGGTGACCTGGGGCGTGGAAGAAGAAGACTTCGTAGCGACCTTTCTCGATGCCGGCGACCGTTTGGCGAAAGCCTTTTTCTCTGCCGAAGGCGAATGGGAGGAGACCCATACCCGCCTTTATCCTTCTCAGTTGCCGCGCCCGGTACGCCTGTACTACGAAGCGAATCATGAGGACAAGGACGTTTCCTTCATCGGCAGCGTGCAGTATGCGGATGGCTCGGAATCCTACCGGATCGAGTGGGAAACCTACGAGGCCGTGCACATTGAAGAAATCAGCCCGGAAGGGGCTTTGCTGGAATCCAAACGCTTGTCTTTCACAGAAGGGCTGGATGTCTGGTAGGCTTATTCCACATACTCCTGCCTGACCACGAGCGTCAGGAAGCCATTATCCTTTTCGATATACCCCTGATCGTAGCAAAAGCGGTAGACCTTGCCGGCTTTGGTGACGTACTCATTTGTAAAGTAAGCGAACTTAAACCCCTGCTCCAGCAGCTTATCGCGGTGGACGTACGCCTTGCCCTTAGGGTTTAGATCAGCCATAATGCGGCGATTTTTGCGCAGGATGTTGTTGATATTGCGCATGAAGTTGTTGAAGTCGCGGTTGAGCCGGTTGTTATGGCTGCTGCGGCAGTGCGCCGAGCAAAACTTTTTGTCCGCCCGTCCGTGAAAGGACTCTCCACACTCCACACACTTTTTCTTCATATCTCGATTGGCTTTGGCTTTGGGGTCAGTAATTGATTGTAAATTTCGGCAATCCGTGGCATATCATCAAATCTGTAGCCTTTCTGTCCAATCTTTTCTGCCAGCGCTGGCGCTTTTGGGCTAAGTAGCCGCCTCAGCTTGCGCCGGAACCCCCACCGTGAAACTTTCACCATCGTTTCTTCTCCCTGTAGCCGGATCCAGTAAGACCGCTGAATACTGGGCAGCGTCTGCAAGGTGTAAGCCCAGCTTGCTCCTGAGTCATAGGTGAGGACAAACAGTTCCATCGGGCCATTCTTATGCAAAATCCGCAAAAACCGGTGCGCATGCTTCAGGTCCTTGCTCTCAAAGGCAAACAGCCTGCCCCCGGCTTCAAAAGCAAACCCCTTAATGCGTTCAGCTTCGATCTCATAGGTGTCGCCAAACCCATTGATGAATACGATGGTGCTGGTCCTGGACTGATGCTGCATGACCCCGATGTGGCCCGTGAGTTTTTTTCCGTTTTTACTCACGATGTAACCCGGCCAGGGCATACCTTGCATAAGGAGCGGACAGCAAACGAGCAGGAAAAGGTAGAATTTATGCATGACTCATAAGGTTACCAATGCGGAAATAAGATACAAAAAATTCAACATCTCGGGTTAAAAAACAGGTCATGGCAGGAGTTAAAATAGCAGGATAGTGCAAGCCAGGCGTATTCTCCCTTAATTCCGTATTTTGAAACCCGCAAAACGGAGCACCTATGGAACTAACGGACGCCCTTTACGAAAACTACAGCAAAGCCGGGATGGAGCACATCGCCACTCAGGTAACCAAAGGCGCCTGGCCTTTCAAAGCGCTGTGGCACATCATCAAAACCGGAGACCCTCCGCTGCCCCAACGGGCCGCCTGGGCCATGGACCACACCCTGGAGCGCCAACCGGAGTTGCTGAATACCATCCTGGATGATGCCGTCGCTGCACTCCTGCAGCCACAGCACGATGCGGTGTACCGAATGCTGCTCAAGGGCTTCGACCGCCTGCCTGCCCTGCCCGGGGACCATCAGGGCGTGCTTTACGACCGGGCCATCCGCTGGATACTCGACCCCAAAGCCGGCGTAGCTGTGCGTGTGTTCTCCATATCGCTTGCCGCCAAAATAGCAGCGGATATCCCTGAATTGCAGGAAGAAGTCTGCCTGACCATCGAGAGCCAGCTGGAGTTTGGCTCTGCCGGCTTTCGCAACCGGGGCGGTAAGGTGCTGAAGCGGTTTCGTAAACCAACAAAATAAAAATGAGCGCCTTTTTCCGACAGAGTACCAGCGTTCGTCGAAAAAAACTGCTCCTTTTAAGGAGAAACCCGAGCTTAATCCTATGATCCGAAAAGATTACTTCCTCAAAGTCTTGCAACAACTCACGCAGGTCATTGCCCGGGCGCTCCAACTATCGCACAGCGGCGACGCCAAAGCTGCACTGGAATTACTGGACGAGCAGTACCAAAAGCAGCTTCAGGAGCAAAGTGAAATCCTGGCCGGGCGCGATGTGGTAGCACTTGCCAACCAATATGACGAAGGGCAACTCACCCTGCTGGCTGACCTGCTCATGGCAGAAGGGGAAATCCTGATAAATGCCGCTGACGTGGAGGCAGCCCGGGCGCGGTTGAGCAAAGCGCGGGCGCTATTCCAACATCTGAATCTGGTGCAGCAAGTGTATGACTTTGAGCGGGAGGGGAAGATGCAGCGGATAAAGACCTGGTTGGAGTAATCTGTTTTTCGAGGGCTTGAAACAACAACAAAGGCACGAGGAAGGCATACTGAACTACAAAGACCAGATTGTCTATATATCTCAGGGCGCCAGGCAGGTAGAGATCATCGGGCAGAACCATGTCTACTTATTTTGCCTGGAAAAAAGGAGATCAACCCCTATCGTGATTTCCATTCAGAGAGCGATTAGGGAAATTCATATCGAGCGATAAACTAAAACCTCACTTAATGAATTTATTGCCACCCGCTATTGTAATCATGCTGATCGGGCTCCTAACGGCCTGCAGCTCTTCCGGTCCTACAGATCAGGAGCAACGCCTGGTATCTGCCGATATCGACCGGTTTTGGTCTGCTTATGATCAAATTCAGGCAGAACCCGATACCGCCCGGCACCTTCAAATCCTCAAAGACGTATTCATCAGCCCCGCCAGCGAAGGGCAGCAGCAATTGTTCGCCATACGCAATTATACCCCGGAAGAGTACCTGACCAACATCCGGGCTTACCCCAAGTTTTATGCCTCCCTTCGCCCTTTACTGGAAAAGCGTGCGCCTATCGAGGCAGACATCCGTGCTGCACTGGAAAAATTCCGGCAACTATACCCATCCATGCAAGGTGGAAAAATCTTTCTCGGCATTGGCAATTTCCGGACTAATGGCACTACCGTCGATTCCATGGTGTTGTTCGGTGCGGAGATGGCTTTCACAGACTCCACGGTCCATACTTCAGAGTTCCCTCCTTCCTACCAATACTTCAAAGACTATATCCGGGATTACGACCCCATTCACAATGTCCGCTTTCTGGCGGCGCACGAATTTGTGCATACACAGCAGGTAGAGGCTTACAATACCAGCCTGCTTGCAATCGTCTTGCGGGAAGGCAGCGCGGAGTTCATCGCATCGCTTTGCATGGAGACGCCATCGGCGGTGCCGGCGATTGCCTATGGTCAGAGCCACCGCGATACGGTCTTTCAGCGTTTTAAGCAGGAGCTTTTCAATCAGCATCCAACATGGTGGGTATGGTCGGGGGCTCCCAATCCCTTCGGGCAGCGGGACATGGGCTACTACATCGGCTATGCACTTTCTGAGCACTACTACAACCAAGCCGCTGACAAACAGCAAGCCATCGCCGGTCTGATTGAACTGGATTATAGTAATGCCTCTGCTGTGGAGTCATTTGTAGATCAAATAGGGTACTTCAAACAACCCTTAGCAAAGCTCAAAGAAGCCTACGAGGCAGCCCGCCCAACTGTCACGAAGGTAGAGCAGGAGGGCAACCGCTTCACCGTCCATTTCTCAGAGCCTATGGATACCCTGCACCGGGGTTTCGACTACGGTCCTATGGGGGAAGCGCATGTGCTCCGGCTTGATCAATACCTGGGGTTCAGTCCGGATGGGCAACGCCTGTCCTTTACAGCAACGCTAACGCCTGAAAAGATTCAGCAACTGGAACTTTCCCGGCGCTTCCGCAACCCCAAAGGCATTGAGCTACGCCCTTATCTGGTCACGACTGAGAAGGACTAAGAGCAGTGGCGGTAGGCTTTTCCCGGTATTTTGCTTACGCCCAATTACCTTTCCGGCAGAACATGGCTTTCAAAATCCGGTTAAAAAAGAAAGGCAAGCCCCATTTTTCCAAGATCGTAAAAGGAAATCCATGAAGTATTTTTTGCCAGTTCTGCTCTCTGTGCTCCTATTCACACAATGCCGCGATGAAGGCCCTGCCCTGAACCCCGATGGCAGCATGAAAGCCACAATTGACGGCAGCCCCTGGCAGGCTGATGTGCTGGAGGCGGCTTACGTGGATGGCACCCTCACCCTTAGTGGCAGCTCACTGGATGAACGCGCCATCGTTATGGGGGTGGCCATTGGCGGCTTACAGCCCCAAACCGTAGCTTTCCTGCCCGGCAGCCCGGATGGCCTGACGTACACCTCGGTGGGAGGCGCGCGCACTTACGTATCCAATACGGCGGGAGGCGATGGCTTTCTGCGCATCACTGAGGCAGACACGGCCCAGGAGTGGGTCAGCGGCCGGTTTGAAGCTCGTTGCTATCGCCTGCAGGAAAGCGGTGGCGTTGAAATTACGGAAGGGGTTTTCACTAAAGTCCCCTACACGGACAGCCTTCCACCCATCTTTAGCAGTGGGCTACGGGCTGTTATTGATGGCGCAACCTGGACCTCCGATTCCATCACCACGACCCTTAGCGACGGGCAAATTCAGGTACAGTCACTAGGTGAAAATGGCCGGCAGATTCGTTTCCGCATTCCGGAAAATGCAGCCCCTGGCACCTACGATCTTGACCCCAGCGGGTCGTTTAGCGCTACTTACATCACCATTCAGGGCGACACCCTAAGCGCCGGATCAGGCACCCTTGCCATTGACTTGCTCGATGAAGACCGGCGCAGGCTGGAAGGCACTTTTAACTTCGAAGCTACCGGCGGGCAGCAAGCGGTCACCCTTGCCGATGGCGGCTTCGAGATCAACTACTGACGCTCGCCCGGGTACACCAGCCCAATCTCTGCCCGGATACGGTCCAGCGTTTCCATAAGTTCCAAAGTGCGGCTCAGGGGCCAGAGCGGGCTCTCGGTCAGTTCTTCGTTCAGGCACCGCATCACTTCCTGTGCTTCGTAGGAATAACCGTTGGTGTTGTAATCAAAGTGGAAATTCTGCGGGCGCCGGTCTTCTCCAATCAGGCTGAAGTGCGTGGGCTCGTGCCAGCGGGTATGTATGTGGATGGTCCCTTTCTCCCCGTAGATGAACGCTTCTGTCTTGGTGTGCGCCAGCAGGGTGGCATGCAGGTGGGCCATCCGCCCGTCTGCCATCTGGAACAGTACGCCCAGCTCTTCGTCTACCCCCGTCTGACCCATGCGGGCAATGGCCTGTATGCGCTCCGGCCGCCCCATCATCAGATAGGCGATAAAAACCGGATAGATGCCAATATCCAGCAACGCGCCACCTGCCAGTTCCGGGTTGAACAGCCGGCTTTGGGGATTGTAATCCGCTTTAAATCCGAAGTCAGCTTTGACGGAGACCACCCGCCCAATCGCGTCCGACTGAATGAGCTCCAGGATTTTCTGAGTGGTGGGCAGAAACCGGGTCCAGAGGGCTTCCATAAGGAAAACCTTTTTGCGTTGCGCCAGTTCTGCCATTTCCTGTGCCTCGGTTGCGTTGAATGCAAAAGCTTTCTCACAAAGCACCGGTATCCCAGCCTCAATACACGCCATGGTATTGCGATAATGCTCGCTGTGAGGAGTGGCAATGTATATGACGTCTAATTCCGGGCATTCCAGCAGAGCCTCGTAGCTATCGTAAGCGTAAGGAGCACCATACTGCCGGGCGAACTGATCGGCACGGTCCTGAGAGCGGCTGGCCACGGCACTCAGGCGCGCATTGTCCAATTTGGCGATGTCCTCCGCAAATTTATGGGCGATCTTTCCGGGGCCGATAATGCCCCAATTCCAGGTTTTACTCATGGTGTTATTTTTTTTGATAGCGCTTTTTAATTCGGTTCAGTCCCTTTTGCTTAACAATCTTTCCAATTTTCGCCCCCAGGCCGGGAAAGGCGCTCCCGATTTTCGCCAGCCACCCCCGGCTCGCGGGCAGGAAGTATTCGCGCGGTTTTTTGCGTAAGACCTGGTAGAAAGCCCGTTCCACATCCTGCACCGTAAGCGGTTGGGCGCCGCCCGAAAAACTCAGGGCGCTTTCCTCCGGGTATTGCAGCTGCACGTCGAGCATATTGGTATGCACCAGGTCTGGCGAAAGCAGGCTGACATGGACGCCCTTGTCTTCCAGCTCATACCCGGCAGCCAGGCTGAAGCCGCGCACTGCAAACTTCGACCCGGAATACAAGCTCAGTCCCTGCACGGGCGCAATACTCGCCAGAGAAGCCATATTGATGATGTGCCCATGCCCCTGTCGCGCCATTACCTTAGCCGCAAAATGGGTGCCGTACATGACCCCCAGCGCGTTGACCTCCATGTGGTAGCGGATGTGCTCCGGCGTACTATCCAGCAGAAACCCCGGGCGGATAACCCCGGCGTTATTGACGCAGTAGTCAAGCTGCCCGAAGACCTCCACTGCCTTCTCCACCAACTTCGCCCAGTCTGCCTCCAAGGTGACGTCCATTTGCAGGAGCAACAGGTCACCGCTTTCGCTAAAAGCAGCTTGCAGGGCTTCGATATTCAGGTCTGCCAACAGCAACCGGGCGCCTTGCTGTGCTAATCCTGTAGCCAGCTGCCGGCCAATGCCACTCGCAGCACCAGTGATGATGAAGGACTTTCCGTAGACTTGGGCAGCAGGCATAGGCAAGCATTTTAAAAAATAGACATTTCGGTCATCGTCGTGAAGAGCTCCAGGGCTTTGATGCCCGCCTGCGAGTTGCCATGCTCATTCAGCTCAGGGCTCCATACGGCGATGGCCAGCTCATTGGGGATGACTGCAACGATGCCGCCGCCCACGCCGCTTTTGCCCGGCAGGCCTACACAGAATGCAAACTCTCCGGCCTCGTCGTAAAAACCACAGGTCAGCATAATGGCATTGATGCGCTTGGCCTGGCTTTTGGTCAGCATGCGCTTGCCATTGCGGGGCAGGACTCCATGGTTGGCCAGCAGGAGGAAGGCGCCAGCCAGCTCCCGGCAATTCATCGCCACCGAACACTGATGGAAATAGACATCCAGTACCTGCTCTACCGGCGCTTTGATGTTGTAATGGCTTTTCATGAAATTGACCAGCGCGGCATTCGTAAACCCAAACTCCCGCTCTGACCGGGCCACTTCGTAATCGTAGTACACATCATCTGACCCGGAGAGCTCCCGGATGAAGTCCAGCATGCGTGTTTTGGGCTTTGGGAAATGCTCGATCAGCATATCCGTGATGACCAGCGCCCCGGCATTGATGAAAGGGTTGCGGGGAATGCCCTTTTCGTACTCCAGCTGCACCAGGGAGTTGAACGGATTGCCGGAAGGCTCCATGCCAACGCGTTCCCACAGCGCTTCGCCGTAGATCGGGTAGGCTTGCGCCAATGCAAACACTTTGGAAATACTCTGTATAGAAAAGGCTTCCTCCGCATCTCCCACCTGAAAGGTGTCTCCGCTGAGTGTCCGTACCGCTATGCCAAACTTACTGGCGGGCACTTTCGCTAAGGCCGGGATATAATCCGCCACTTTGCCTTTGCCAAATTCTGGCCGCACCAGCTCCGCAATTTCCTCGATTATCCCCTGATAGTCCATGCTTAGTCCGCTACAATCACCACCTGAAAGTCCGGGCTGACAATGACCTTGGTGATATTCCGGATTTCGTAGAAGCGTAGGTCGGCTACCTCCGTCCAGTTGTCATCGGTGAATTTATTGTACTGATACAGCTTGCTGCCTTTGCCCATGATCAGGGCACCACTGGGCAAAACCGCAAAGTGGTCGGCATTGGGCAGTGTTTCAATGAGGGTGCGGGCGGGTTCGCGGCGGCGGTAGAGGTTCTTTTCCATGATCTTCCAGTCGTCGTACCGGCTTTTCTGGACATAAGCGAGGTTGCCATTGGGCAGGCGCAACATACACGGGCCTACGTTGGTGGCCAGGGTTTGAATGTCGTCATTCGCGGTATTGACGATGGAAATTGTCGTGGGGTCTTCTTCCTTGTAGATGGCGATTTCCCGGCTGTTGAGCCACAGGTAGTCCTTAATGCCGCTGATGTACTTAAAGACAGGCTTCCCGTTAGTCAGCTGATCAATAGGGAACTGCCAGAGGCGGTAGACATCATCCTGTCCGTCTTTTTCTGTGCGTATAGCCGAAAAAGTGTAGTACTCCGGCATTCGGGCAGGCACAAATTCCGGCTCGGGCGTTTCCGTTACCCGCAGTTTGGTTTGATGCTCCAGGTCGAGTTTGTACAGGTCAGACTGGGCTGCGCCCGGCTCCTTTACAGAAATGTAAAGCTCGGTATTGCTAAAAAAGAAAGGGTCGTTGTTAAAGCCCTCGGAGTTAAAAGCTGTCAGGTAGCGGGGCTCCGTAAAGCTGATACTGCCATCGTCCTCCTGATTGACTTTGAAGAGGTAAAGGTTAGATTTGGGGTACTCCGGCTGTGCCTGCAGGCCAATGGCTACAGCGAGTAAAAACAGAATGATCGGAAATTGCTTGAGCATTGCTTATCGGTATTATTGCTGGTAAAGTTAGGACTAAAGGCTGGCATGGCAAAGTTTACCGTACAGGTAGCGCTATCAAAATCAATTGCCGGGGTACAGACAAAGCCGAAGTTTTCAAAACAACCTGCTGCTCTGACAGTTGTATTTTCGTACCTTCAAAACCAAAACATCCATGCGTACCCTACTTCTCTTATTGCTGGCCACCGTTGGCTTTAGCCTTCAGGCACAGCCCATTTTCAGTCTGGAATTGATCAATGACGATTTGTCGCAGCCCGCAGACATTACGAATGCCGGGGATGACCGCTTGTTTGTGGTAGAACGCACCGGGCGTATCCGGATATTGGATGCGGACGGACAATTATTGCCCGAACCTTTCCTGGATATCAACGACCGGGTCGGCCCTGCTAACGGCGAACGGGGGCTGCTGGGGCTGGCTTTCCACCCCGATTACGCTGACAACGGCTACTTTTTCGTGAACTACACCGCCAATGACGGCGATACCCGCATCGCCAGATTCCAGGTGAACCCGGGCAACCCTAACACTGCTGACCCCAACAGCGAAGTCATCCTGTTGGACATTGGGCAACCCTATGGCAATCACAATGCAGGCGACCTTGCCTTCGGCCCTGATGGCTATCTGTACATCCCTATGGGCGATGGTGGCTCCGGCGGCGACCCTCAAAACTTTAGCCAGAACCGGCAGTCGCTCCTTGGAAAAATGCTCCGTATTGATGTGGATAATGGCGATCCTTACTCCATTCCCCCCGATAACCCCTACGCCGAAGACGACTTCACCCTGGACGAAATCTGGGCGATTGGGCTGCGCAACCCCTGGCGCTTTAGCTTCGACCGCGAAACCGGCGACATCTGGATTGGCGATGTCGGGCAGAATGAATGGGAGGAGATCACCTTTCAGCCCGCTGACAGCGAAGGCGGTGAGAACTACGGCTGGCGCTGTTATGAGGGCTTCGAGCCTTACAATACCAACGGCTGTGAACCGGAGAGTGCTTACACGCCCCCCATCCATACTTACAATACCGGCAGCAGTGATGGTTGTTCCGTTACCGGCGGTTTTGTCTACCGGGGCAGTGCGTTTCCGGCCTTGTACGGAAAGTATGTTTATGCAGATTTTTGCTCCGGTAAAATTTGGACACTGGAGCGTGATTTTGCCGGTAACTGGGTAAACACCGAGGTCTTCGATGGCCCCGGGGGAGAGTATGCCACCTTTGGGCAGGACCGCGACGGCGAACTCTACCTGGCAGAGCTGGTTAACGGCCGTCTGTACCGGGTGGAAGCAACTTGCAACCAATCTCCGCCTGCTCCCGCTATTTCCGGAGACGCGATCGTCTGCGGCCCGGACGATCCTGCTGTTCTTGATGCAGGCGATACGCCCGACGGCTACCTGTACCGTTGGTACCGCGACAGCACTTACCTTCAGGAAACACTGAATGGGACGCTGTCGGCTACTGAGCCAGGTATCTATCATGTTGTATTAGCCGGATTCGAAGCGGGCAATTGCAACTCCACGGTATCTGCTGCTTTCGAAGTGGCTGCAGCCGACTTTCCTGATGACCTCATTTCCACACAGGGCGATGACTTGTCTGCCGCACCCGGTTTTGAAAGTTATCAGTGGTACCTCGATGGGGAACCCATAGCGGGCGCTACGTCAGCTACCTACACGCCACAGTCCAGCGGCACCTACACCGTAGAAATCACCGATGCGAATGGCTGTACCCGCGAATCGGAAGCGCTAACCATCGTCAGCACCACGCTCGACCTTGGACTGGCTGAGGTCCGCGCCACGCCCAACCCTTTCCGCACCACCCTTGACCTCTATCTTGAAGCCAATGTAGCCGACACCTATCAGCTACGGGTTTTCACTCTTGACGGGAAGCTGGTCTGGGAAACCGCAGCAATGGTACAAAATAACTGGCAGCAGCAAGTCGACCTGAGCCGCACAGCAAATGGCGTTTACCTGCTGCAGATCAGCCGGGATGGGCAGCAGTATACCCGGAAGTTGGTGAAAGGGGATTAAGACTGTGTTGGGATTTCACCATTTGGGCTGCATTTGCCAAATTTTATCCTGCACTTCGTTGCTCTCCCGCCTGCCAAAGTCTTGTACGGCGGGCAGGTCAGTCGCTTAGCTAAGGCTAGGCTCTCTCATTGCGTCTTGTTCAGAATAAAATTTGACTACATTCGCTCCAAAAGCGAATTCCCAACACAGTCTAAACAAAACAGGCTGTACTTTTCGGGGGATGACTTGGGAAAGTACAGCCTGTTTTGTTTTCTGTGTGCAAGGAAGTGTCTTTGATGTTTTTTTTGTGTTTTTATTATTTGTTTTAAAATAATTTGTGTATTTTTAGGGCAAGCAATCTCTGTACCATGCCCTCAAAACCCAAAATACACCAGCCGGACGACCGCTTCTTCCAAGAAGCCATGAGCGACCCGGAAGTCGTCAAAGGCTATATTCAGCATTTTTATCCTGAAATTGCCTGGATCTCAGACCTTTCCAGTTTAAACCTGGAAAATAGTAGCAGGCTGCGGCCCAACCTGAAGCGCTTTGAAGCAGATGTCATTTACCGCTGCCGGTTTCAGGGTACAGCAGATGACCACTTCTATTTCTGCTTGCTATTCGAACATAAGTCCAAGCCAGATAAGTATATCGCGGTGCAGGTCGGCCTTTACATCATGGAGCTTTTATCCAGCATAGTAAAAAAGCGGGGCCGAAAATTAGAGCCAGTGCTGCCTCTCATTTTTTACAATGGCAAAGAAAAATGGGTGCCGCAAACCCTGGGCGGGCTATTCCAGGGGCATCCGCATCACGCCACTTTGAAACCCTACATCCCCGATTTTCGTTTTCTCTTTCAGGACGCTACACGGTTAAGCCCCGAGGAGCTGTTACAGCTTGATCTCAGCTATTTCCGCAGCGTCTTGATGACGATGGCTTTCCGCCACCGGCAACACTTGATATTCAAACACCTTCAGCTTATCTTTGATGGGACAGAGGAGAAGGAAAAAGTCAGCGCAGTAACTACCTATATCTTGGGGGTGGCAGAGCGTTCGGAAGAAGAATTCCTAAAGCAGATTAAAGACACAACATTCACGATAAAACCGGAAGTCATGAGTACGTTGGAGCAAATTTTAGAAAGGGGGCGGAAAGAAGGCCGGGAAGAAGGGTTAGAACAAGGGCTCTATAAGAAAAGCATTTTCAACCTCCTCAAAACCAAAGCACGCTTCCCGGACTGGCCGGCTGAGGAATTGGCTGACTTCACCGAGCTGCCTCAGGAAACCGTGCAGGATTTTATCGATATCATCGCAAAAAGCGACAAAGACAAGCTCCTCAAATATGTGCAGGAAGAATTGCTTGCCGATATCCCGCTCAATGCAGAAGAAATGGAGAAGCTGCAGGAGCTGGTGGAAAAGCTGCTGGCAGGCACAGACAGGTAAAGCCACATTCTGATATTTCAGCCCCCCTTGTAGCCCGACTTCGTAGAACCTGTCT
>JANSXW010000021.1 GCA_024742755.1 bacterium | reverse complement strand
CTTTGCAATTGTTCCGTTTATAAAACTTATCTCTGAAAATTCATCTGTAGCGCTAATAAAAGACCACCTATCGTTCCCACATGATGAGATAATAGTACCATCAAATATTAATTTAGGGCTATTCTGATTAGGAACAGCAAGCTGATCTGTCACACTAATACTTGAATTAGAGGTTAACAACACATGAGAACCGGGATCGAATGAATAATCTATATCAACAATTAAATTACCATCAATTATAACGCTTACAACCCCACCCCCAGGTGGAAGATCGCCAGGATTAGAACCAACAAAGTCACTGATTTTGAATGCCCCTGACGTAGGGGCTTCAATGCAGATATATTCAGATGGATCGTTTTCCAAACACTTTCCAAAACCTGTAGGCGGACATTGGGCTAATAGTTCAAAAGAAAGAAAGAAAGAAAGAAGAATAGCTTTTTCATCATACTTGATTTACATAACTGTTAAGAGAGACTGGAGAGATCAAATGAAAACTTGAATTTCCCAGAAAGAACAATGTAATATAAGCTGTTTTGACCAATAACGCAAACTTATTAATGCGGGTAGGTGGAAGGCACTCCGGAGTGCCTTCCACCTACCCGCATTAATTCAACACATACTCCACCCCAATCTTCTCCAGCTCCGCAATAAACCCGTTCGCGGCATTCACTTTCCGCTGCTTGGCTTTCATCTTCAGCTTCAGGCGCTTGGAACGGTCGATGATCTCCATGCGGAGGCTGTGCGGGCCGGCGTGCTCGGCGCAGGCTTTGTCCACAGCTTCGATGAGCTCCATGGTCAGTCCTTCTACCGGTATCTTCAGGGTGATGGCATCGGTCATATTTTCAGCAATGCCGTCCAGGAGTTTTACTTCTTTCACCTTGACTTCCAGGCTCTCATCGCGCCAGCTCTTCTGCCAGCCCAGGTTGAGGTAGAGCGCTTTCCCGATTTCCAGCAGGTGCTTGAACTTCTGGTAGTCCTCCCCAAAGAGCTTGAACTCCAGGGAGCCATTGTAGTCCTGCAGTTCGAAGATGCCCCAGCCATTGCCGTTTTTGCTGATAAGGTGACGGGCATTGATCACCATGCCAGCTACGTTGAGGGAAGGCCGGTTTTTGCTGTCTTCCACCTGATCCAATGGGCAGTTGGTGAAGTTTTCCACTTCTACTTTGTAGTCATCGAGCGGGTGCCCGCTAATGAAGATGCCGGTGACGTTTTTCTCATTGTTGAGCTGCTCGATGAGCGGCCAGGGCTCGCACTCGGGCATATCGGGTTCAGGGATCAGCACTTCATCTGAATCTCCAAAAAGAGAATTCACCGCCTGTGCCTTTTGCGCCTGATAGGCATTGCCGTAGCGCAGGGCATGCTCCAAAAGGCTGTCGAACTTATCAGAGGGCGTAAAATACTGCGCCCGGTGGGTTTCCTCAAAGCAGTCAAAACCACCGCCCATCGCCAGGCTTTCCATCACCTTTTTATTGATGGAACGCAGATTGAGGCGGCGCACCAGGTCAAATATACTCTCATATTGGCCATTAGCGTCCCGCTCCTCCACAATGGCTTCCACAGGCCCCTCTCCCACCCCACGCAGGGCGGTCAGGCCAAAACGGATGTTCCCGCTTTTGTCTACCGAGAAGTCGGCAACCGATTCATTCACACTTGGCCCGAGAACGCTCAGCCCCATGCGCTTGCATTCCTGCAGGAAGAAAGTCACCTTGCTGATGTCGTTCTTGTTGTTGGTGAGCACACTGGCCATGAACTCCGCCGGGTAATGCGCCTTGAGGTAGGCGGTTTGGAAGGCAACAAAGGCATAGCAGGTCGAGTGCGACTTGTTAAATGCGTAAGAAGCGAATGCTTCCCAGTCCTTCCAGACTTTCTCCAGTTTGTCTTTATCATGGCCGCGCTCCACCCCGCCTTCGATAAACTTAGGATGCAACTCGTCGATGATCTTCTTTTTCTTCTTACCCATGCCCTTCCGCAGCATATCCGCCTGGCCTTTGGTAAAGCCGGCCAGCTTTTGCGAAAGCAACATCACCTGCTCCTGATAGACCGTAATACCATAAGTTTCCTCCAGGTACTCCTTCATATCCGGCAAGTCGAAAGTCACCGGTTTGCGCCCGTGCTTGCGGTCGATAAATTCCGGGATGTACTCCAGCGGACCAGGACGGTAGAGGGCGTTCATGGCGATAAGGTCCTCAAAGGCGGTGGGCTTGAGTTCCTTCATGTACTTCTGCATGCCTGCGGACTCGTACTGGAAAATGCCGACCGTTTCACCGCGCTGGAAGAGCTCGTAGGTCTTCGGATCATCCAGCGGGATCATATCCATATCGAGCTTGACATCGTGGTTTTGCTCTGCCATGGCCACCGCCTTCTTAATGATGGTAAGGGTCTTTAGCCCCAGGAAGTCCATCTTAAGCAGACCAGCGTCTTCCGCCACGCTGTTGTCAAACTGAGAAACGAGCATGCCGGTGTCCTTGTCCGCCGTCACCGGTACGTAGCGGGTGATATCATCCGGTGTGATGACCACCCCACAGGCGTGGATGCCTGTATTCCGGACGGAGCCTTCGAGTTTGCGGGCCGTTTGGATCATCTGCCCGATTTTATCATCCGCCTCAGCCAGTTGCCGGAACTGATAGGCTTTTTCGCGCTCTTCGCTGTTGAGAGCGCCTTTGAGCTTATCGTCGATATCGCCGTCCTTCAGCACTTTGGCGAGGCTGGCTTTGAGGTGGTTGGGGAAGGTTTTGGCCACCCGGTCCACTTCGGAAAGCGGCACGTCCATCACCCGGCCTACATCGCGCAGGCTGGATTTGGCGGCCATGGTACCGTAGGTGACAATTTGGGCGACCTGGTTTTGCCCGTATTTGTCGATCACATAGTCGATGACCTTTTGCCGGCCTTCGTCATCAAAGTCAATATCAATATCCGGCATGGAAATCCGCTCCGGGTTGAGGAATCGCTCAAACAGGAGGTCGTATTTGATCGGGTCCACATTCGTAATGCCCACACAGTAGGCCACTGCCGAGCCCGCCGCCGAGCCCCGCCCGGGGCCAACAGAAACGCCCATCTCCCGCGCCGTGGTGGTGAAATCCTGCACGATGAGGAAGTAGCCGGGATAGCCGGAATTCTCAATCACAGAAAGCTCGAAGTCGAGGCGTTCCTTGATCTCAGGCGTGATGGTGCCGTATCGTTTTTTGGCTCCCTCGTAGGTCAGGTGGCGCAGGTAATCGTCCTGCGTGGCAAATTGCTCCGGCATGGGGAAAGCCGGCAGGAGGATGTCCCGGGCCAGCGTGAGCTTATCGATCTTGTCGTAAATCTCAATGGTGTTCGCCACGGCCTCTTCATGGTCGTGGAACAGCTCTGACATCTGCTGCTGTGTCTTGAAGTAGAAGTCGGAACTCGGGAACTTGAAACGGGTGCCCTCCTCCAGCAGGCTGCCGGTGTTGATGCAGAGCAGGATATCGTGGGGCATCCAGTCGTCTTCCTCCACGTAGTGAGAATCATTGGTGGCAATGACCTTGACGTTGTGCTTTTGGGCCAGCTTCAGCAGCTTTTGGTTGACGGCTTCCTGGCTGAGGTTAGAGTAGATCGGATTGCCTTTGCTGTCTTTGCCGATATCGATATTGTCCAGCCCGCGGTGGCGCTGCAGCTCGATGTAGTAATCGTCGCCAAAGAGGTTGAGCCACCACTTGAGTTCCTGCTCGGCTTCCTCATCCTTGCCTTCGAGGAAGAGCTGAGGGATGATGGCACCAATGCAACAGGAAGTGACGACCAGGCCTTCGTGGTACTTTTCAATTAATTCCTTGTCGATACGGGGGTACTTGCTGTAGGTGCCCTCGATAAAGCCCAGGGAGCAGAGCTTGCTCAGGTTTTCATACCCTTTCTGGTTTTTGGCCAGCATGAGTTGGTGGTAGCGGCGGTCTCTTTCCCCTTTGGCTCTGGAGAAGGCTTTCTTATGCCGGTCCTCCACCACGTAAAACTCACAGCCAATGATAGGCTTGAGGTCGCGCCTTTCTGCCTCCGCCACAAACTTGAAAGCGCCAAACATATTGCCGTGGTCCGTCAGGGCAACGCCTTTCTGGCCATCCTTGGCGGCTTTGTCCATCATGGCACCGATCTCGGAAGCGCCGTCGAGCAGTGAATATTGAGTATGACAGTGCAGGTGTACGAATTCCGGCATGGTATTATCGGTTTCGGCTGAAAAAAGGAAGGCTTTTCGAGCTGTTATTGACAGTTTCTACGATATACGCAATATGAAGTGGTTTGCAGCATCGCCCGTGACGAAGCGTAGCTTATCAGGGCAATCGCAAGCCACTTCCCAGCGTAAATACTGACGATTGAATGGTTTGCTGTGGCAAACCATTCAATCGTCAGTATAACACCGAAAATAGGGCTTTCGGTTGAGCCAAAAAACTAAATCGGGAAAGAGTTTTCCACACTGCTTGTGAGCCTGCGGCAGCAGAAGGGAATGCCTGTAAGCAGAACAAGTGCTCTCTGCGAACAGGGAACACTTGCTGTTGTGTTTTTTCGGTACAAGCCAGCGCCTCTACCTGTGCTGAAAGTAGTTCATGCGTACTAATTAAAGCTGCCTTTTCAAAAGTGGTTTGACGGAAATAAACGATACGATTTTCCCTCCGTCACTAAGCGGCATACTTCATTAGATAATTGGTGGCATCCTCCACGGTTTCAATCGCATCATATTCCTCCGCAGAAAGGTAAGCGTTGAAGCGGCTTTCCAGCTCTGCGATCAGCAGCATCAGGTCGATAGCATCCAGATAGAGGTCTTCCTGAAGGCGGCTGTAAGGGTGAATATTATCAACCGGCATATTCAAACGCCAGCTGATCAAATCAATGACGCGGTTTTGAATCGTGTGGGTCGCAGCGGGGGTTTCTACAGTTATTTGATTTGTCATAGCGGGTAATTGCGTTACTTTTCGAGGTAGATAACGAACACCATCGCCAATTGGTTGCCTGACGTTTTTCAATTTTGTCGAAAAAAAAGACCGATTGGTCTTTAGCCAGCTTTTCTTTGTCTCTGCCTGGCTTATTCTTTGCTGCTCAGCGCAGCTCCTCCAATATGCTTTTGGTAGAAACTCCAGACTTCCCGGGCTACATCACGCCCAAGTTCCAGGCCTGCAACGTTCTCACTTTGAATGTGGTACCCTCCCAGCACACGGGAAAGGCCGGCCATCTCTGCCGTTTCTGTAAAGGTTGGGAACTCAAGCACTACCGTATCACCAAGGTTATCGGGCTCCGTCAGTGCCCCGGCAACCAGTTGCTGGCTTTCGCCAAATTGGTCGCTTCCGGTGAAAAGGCGCAGGGCTTCCGCACAGGCACCGCTGATCGTACTGTGGCCGGATACGTAACTGGGGAAAGGCGGGCATAGAAATTCAGCCGGGGAATATGGGCGCCATTCCTCCCCTTTCATCTTCACAAAGCCTTTGCCTGGGCCTGCCCAGCCAGTGATCTCCTGACCACGGTAATGATCATGCACCAGCGCATAGGGGCGTGCAAAATCGTAGTGCATTTTCGAGTCCCAGGAAGCGATAAAGGCATCCATAGCGGTGACCTGATTCAGGAAGTACATCTTTACGTCTTCGTCCAGCGTATGGTTATCGCGCCGGGAGACATCCTGAGCAAACTTAAGCCAGTGCCCGGCCTGCTGCACCGATTGCGGGCCATCGCGCATAAATTCCACCAGGGCTTTTTCCGCATCTGTCAGGTTGGCCTGCATTTCCACCACTTCTTCCACTTCCTTAGCCAGTTGTTCCGAACCTTTCATCGGAGGTGGCCCGGGCCGGAACTGATCAGCAGATTGAATACCGATCGTTTTGACCAACTGCCAGTATGGCGTCAGGCAGCCTGGCGCGTAGCGGTGCCCATCCCTTGTGACAAAGTACTTGGGCTGCCAGCGGTTGATGTCTACATTTTCCTCGGGTGTATTCACCGGCAGGTAACCGGTGTAATCTGCATAGGCAATGCCTTTAGCACCTTCGGCCTCGCCGTACTGATTGGCCCCATCTCCTTTTCGGGCTTCGATGACAGCTGAGGCAGCCAGGTTGCCGATACCGGCAGGCGTTGCGGGGTCCACCGACGAATTGTCCGGGTCATAGCCCAGCTCCACCATAAACGACCTGAACAACAAGCTATCGGTGTAGTAGTACTCGCACAGGGCCCGGTAGGCAGCGTAGCTAATGGCTTCTTCCTTGTTGCCCAGCGTTTGTGCAGAGGCTGGCTGCCGCTCCACGCCCTGAAGGTAGACCGGCGTAGCCTGAGCATCAAAGCGGGACCAGGCATCAAATACGGCTACAAAGATGAGCCCAAGGCAGCGGGAAGTCACCGTTGGGCGGGGGTTAAAACGCTCCGTATCATTGGCGGTAGCCTGCAGCGCCATTTCTCCCCACTGGTAGGCGATATTGTCTGCGCCCATGGGTTCTTCCGTTGGCGCAGCCGTTTCCTGATCCGTTTGTTCAGATGGCGCACAACCGGTCAGCAACAGCGACCATGCAAGCGGTAAAATGTAAAGCAATCTCTTCATAACGGTGTTCGTTTATTTATAGCTTGTTTTCAGCTCCGGTACCATATCGGTATACCAAAGCATATGCCCTTTAAGAATTGAATACACTGACAATAAGGGAGGGGGAAATGGCGGATAAGGAACAGGCAGCACGCTTTAGACAGGGCGATCCAGTAAAGCTGGCCCAACTGCAATCCAACCGACAAATAAAGGTAAAAATATATTTGGAAAAACTAAAAATCAACCAGTTAAAAGGGCTTACTGAATAACTGCTATGGCTAAAGAGCAGCAGTGGTAAGTGCTTGAAAGGGCAGGGCTGCGGAAGCGGGCGGGCGCACGGAAGGGATTTTGCTAAAACTGAGCCAGGCGGATCAGCTCATAAGTATCCGCCCGGCGCTTTATTTTTCAGCTTAAAGCTCGTAGTTCGGGCTAAGCTCTTCGCCTTTGTCAGCATAAAACTGATCAATGATGGCAACGACTTCTTCAGGGGCGTCGACGATCGGCATCAGGTCCAGGTCATCAGGATTGATGTTGTGGTGCTGTTCGAGCATAACCTGCTTAATCCACTCCTTCATCCCTCCCCAGAATTCAGTCCCTACCAAAATGACCGGGACCGGGGTAATTTTTTTGGTTTGAACCAGCGTCAGCAACTCAAACAGCTCATCCATAGTGCCAAACCCGCCGGGCAGGGCAACGAAGGCCTGAGCGTACTTCACAAACATCACCTTACGGACGAAGAAATACCGGAAATTGAGGTTGGCATCATGGTCTACATATTGGTTGGAGCCCTGCTCAAACGGCAGGTCGATATTGAGCCCCACAGAGCGCCCGCCGTACAAGTGCGCGCCTTTGTTGCCAGCCTCCATAATACCCGGGCCGCCACCTGTGATCACACCGTAGCCTGCTTCTGTGAGGATACGCGCTATGTCAACGGCTTTCTTGTAGTTGGGATGGTCCGGCTTAGTGCGGGCAGAGCCAAAAATGGACACGCAGGGCCCCATCTTATTCAGGGTTTCAAAGCCATCTACAAACTCGGAGATGACCTTGAACATCGTCCAGGAGTTCTCCCCTTTCATCGCGCGGCCCCACTGCCGCATTTCGTGCTTTTTCACTTGATTACTGGTCATAGGCTATTCTTTTATTCAGGATAGTTGGTTCCTCCCTTATGCCTGAACAATCGAACGGCTGCCTTTTCCAAGCAGAAAGGGCAGCCGTGGCAAAAGGGCATATAAAGACAAATAAAATGGGTATTTAGTTCAATTCAGGCCTTTTGATAGACTGCAAATTGCTCATCAATGAAGTCCAGCAGCGCCTCCTTGCTCTCGAAGCGGGCAAAGATGTCCTTCAGCTTTTGGCTGGGCGCAGCGCTGGTGGGCAGTACATAATGATCCACATCGCCTTCGCTAATTCGGTCTTTGCTTAGGATGACCAGCCGTTCTATAGCATTGCGCAGCTCGCGGATATTACCGGTCCAGTTGACTTCCTTTAGCCGTTCCAGCGCGCTGGGGGCTATGGGTTTTGCGGGGACGCCGTACTCCTGGCAGACTTGCTTTACGAAGTGCCTGGCCAGGGTGGGAATATCATCTTTGCGGTCATTTAGGGACGGCACCCGGATGATGATCACAGCCAGGCGGTGGTAAAGGTCTTCCCTGAAGCGGCCTTCTTCAATTTCTTTGCGCAGGTCTTTGTTGGTAGCTGCCACGACCCGCACATCCACGTTTATTTCCTTGTCCCCGCCAACCCGAGTAATCCGGCTTTCCTGAAGGGCACGGAGCACTTTAGCCTGGGCAGAAAGGCTCATATCACCGATTTCATCCAGGAAGAGGGTGCCGCCATTGGCTTGCTCAAATTTGCCGATGCGCTGCTTGTGAGCGGAGGTAAACGCGCCTTTCTCATGGCCAAACAACTCGCTTTCAATGAGCTCGGCCGGAATAGCCGCACAGTTGACTTCCACGATGGGCTGATCCGAGCGGGCACTCTTTTCGTGCAGCCAGCGGGCTACGAGTTCCTTGCCGGTCCCGTTGGGCCCCAGGATGAGCACCCGGGCATCAGTGGGCCCTACCTGATCGATGGTGTTTTTGACTTCCTGTACGCCTTCGGATTCCCCGATTATCTCTTGTACTTTAGACTTAGACACCTTCCGCTTAAGCAGCTTGGTTTCGGTAACAAGGCTGGATTTGTCCATCGCATTGCGAATGGTAATCAGCAGGCGGTTGAGATCGGGTGGCTTGGAGATGAAATCGAAAGCGCCTTTTTTTACAGCCTCTACCGCCGTGTCGATATTGGCATGGCCGGAAATCATGACAACAGGCGTATCCGGTGCCAGTATCTGAACGCGCTCCAGTGCTTCCATGCCGTCCATTTTGGGCATCTTGATGTCCATGATCACCACATCGTACCGGGATTGCTTCAACTTTACAAGGCACTCCATGCCGTCCGAAGCTTCTTCCACCTCGTACTTTTCAAATTCCAGGATGTCCCGCAGGGTTCGGCGAATGCTTTTTTCGTCGTCGACGATGAGAACTTTGGCCATGCTTCAAATCGGTTTTGCTGCCACCGGGCTGCGCCCCGGGAGAGGCGGAACCAGTATCAGGTTGTTTGTATTGGATTGATCTAACCGGCTTATTAGTAAGTGGGTATACGCTACAGCCCCCTGAAGGTTTCAGCAGCGCATCAGCTTTTTCCAAATATAAAAATTTGGCGCATATCAACCGAGGGCAAGCCAACTATTTGCAGGGCATTCCATTATATAAGGAGGCGCAGGGCATCTAAACGGGTATGCCGACGTAAAATAGATGTAATAATCAGCCCTGTCGCAGAAATAGTGCATACCAACATCTAAAATAGCGTATATTTGCAAGCTATGAAGCAGATCAGAAACTTTTGTGTAATCGCCCATATTGACCATGGGAAGAGTACCCTCTCCGACCGGCTTTTGGAGTATACCAAGACGATTGCGGAGCGGGAGATGAAAGATCAGGCCCTGGACAATATGGACCTGGAGCGGGAGCGTGGCATTACCATTAAGAGTCACGCCATACAGATGTATTACGACCGTCCAGGCGATGGGAAACAATATACGTTCAACCTTATCGATACGCCGGGCCACGTGGACTTTAGCTACGAGGTATCCCGTTCTATCGCAGCCTGCGAGGGCGCACTCCTGCTCGTGGATGCCTCTCAGGGCATTCAGGCGCAGACCATTTCCAATCTCTATCTGGCGATTGACCACGACCTTGAGATCATCCCGATCCTTAACAAGGTGGACATGGAAAGCGCTATGATCGATGAAGTCTCTGATCAGATCATTGACCTCATTGGTTGCGAGAAGGAAGACATCCTCCTGGCCAGCGGCAAGACCGGGCAGGGCGTACCTGATATTATGGAAGCCATTGTGGAGCGCATCCCGGCACCGGAAGGAGACCCCGGGGCGCCACTGCAAGCGCTGATCTTTGATTCCGTTTTCAATGCCTACCGCGGTGTCATCGCCTACTTCCGGATACTCAACGGCACAATGCGCAAAGGAGACCTTGTCCGGTTTGTGAACACAGGCAAGGAGTACGAAGCGGACGAGATTGGGGTGCTCAAAATGACGCAGCACCCTAAAGATAAACTGGAGGCTGGCAACGTAGGCTACATCATTACCGGCATCAAGGAGTCCAAAGAGATTAAGGTTGGCGATACGATCACTACGGTGGAGCGCCCCTGCGAAAAGGCTATTCAGGGCTTCGAGGATGTCAAGCCCATGGTCTTTGCCGGTATTTTCCCGCTCGACAACGATGATTTTGAGGACCTGCGCGACAGCCTGGAAAAACTGCAGCTCAATGACGCCTCCCTGGTTTTTGAACCGGAAACCTCTGCTGCACTGGGCTTTGGCTTCCGTTGTGGGTTCCTCGGTATGCTGCACCTTGAGATTGTACAGGAACGCCTTTACCGGGAGTTTGACATGGATGTCATTACGACTGTCCCCAACGTTTCCTACAATCTGATGGATAAATCCGGGGAAGAATACACCGTACGCACGCCTTCGGAGTTGCCCGAACAGCATACCATTGAGGTGGTGGAAGAGCCCTACATCACGGCTCAGATTATCACCAAGCCCGAGTTTATCGGAACGATTATGACCCTCTGCATGGAGAAGCGGGGTACGCTGACCAAGCAGCACTACCTTACGCCTGAGCGGGTGGAATTGTCATTTGACCTGCCGCTGGCGGAGATTGTGTTCGACTTTTACGACCGCCTCAAATCGGTCTCCAGAGGCTACGCTAGCTTCGACTATCAGCCGATAGAGTACCGGGAAACGGACCTGGTGAAGCTGGATATCCGCCTGAACGGCGAGCCTGTGGATGCCCTCTCCGCGCTGGTACACCGGTCTAAAGCCGAAGCTTTTGGCCGGCAAATCTGCAAAAAGCTCAAGGAACTGCTGCCCCGTCAACAGTTTGTTATTGCCATACAAGCGGCAGTGGGCGCCAAGGTCATTGCACGGGAAACCATCTCCGCCCTGCGCAAAGATGTAACGGCCAAGTGTTACGGTGGTGATATTACACGAAAGCGGAAACTGCTCGAAAAGCAAAAGGCTGGTAAGCGCCGGATGCGGCAGTTCGGAAAAGTCGAGGTGCCCCAAAAGGCATTCCTTGACGTGCTGAAGCTTTAATACAAAAAGAAAACAGGTGCCCTGCGTATGGGGCAAAAGCAGAAGGCACTGTCTTACCCAAGGGTAGGCAGTGCCTTTGCTGTTTTTAGCATCAAGCTGTAGTAGGTTCGTTTTTCGTTTTGTTTTGACAGCTTATGCAACAAAAGCTATTGCCCCTGCTCACCTGTAAACAGGCTGTAGGGACAATAACTATGCTTTAGGTGTTTAGCACTACGCTGTAGTCAGCCGAACGAAACCGCCCGGCATGAATGGCAGCTGTAATGCAGCATCACACCATATAGATTAGACAAGGCTAATGAAAGCCCCGTCACCAATAAGTTCATGGGAAAGCAACAGAAGCCGAAGGGCTTCACCACCGCCTGCCCTCACTAAAGCAGTGAATGACGAATGCGGAGGGTATAGCAATGTGTTTGATTTTGATTGGGGTGTGTGCCAGAGCTTACTAATGCAGGGAGGAGCTTTGGCAATCCTCCGGTTTAACAGGTAGGGGGGTGATCAGATCAATTAATAGTAACGGCTGCGTGTTTTTTGAGCCATAAGATTTGAAAAGAACACTAACCCTCCACCTACAACAAATGCACCTGAGGCAATGTATAGGATTAACATAGGCCGATTGGATTTAAAAATTAAACAATAAATTTTGGACTATTAGGGTGGATATGTTCTGAGGGCGCTACTAAAATGATAAATATTTAACAACCTACCTAATTTTCAGCCATGTTTTTTAGACTCATTTAACACTGTGAAATGGCAAAGAGGCGCTTAACCCCTTAAAGCTATACTTCGCCATTTGCGACAAGCTGTTCAACGGTGGGTTTTGCGCTGCCGCCCTCTGGCTCTATGGTGATATTCAGGCTTTCTGCATGGTCTATATAGGATACGGCCTGCAATCCTTTATTCTGTTGTTGCAGGACGCCCATGTTGATCATTTCCCCTTCAACATCTGCCCAAAGCTGATAGGTTTTTCCGGTAGGCAGTTCAGGCAGCAGGCCTGCGTTGATATAAGCTACTTTTTCGAGCCCGTTGAGGTAGGCAACAGCTTCAGCATTGGCCTGAAGCCCGGTTGCCTGAAGGCGTACCGGGACAGTTGCTTCGTGCGTAAGGGTGGCAAATACCTGCTGCTCCTGCTGAAGGGCGGCTTTCTGGCGTTCACATTCTTCCTGAAAGACGATGTAGCGGTTTTCCAGTGAAGCCAAATCACGTTCTGCAGCAGCCTTGCCTCTGTATAAGAATAAAGAGGCACCAATCAGGACCGCAAGGAAAACAGCCCCCATCCAGTTAGAGCCCGACCGGGCAGGGCCTGGCGCGCCAGCGTCTGCATCAGACTGCTGATCGGCTTGCTCGACCCCATGCATGACTCTGGACTTCAGTTCCTCCGGAGGCATCACGGCGTACTGCTTTGCGTACTGATCCAATGCCTCCCTCATCTGGTCAATTTCTGACTGAACTTCCGGGAAGGTATCTGCATATTGCTTGACCACAGCAGTTTCCTCCTCGTCCGTTAAGCCAAGTACATATTGTTCTAATAATCCGGTCTGTAAAAATTTATCTTTATTCATGGCATATTCTTAAACGACAAACCACCATACCGACAGGCAAAAAGCTGCGATCAAAAGGTGGGTTAAGCCTGGCTCTGAAAAGATTTTTCTTAACTCACGGAGCCCTATCCGAACTCTCGATTTCACCGTACCGACTGGCAACTGCAGGTGCTCGGCAATTTCCTGCTGAGTGTACCCCTGGAAGTAGGCCAGTTCGATAATTTCCCGGTATTTGTCCTCCAACTGATCAACAAAGGACCTTAAGCCTATTTGATCGGTGTTTTGTGCGGTGCTCAGCTGATGGTTATTCTTCAAATGCTCGTCTACAGGTACGGCCTGCCGCCTTCGCCGGAAGGCAGCAGAGCGAGTCTTGTCGATCGCCCCGTTCCGGGTGATGTTGAGCAGCCAGGTAAAAAGTGTTCCCTTTTTCGTATCATAAGCTGCGGCGTTTTTCCAGACTTTAATGAAAGTTTCCTGCACCACATCCTGAGCGATCGCTTCCGATTTTACGATATGCAATGCGATACCGTACAGGGACGGCGCATAGGAATCGTAGATTTCTTCAACGGCTGACTTATCCTTCGCCTGAAGGCGGCGCACCAGTTTGTCCTCGTTTAATTTTGCGGCCATAATCAGCGTTTGAATTCCGGATGTAGGATTAGATAAACATTCAGGGCAAGGCTCCAAAGGCGGAACAGAGCCTTATAGCTTTTGTTCACCAATTAAGTGGGGATATTTGGCAAGGCCGCTTGCGCACTGAATTCCTGACTTGCCGGGCGGAGGCGGCCAGGCAGGCTACCGCTATTCCAGCACTCTGATTTTGACTTCCACCCGGCGGTTGAGGGCTTTAGTGGTCTCGTCTTTGACCTCCCCTTTGCCCTCCATGTAGATATGGTCTACCTCCAGCCCGTTGTCCATGATGACCAGTGCAATCTGTTTGGCACGTTCTTCGGAGAGCCGGAGGTTGTAGTCATCTGTACCGATGTCATCGGAGAACCCGACGATACGAATATCCTGAGCATCTTTTTTCTGCAGCGGTTTCAGAAAAGCCAGCAGTTTTTCCCGCTCTTCTATTTCCATTTTGTCCTCATCGAAGGGGAAGAAAACGGTATGGGTGTACTCTACAAATTTCTTACGCGGCAGTGGCTCGGCTATGGCCGGCAGCGTATCCTGCTCAATGGCCGGAGCAGCATCAGGCATATCGAAGGTGGAATGGAGCAGCAGCTCAATGGTATAGAACTGACGGTTGTTCCACCGTGGGATGATAAAGGCATTTTCGTAGGGATGGAAAAACTTTTTGCTGACTTTTGCAAATAAGGTATCACCAGCAGGGACACAAAGGAAAAAGCGCCCGTCCCGCCCCACCTGAATGTCCTGCCGCCCTTCAATGGAAACCGTAGCGCTTACCGTCATCTCCAAAGAACTGTCGATGACCAACCCTTCCACAAAGGTAATCGGACGGCTGTACAGCTGGGTATCCAGCCGGAAGCGGAAGATATCCAGCCCGCCGGCACTTTCCTCCGGGCGGTCGGAGGCAAAATAGCCGGTCTGCCCGTCGGCGGTCAGGAAAAAGCCCAGTTCCCGGAAGGCAGAATTGACCGGTGGCCCCAGGTTGATGGGCACCGACCACTCGCCGTCGTTGTCCTTCCAGCTCATGAAAATATCCTGATCGCCCATTCCGGGATGGCCATTGGAGGAGAAGTACAGGGTCTGCCCATCGTTGGTGATGAAGGGGGCTTCTTCGTCCAGTTTCGAGTTGATGCCTGCTCCCAGGTTGACGGCCTCTCCCCACGAACCATCCGGTTGCCGCTCGCAGACATACAGGTCCGTGCCGCCCACTCCACCGGGGCGGTTGCTGGCAAAATAAAGGGTCTGTCCGTCACAGCTGATCGCCGCCTGCGATTCCCACCCTCCGGAATTGGCAAAACCATCCAAAGGCGCCATGCCAGTTACCTCCCGGTTTTGGTCCATTTCCACCTGCCAAATGTCGCAACCACCGAGCACGCCTTCCCGGCCGCAAACGGTGTAAAACAAGACTCGCCCATCCCGTACAAAGGTGCTCATGCCCTCGTCCTTGCTCGTATTCAGGTCACGGACAGGGCGCCCTCTGGACCACTGCCCGTTCGTGAATTCGCTTTCATAGAGGTCTTCGTCCCCCTTATCTGTCTTACGGGTAAAATACAGCAGCTTCTGGTCATTGGTCAGAAAAGGGAAATAATCGTCCGCTTTGGTATTGACTTGCCCCCCGAGCGGCTCGACGGTCGTGATGTTGATAAATTTGATGGAATCGAGGGAGACCTCGCAGGCACGTATATTACCTGGCAACCGCCGCAGGTATTCCTCCTCTATTTCAAGCTCCCGTTCCGTGTTGAGGCTAAAAGTATCAACGCCCCATTTCTGAAGCGCTTCATACTGAGAAAAGTACCCGAGGGCTTCCTCCGGTTTGCCAGCTTTGTAAAACGCTTCTCCGGCCTGGAAGTACATGGCGCGCGAAAAGAGGGAGTCCCGGTCAAGAATCTGTTTGTACTCTTGTGCTGCACCTTCATAATCCCGTTGCAGCTCCAGGCAGAGGGCCAGGCCGCGTCTGGCGGCATTAAAATCGGGCTTTGCCTTTACCGCTTTCCTGAAAAAGCGGATGGCCTGTTCCTCTTTCCCGGCCAGCAAGGCTTCTTCCCCGGTTTTGTAAAAATCCACTGCATCACCCGGGTCCACTACCTGGGCGGCAGTCGTAAAGAAACAGCAAATAAGGAACAGCCCGAAGAAGATACGTGCCATTGGAATCAGTTTTTGGAATAGTACAGCAGGCCTCACGGCTGAAATCAGCCCAAAACTAATAGATTTTTTTATAATGTTTTCAATCTGCAGCCGGTAAAACAAACCCTTTCCCGGCTTCGTTTTCCATTACAGGCATTGCATCATCAATGGCCTGAGCTACACAAAACCAACCAACATGCGAATTCAGTTTTTATTCCTGTTCCTGCTGCTGCTGCAAACGCTGGCCTCCGCCCAATCGGTGGACCTGCCCCTGAAAAGCCCGGCTGCAAGCACAGCCCTTACCATAGGTTACACTCATATTTCTGTAGACTACAGTGCGCCTTCTGTGCTGGACCGGGAAATCTGGGGCGGACTCGTCCCTTATGACACACTCTGGCGCGCCGGGGCGAATGCCGCAACCACAATTGGCTTCAGTACCGATGTCAGGATCAATGGCCAACCCCTGAAGGCCGGGAAATATGCATTGCTGGCCCTTCCCAGAAAAGACAGCACCTGGACGGTCATTTTCAACAGGAATACGTCCCTGCGTGGCACCAATGGCTATCAACCTGAACAGGATGCGCTCAGGGTGGACATCCGCCCTAAATTTGCACGCACCCGCCATCAGGAAATCCTGCAGTACGAGATCGTCCGGCAAAATATTGAGAACGGCTACATTCTGCTCAGTTGGGAAAAGCTCCGGCTCTACCTGCCTGTCAAGGTAGAAACCATGGACCGGGCCATCGCAGAAATAGAAGAAGCGCTGGCCGCCACGCCTGATGAAGGGGAATGGGAAGTCTATCTTCAGGCGGCAGATTTCCTCTTTTGGTCGGGGGCTGTAAATCCGGCCCGAACTTATGCACAAAAATCAGTAGACCACAAGCCAACCGCAGAAGGCTACTGGCTCCTCGCCCGCATTAATGCCAAACAGGAAGCCTATCAGGCGGCTCTTGAAGCCACCTCGGAAGCGCTGAAGCTGGCGGACGACGGCTTTGATGCCCGGTACGGGACAACCATCCGGAAAAAACAAGCGGACTGGAAGGAAGAGCGTCCATGACCTTGTCAGAAAAGAACGTACCCAATATTCAGATACAGCATGCCTGTGACCCGGATATCGGCTGCATTGATTGCATAATCCGGATCATAGGCACCACTGAAGATGCTGGTCCGCCGAAGGGAACCATAATCAGGTATGTTGCTGAAGGAGTTGTCCTGCCCGAATAAGCCCAGCCCCATGCCCAACTCAACTAACAGGCGCTCATTAAAGCTGTAGTCAAAAAGGCCGACGTTGAGGAAGGCTGATAATTTTCGGCTATCCACAGCATAATTGACCAATCGGTTATAGGAAAGCTCGTTTGGTGGGGTAATAAAAAACTCGCCATCTATATCCATCGATACCTGCCGGTATACCAGCAAAAATTCCAAAAAATACCGGTTACGCTGCTCTTGATAATAGAAACGAACGGCAGGCCTTAACCGGAAACCACTTTTGTCGTTAGTAGTCAGCCCATTTACCTGATCCTTGAGGTTAAGGATCAGGCCCGCCTCCATCTGCCCGTACCAGGGCCCACTGATCTGAAACTCCCCAGCCAAATTAAAGGAGGGCAAGACAGGGTCGGCCAGGCTCAGTGCGCCAAGTTTGACGGTCAACTTAGGAGCCGAAGCTACTGGCTGGGCGCTCAGAACCCCGGTAATGCCAAGGAGCAACAGGGCAATTACTGCAGCATGCTTCATTTACGCGCCAATTGACATTTCAGAAATCACCTGAATATTATTGATATCGGTGTAGTCCAATTGGATAAGCGCGTCTGGCCCGACGACCAGCAAAGTCCCTCTCAACGGGATCACGTCTATCGCATTGATGTCATTCAGGTAACGGATTTCCTGTGGTGACTCCGGGTCATCAAGGTTGAAAACACGGAGCCCGTTAGACCCTTCACACACAAAAAGGACATTCCCATCCAGCCCTAATCCGTAGGGGCCATCCAGGGAAAGGGAGTTGACCAGGTTGGGGCTTTCGATATTGCTGATGTCGATCACATCCAGCGTATTGGCTGCGCCAGCTGCTGCCTCCCGGCACTCGGATACGCGCAGGGTTACGTAAGCGTAATCCTGATTGGCTACCACCGGATCGCAACTGACCACGTGCTGGTATTCAGACACATAAGCCGGCAGCCCATTGTCGCTTACCCGATAGATGTACATCCCGTTTTGGGTTCCCAGCAGCAAGTGGTCTTTGAGCGGGAAGATGGTCTCGACGCCCTGGGTGACGACCGTCTCGTCTATCTTTTCGGGTGCCTCCGGGGCACTGATATCAAAAGTAGCCAGTGTCGTATTGTCTACCGTGTACAGGTAATCGCCAAGGATGGTAAAACGGGCCAGTGAACCGCCCACGCCTGTACCGCTGGAAGCAGCCGCACTTATATCGGCGCTATCCTCTGCGCAGCTCAGTACAAAGAAGACAAGTAAGGCAAGGAGAAAAGTGGATATCTTAGTCATAATAGCATTCCGTTTTGAGATTAACGCCAGCATTCCGGCGATTGGAGGGTCTTTTCGGTCCAGCCCACGATGGTACCGAGGGCAGGGTCCGGGCATTCAAAGAAACCAAAATAGCCCTGGGGCAGGGTTGCGCCGCTCTGCGGGAAAGCCCCTTCTACCCGGCTCACCAGTTCCACGTTGTTGATGTCACTGATATTCAGGACCACCAGGTCAGTAAGATTGTTGGCATAGAGCAGATTGCCCTTGATGGAAATATCGGAGTTGCCCTGAATGCTGATGAAGGCAATGCGCTCCGGTTCTGCCGGATTGCGGTTATCGATGACGTGGATGCCTTTTTGGGCTTCCCCTACGAAGATGAGGCTGTCTTTGTAATAAATTTTGTTGAGCTCAATGATGGGCTGTGGGGGTTGGCTCTCAATAATCTTCCAGTCGCCATCAGAATAGACAGGCGCCAGCCCGACTGTTTCTTCCGGAATCTCTACCGGCTCCGTGTAACAGCCAGCTAAAAACGTTACGGCCAGCAGCAAGCCGGCCCAATGGGTGATTTTCATGGCAAGGCGTTTGATTGCATAGCTAGAACGAAAGGCTTTGGAAAAACGCGGCTTTGGCTCTGGATTTATGTATTTTATGGTCTTTTATTTAACACAAAACCATGGCAGCAAAACCACCTGGAGACTTTTCGTTAGAAGCTTATTTGTCTTTAGAGCAGGAATCCGGGATAAAGTATGAGTACCACGATGGGACTGCAGTCGCTATAGCAGGCGGCACCATTGAACACGGATTGATTAGCGGCAATATTTTTGGCGAACTCAAATTGGGACTCTGCGGTCATCAAAAGCCCTGCAGAGCCATCAATGTCGAGGTCAAACTTCACATTGCCAGTTTCAATAAGTATTTATATCCGGATGCCATGGCCATTTGCGGACCACTGCAGCGTGCACCGCAACATAAAGATGCCATTATTAACCCAACCATTATCGTGGAAGTCCTGTCTGCATCCACAGAGTGCTATGACCGGGGGGATAAATTCTTCTTCTACCGCCAAATCCCCACCTTGAAGGCTTACATTCTCATCGACCAGTATTCACCAAGCATCGAAACCTATAACCGCATCGGCGACCTTTGGAAAATTACCCGGACTACCGGATTAGACAAAACCCTCGCTATTGAGGCCCTAAATCTTGAAATCCCACTGTCAGCTGTTTATGAGGGGGTGGTGTGGGGATAGCCGTGGGCATTCGGCTTAGGTACTGACTTTGACATAAAGCACACTGGGTGAATGCCCCGGCACTTGCCAAGACTGCTGGGGTAGAGCTTAAGCCTGGTAATACCCTGGCGCTCTGCCCCAGCTTGTCTGGAAATAACCAGCCCCCCCTACTGCTTCACCACCAACCTCCGGACAACACCATAGTTCGTCTGCAACTCCACCGTGTAAGCACCATTGGGCCACTGCCCTATTTCCAGCTGCCGGACGGCACCTGCCCATTGCGCCAGCAACTGACCATTAGCGTGGTAAAGGCGGGCTTGTTCAAGGGTTGTGCCGGCGGGAAGGCTTAGATTGAGCTTGTCTTGTACAGGATTGGGGAATACCTGTACCGCTTCCAGCAGTGCTGCTTCGGTATTGGTAAACTGCCCCTGCGTCACGCTATTATTGCGGCTCACGATACGCTGCTCGGGATCAAAGTAGACAATCCCTACATTCCCGGGCATTTCGATGGCAAATTGCTGCCCATCAAAAGTATGGTCGAAGACGATGGTGGTGTCAATGCCGCCGCTGATCAGAAATCGCACCGGGACCGGCATTTCAAAAAAGTCGACCGAAGCGTGGGATGTTTGCTGATTCAGGCGGACGTATAGCGTGCTCCCTTCCTGGAACCATCGCATTTGATAGGACGGGTAGCCCTGCCCGTAGAGCCAGTCGTCAAAGAATTCGGTAAGGCCCTGCCCGCTTTCTGCCTCCAGGTAGCCCTTGAGGTCATCAGACTTGGCGTAGCCAAAAGCCAGCTCGGGTGCATCCACGTAATTGCGAACGCCCTGAAAAAAAGCTTCGTCGCCCAGTTTCCAGCGCAGCATATGCAGAAGCATCGCGCCTTTGGAGTAGGACAGGCGGCTGCTGAAAATACGGCTTACGCTGCTCGTGTCGTACACAAAAACGGAGCCGTCGGGCGCGCTCGTCACGTGGTTAATCTTGCCGGATAGCCAGTTTTCCCAGGTATTGGGCCCCAGATCGTACTGATACGTCAGCCCTTCCAGATAGGTGGCAAAGCCTTCATTAAGCCAGATGTCCTGCCAGCTTCCACAGGTCACTTTGTCGCCAAACCATTGGTGGGCCAGCTCATGCGCCTGCAAAAGGTGGGAAAAGCCGCCCATAAAGCTCATCGTTTGGTGCTCCATGCCACCGCCCCAGCCAAATTGGGCATGTCCGTACTTTTCTTCAGCAAAGGGGTAGAGCCCGAAGAGCTCATTGAAGAGCTGCATGATTTCCACCGTAGCGGTGGTGGCCTGTTGGGCATCTGCCAGGTTTTCCGGGAATACGTAATTGAGCACCTCGATCGGTTCCCCATTTTCCACCGGCACGAAGTCGGAATACTCGGCGTAGTTGGTCACCGCAATGGCAATCAGGTAGGCAGGGATGGGATAGCGGTGCTTCCAGTGGTAGATGTGCTCATTGCCATCTTCGATGATCTCTTTCAACAAACCATTGCTGGCTACCTTGTAGGCAACCGGGGTACGAACCAGCACATCAATACTGTCAATTTTGTCGCTCAGGTCTTGCTTGCAGGGCCACCAATCCCGGGCACCGTAGGGCTCGGAAAGGGTCCAAAGCACCGGATTGCCGCTATGGGTGGCCTGCGCGAAGGAGCCGAAGCCATTGGATGGTGGTGCGCCTTCGTAGGTAACGCTTACCGAGTCCAGCTCCGCCATCGCCAGGGAATTGGGGAGGTTGATGGTCAGCATATTGTTGCTTTGGCTGTAGGTTTCCACTTCCTGCCCGTGAAAAACTACGCTATTGACCTGCAGGGTATTGGCAAGGTCGAAGTGGAGTGCTACGAAGTTGGCCTCCTTGGGCATGAAGTAGGTCGTGACCGTACCGGAAATGTAGTAGTTATTGGGGTTGATATTCCACTCCAGCCGGTGGTACTTGATATCGTAGTCATCGGTCAATGCGGAGGAACGGAAATTCAGCTGCCGCTCGGCTGCGCCACGTTCCATGGCGGTGATGGCTTCCTGATCTTTGCACACCCATTCCTCCGTTTGGGCAGTGCCTAATGTATTCAAAGTGGCCAGCAGCAGGCCGGCGAGTATCCATTTTTTCATCGCTAATTTTTTTCTTCCCCGAAAAGTAAGCGACAAAAGCCTGAACTACAGTGAGGATGGTCACCGGAGGGGGTGAGATTAGGCAGGCAAGGAAAATCCCCACCTGCCCAACACCCTATTTTAATTTTACCGGCAGAAACCCTTTACTGCTTACTCACCAGCCGTTGTAAAGCGCCCTGCTCATTGGTCAGTTCAATGACATAAACACCCGCACTCCAGTGTTCCGTAGGGATGGTGGACTGCCCCTGCAGCCCCTGTCGGCGGAGCAGCAATTGTCCATCGGCGCGGAAAACAGACACGTCATAGGCTCCGGTCATTGCCGGACGGATGGTCAGGCGGTCTTTGACCGGGTTGGGGAATAGCGCAAAAGCCGTAGCAGGCAAATCCCGGGTGCTGACGGCCATAACGCTCACCTGTGACACCGCAACAGCCTCCCCACAGTCATTCATGGCCGTAAGGGTTATGGTGTAGCTCCCTTCGGATGCGTAGGTATGCGTGGGCGACTGCTCGGTGCTTTGCTGGTCATCGCCAAAATCCCATAGGTAGGAAGTGGCATGCGTTGCATTATTCTGAAAAGCAACCTGCAGCTCATTGGCCGTGGCTTCGAAAACAGCGGTGGGCAGGGCCTGAATTTCAACAGCGGCCTCCATTTCAAGGGTCGATATCTGCCCGAAGGTATCGGTGACGGTGAGCGTTACGGGGTATACGCCAGGCTCCTCGTAGGTTATGGTTGGATTAGGGGCATCAGATGTAGCCGGCTGCCCGCCTGGGAAAGCCCAGGACCAGCTATCAACGGTGCCTTCCGAGAGGTCCTCAAAGGAAAAGGCATCCCCGGGGCAAGAACCGGACTCAGGGGTGACGCCAAAATTGGTGAGCAAAGGCGGGGCCACCGTCACCGTTTCCACGAAAGTGGCGGAACAGCACCAGGTATGGACTTTGAGCTCTACTGTGTACGTCCCATACGCTGCGTACGTGTGAGGCTCCGGATGCCGCTCCGTGGAGGTAGTGCCATCGCCAAAGTCCCATTCGAAGGCTTTGGCAAAAGAAGATATGTTTTCTGCAATGAGTTGATTACCTGTGACAATCAGGTTAGCATCGGCCGTAGGGGTGAGCAGGGAATCACCGCCCAAACTGGTAATCCCAATGAAAACACCGGAGTCATAGACCCCATCCCCAACATCCGCAATACCAATTTTGATGTGGTAGGTTTCGCCCGGTGTGACGTATGCTTTGGCGGGCAGTAGAGTGGTATAGGCATCGTAAGCCAGGTCTGTAGCTGAGGAGTCATAAAAGAGGTTAAACTCATTGAGCGAATCAAGTGTAAATTGTGGGATATAGAAACTGCTGTTGGAATCCGCATTCAGGTTATTAATGGCTACCGGGACTACCGGGTCGCTGTCCGGTATGGTAGCGATATTGGTCAAAGAGTCATACTCCGGCCCGCCGCTTATAAAGAAAGCAAAAACATCATTGAATTGAGTGCCTACAAATTCCGGGTATTCCTCTGAGCCAAAAATGTAGTTGAAGCAGATGGTGTCTGTATTGGGCACGATATCAAACTCCAGGACCGAAGCATCAAAGGTCATCATCCCGGGCTCTAACAACCCCTGCAAATCAGCATCTCCGGGCTGTAATAAATTGCTAAAAGTTGCGCTAAAGCTTGCCGGGTTGGCAGCTTCGGTTGCAGTGCCGGTGGACAGGAATACCCCGGCATTGATACCCATGTCGGTATCGCCTGCATCAAAAAAAGCCATCCCCTCCGGAGCGCCGGTGTAGGTAACATTAAAAGGTGCCACATCCGCATCGCTGAAGAAAGCGGTGACCATTTCAGAGGCGGTGTAGGACGTATCAACAAAGAGGTTGGACTGAGCCGGAAGTGCGTTGCCGCAAAAAAGGGCGAATAGGAACAAGGTGATTGCAGTAGTCGTCTTTTTCATCGTATCGGGTTTAGTTTCAACCAAAAATAAGAAAAGCAGGCGTGAAATGTAACCGTTCCACAGCGCTGACCACAATTTAACATCTGCCAGTGCTTTTTTCCCTACCTTTGCTCAAGCTTTGGTACGAATGCCCTATCTGTTAGGATAGCCTTCGTTTAAAAGGGAATCAGGTGCAAATCCTGAGCAGTCCCCGCTGCTGTAAGCTTCATGAAAATGTTTTCGCGCACAAGCCACTGTCGCAAGATGATGGGAAGGCCGCAAAAGCAGAAGCAAGCCAGAAGACCTGCCAGGCAAGATTTTTTTCATTCGGGCTTTCGGAGGAAAAGCAGGGATGGAGTGCTTATTGGGTCTAATGGGTACCGTTGCTGCCTGTTCTCTACTACATGAAGGCAAGCGTACGGCTCAGCAAACAGGTGTGCCGGAATTTCCTGCCCCTTATCCTGGCTGTTTATCCGCAAAGCCCCCAATTATCCGCTCTTGTCCTGCCCTTCAGGCTCCAAAACCGGCAGGATGCGGCAGCTCCTTATCCTTTTTCTGAGCGTTTCCTGGGCAGTGCCTATCTTGGCACAGCCTGATACCGCCGTGATCCTGCCTGCTGCTGAAATCACCACTTCGCCCCTTCGCGCCAACTTCACCGGCAGTCAGGAACAACGCTGGGACTCCACCGATATCAACCGCTATGCCGGTCACTACCTGACCGACCTGCTGGAACGGGAAGGTGGTATTTTCATCAAGAACTACGGTGGGGGCAGCATCGCCACTACCTCCATCCGGGGAGGCAGTGCCGGGCATACGGCGGTCACCTGGAATGGGCTGCCGCTCCAAAGCCCGATGCTGGGGCAGCTCGACTTTTCCCTCCTGCCCCTGGCTTTTGTGGATGCGGTAAACCTGCAACGGGGCGGCGGCAGCGCAGCATGGGGCAGCGGGGCGATTGGTGGCACGGTGGGCTTGCGCAATACGCCCCTCTCCTACCGGGGCATTGAAGCGGGCGCACAAACGGTACTGGGCAGCTTTGGCTTTCAGGACCATCAGGCGCGGGCCCGGTACCGGGGGGAACAATGGGCATTCAACACCCGCCTCTTCCGACGCTCTGCCAATAATGATTTCGGCTACCAACTCGACAGCGGCGAAGAGCGGCAGCAAACCCATGCCGATTTCCGGCAACAGGGCATCATGCAGGAAGTCTACTGGCAGCCCCGGCCCGACCGGCAACTGGCTGTGTTTGCCTGGTGGCAGACCTCCGACCGCAACATCCCACCACTGACTACCCAAACCCGGAGCGAAGCCCTGCAGCTCGATACCTTCCTGCGCACCGCCCTGCACTATCAGCAACTCAGCAAACGCGGGGTCTTCAACGCCCGCCTGGGCTGGTTCCGGGAAGCGATCGACTACCGGGATGACGCCACCCTCCTGCGGGCACTGAGCCATTTCCATACCCTCATGGCTGAGGTAGAGCAACAATGGGCACTGAGTGCGGATACGGAACTGCAGGCGGGCTTGTTCTACAATTGGGCTACCGCTGCAGCCGATGGCTACCGGGGCGAGCGGCCGGAACAGCAACGGGCAGCCGCTTTTGCCAGCCTCCGCAAAGAATGGGATGCCCTGCGGGTTCAGCTCAGCCTCCGGAAGGAATTGGTGGACGACCATTGGGTCCCAATCGTACCTGCTCTGGGCGCAAATGGCCCCATAACCTCTAATCTAAGCTGGCAGGCTAAAATCAGCCGCAATTACCGCATTCCCACCCTGAACGACTTGTACTGGCTGCCGGGAGGGAACCCGGACTTATTGCCCGAAATCGGCTGGAGCGCAGAGGGTGGGCTGACCTGGCGAAAGGGTGTCTGGAGCTATTCCATGACCGGCTTCCACCGGCGTATTGAGGATTGGATTATGTGGGGAATTACAGAGGGGCAAAACTTTTGGTCTGCCAACAACCTCACGGAGGTCTGGAGCCGGGGGCTGGAACAGCGCTTGTCCTGCAGCTTCGCCACCGGAGAATGGCAGTGGGAAGGGCAAGTGGGCTACGACTACATCCGCTCCACTAATGAGATCGCCATTCAGCAGCCTCAGTTATCGGAGGGCGAGCAGCTGGCCTATACACCTGAGCATCTGGGTTTTGCCCGTGTTACAGTTAGTAAAGACGCCCTGCAATTCACCTATCAGCACCGGCTGACGAGTGCAGTTCAGACCCTGAATGACACCGAACTGCCTGGGTACCACCTTGGGTTTGCGCAGCTGCAATATGAGCTGGACTGGCAAAAATTCACCCTGCAGGCTTTCGGGCGGGCGGACAACCTTTGGGACGCTTCCTACCGCATTGTAGATCGGCGACCTATGCCGGGCCGCAGTTTTCAACTAGGCATTAACCTGTTTTTCAAACATAACCATTAGCATTGGATGAAACAGACCCTTACAATTGTCCTTTTTTTAATCGCTTCCGTATGGAGCTATGCGCAGACTACTGCGGATTTCGAAAACTTTGACCTCGAGCCCGGTGAAGCCCTGAACGGGAGTGCCGGCAGCGGCGGCTTCAGCAGTGGCAATCTTTTCCTGCCCAACAGCTACAATCCGGACTTTAACGCCTGGTCGGGCTGGGCAGTATCTGCCACCACAGATGTAACCACGCCTGGATTTATGAACGACCTGAGCGCCATCACCGGTGGCGGCTACAACTCCACAGCTTACGCGGTAAGCTTTGCTTCGCCACAATCCGTCATCGTGCTTCAGGGCGCAGCTGCCGGTGGCGTGGTGGAAGGCTTCTACGTCACCAACGGTACCTACCCTTACCTCAGCATGCTGGAAGGCGATGGTTTCGCTAAAAAGTTTGGCGGAGAGTCCGGCGACGACCCCGACTTTTTTCTTTTGACCATAAAAAAGTATCTTGGTGGGGAACTGGGCACAGACAGTGTGAATTTCTACCTGGCTGATTACCGGTTTGAGGACAACAGTCAGGACTACATCGTGGAGGAGTGGACCTACGTGGACCTGAGCACGCTTGGCAATGCCGACAGCCTGCAATTCACCATGAGCTCTACGGATAACAGCATGTTCGGTATGAACACGCCGGCGTATTTTTGCATGGACGACCTGACGACTACCGACATGCCGGTCAGCACGCAGCACACGGAACTGCCCGCCGCTGGTTTGAATGTATTTCCCAACCCGGCAAGCGACACCTGGCATGTACAATGGGAATCGGATCAGGAAGCGGAGGCCAGGCTGATGAATGTCAATGGGCAGGTGTTGCAAACTTTTCGGCTGCTCCCGGGGACAAACGCCATAGAAGCCTTAACTTTGCCCGCAGGCATTTACGTACTGCAGGTGCAGTCCGCGAATGGTTACCTGGCCAAAACACTTTTTAAAACCAATTCCTAACGCCTTCGCATCAGGCGTTTCAGAAAACTATAAACTACTTAAGATATGCAAGATCAGAAGCTTAACATCCGGTTTGCTGTTGTAACGGGCATGATCCTCGTAGCCGCGCTGTTCCGGATTTTCCCACACCCCCTGAATTTTTCGCCGGTTGCCGCAATGGGCTTATTTGGAGCTGCCTACTTTAGCAAGCGCTGGCTGGCTTTTCTGGTGCCGGTACTGGCAGTATTTGCCAGTGATATCGTCATCAATAATGTCATCTACGCCCACTACTTCGAAGGCTTCACCGTCTTCTACGAAGGCTTCTTCTGGCAGTACGGCAGCTACCTGCTCATCGTACTATTTGGGCTGGGCATCCTTTCCAAAGTGACCCTGCCCCGTATGCTCGGTGGTGCCCTTGGTGCGGGTGCCATCTTCTTTCTGGTGTCCAACTTCGGCGTATGGCTGGGAAGCCCCATGTACCCGCAAAACATCGGCGGCCTGATGGCTTGCTATGGTGCGGGCTGGCCTTTCTATCAGGCAACGTTTGCCGGTGACCTTATCTTTACCGGTGTCATGTTTGGTGCTTACGAGTTCATTAAGCTCCGCTACCCGGCGCTGGATTTCCAAACGCAGTCCATCGCCTAACCATCCATCTGTTGTTTCGGAATGGCAGCAACAGCCCGGCAATTCCCAAAGCAGGAAATGCCGGGCTGTTTTTTTCTTCTGGCTGCAACTCACTGTACGGCAAACCCTTAAAACCTAAACCCGGAGATGAAACGAAAAAATTTAAGGCAGGGGGTTGCGCAGTATGGATATCGCGCTTATATTTGCAACCGCAAAACACCGAAAGCGGTGGCTGATCAAAAGAATTTGAAAAGTATTTTTGCAATATCTAATTTTCGCGTCAGGCCTGCGGCGAAAATAAAATGCGAACGAAGCAATAGCGGAGGTGAGTATTTTATTTTCTTCAAAAGAGCGGGGTAGCGAAAATTGTATAAACAAAGGTGCGGTAGCTCAGGTGGTAGAGCAATGGACTGAAAATCCATGTGTCGGCGGTTCGAATCCGCCCCACACCACTCCGAAAAGCAGCTCAAACAGCTGCTTTTCTTATTTAATAACTTATGATCATCAACAACTGGCATCATCACGTACATCATTTCCCACTGCCCGGCAGTGAATGGTGGAATCGTGCGTGAGATGAACCGTTGATTGATCAACTTTAGTCCACAAAAGAGGTTAACCATTCGCTGGTTAACCTCTTTTTTTGTTTCACCACAACCCTCGCGTTTATCATGTCAGACACACGTTTGAAAATTGCCGTTCAAAAATCCGGCCGCCTGTTGGATGGTTCTCTGGAACTGCTCAAAGAGTGCGGTATCCGGGTCAATAACGGCAAAGACCAGCTGAAGGCCTCGGCCAGCAACTACCCGGTAGACATCCTGTACCTGCGCAACTCCGACATACCGCAGTATGTGCAGGATGGTGTAGCCGATATTGGCATTCTGGGCCAGAACACCCTCGTCGAAAAGCAAAAGCAAATCGAAGAAGTGCTGCCCCTCGGCTTCTCTAAGTGCCGGCTGTCCATTGCGCTGCCCAAGAACACCCCTTACCCCGGCCCGGAATGGCTCAATGGCAAGCGCATCGCCACCTCCTACCCCAACTCCCTCCGGCAGTTTATGGCTAAGCACCAAATCCAAGCCGAGATACACGAAATTTCCGGCTCCGTAGAGATTGCGCCCAATATCGGGCTGGCTGATGCCATCTGCGATCTCGTCAGTTCCGGCAGCACCCTCTTCAAGAATGGACTGGAAGAAAAGGAGGTCATCCTGAAATCAGAAGCCTGCATCGTCCGGAACCCACGGCTTTCTGCAGGCAAGCGGGCCATTCTGGACCAGATTATCTTCCGCATACAATCGGTGCTCAAAGCCCGCAACAACAAATACATTCTGATGAACGCCCCGGCCGGCCAAACGGAAGCCATTATCAACATTCTGCCAGGCATGAAGAGCCCTACGGTGATGCCCCTCGCTGCCTCGGGCTGGAACTCTATCCACACCGTAATTGATGAATCCAAATTCTGGGAAATCATCGATCAGCTCAAAGCCGCTGGTGCGGAAGGCATCTTAGTCATACCCATCGAAAAAATGATCTTGTAATGCAGATGAAAACCTACCTCAACCCGGCTCCGGATACCTGGGCCGACCTCCTGCGCCGCCCTACGATGGCAGCGGCCGACCTCGACAAAATCGTGGGCGGCGTCCTAGCTGATATCGAACAGCGCGGTGACGTAGCCGTGCGGGAATACACCGAGCGCTTCGATGGCGTGCGCCTTAACGATTTCCGCGTAAGCGAAGCAGAGATTGCGGAAGCCCGGGAAACACTCGCGCCCGAGCTCAAAGCCGCTATACAGCTCGCCCGCAAGAACATTGAAACCTTCCACGCCCGGCAGTGGGAACCGGTTGAAGCAGTGGAAACCATGCCCGGCGTACGCTGCTGGCGCAAAAGCGTACCGATTGAAAAAGTCGGATTGTACATACCCGGTGGCACTGCGCCTCTGTTTTCTGCAGTGCTTATGCTCGGCGTGCCTGCTACAATTGCCGGTTGCCGGGAGCGTATCCTGTGCACACCGCCCGATAAAAACGGCAAGGTCAACCCTGCTATCCTCTACACTGCGGACCTGGTGGGCATTACGCAGATTTTCAAGATTGGCGGTGCCCAGGCCATTGGGGCCATGACTTATGGCACAGCGACAGTACCATCGGTTTATAAAATCTTTGGTCCCGGCAATCAGTACGTAACCGCCGCCAAACAACTGGCCAGCCGGCGCGGCGTAGCTATTGATATGCCTGCCGGGCCTTCGGAAGTGCTCGTTTTTGCCGACGATACCGCCAACCCGGCATTTGTTGCAGCCGACCTGCTCTCACAGGCAGAACACGGTATTGACAGTCAGGTCGTGCTCGTTGCCCTTTCAGAAAAGATGGCTAAGGCCGTAGCTACGGCTGTGGAAGCCCAACTCGCCACCCTGCCCCGCCGGGATATTGCCAAAGAAGCGCTGAGCCACAGCGTAACCGTCGTGCTCAAAGACCGGGAAGCAGCGGTACAGCTCATCAATGCCTATGCCCCCGAGCACCTCATCCTTTCTGTGGCGGATGCCGGTGAGATGGGCGAGCAAATCCTAAACGCCGGCTCGGTATTCCTGGGGCACTACACCCCAGAATCCGTAGGCGATTACGCTTCAGGTACCAACCATACCCTGCCAACGGATGGGTACGCCCGTAGCTACAGCGGGGTTTCGCTCGACAGCTTCATTAAGAAAATCACTTTCCAGGAGCTGAGCCGGGAGGGGCTGCAGGGGCTGGGGCCGGCGGTACAGCGCATGGCAGAGGCGGAGGAACTGATGGCGCATGCCAGGGCGGTGGCGGTGCGGTTGGAGGGGAAAATCAAGAATGATATTCGTATCAAACAATAATATCATTCTTCCAGTAGTCTTAACAATTCAGAATACTCTGCTATATCAATATCCAAAGCACCCCGGGTGGAAAGCGCCTTTTGCAGGTCGTAACTTTGTTCCTGAGCGAGTTCATCCACAGAAACGTAGTCGCGGATAGGTTCACTGAAATATTGCAAGACCTTTCAGCGCTCAGCAGTTTCTTTCAGTTCAGCAATAAGTTGCTCATCCTCTGTCGATGCGATCAAAGCGATTAGTTGAAGCCGATCTGTTTTTACAGTCATCAGTTTTTCTTTAAGAACAAATCAAAATACAACAAAAGTTCCTATGATACAAAACCTAGTCCGCCCCAACATCCGCCGCCTCACCCCCTACTCCTCTGCCCGTTCGGAATTCAAAGGGAAAGCCGAGGTCTTTTTGGATGCCAACGAGAGCCCGTATGACACCGGCTACAACCGCTATCCGGACCCTTTGCAGTGGAAGCTCAAACAGGCCATCAGTTCACTCAAAGGCATTGCCCAGGAGCACATCTTCCTGGGCAATGGCAGCGACGAAGCGATTGACCTGCTGCTCCGTATTTTTTGCGAGCCCGGGGCCGACCACATCATCACCCTGCCCCCTACCTACGGCATGTACCGGGTATCCGCTGATATTTCCGATGTGGCGGTGAAGGAAATCCCGCTGCAGCCCGGCCTTTTCCAACCGGATACCGATGCCGTGCTGGCTGCTGCCGATGCTCATTCCAAACTGCTATTCATCTGCAGCCCCAACAACCCGACCGGCAACAGCATCCGCCCCGAACTGATCCGGGAGCTTGCAAAAGGCTTCCCGGGCATTGTGGTAGTGGATGAAGCTTACATTGATTTCTCTGCTCAGGAAAGCGCCATCCGCCTGCTGCCGGAGCACCCTAATCTCGTTGTCCTGCAAACCTTTTCCAAGGCCTGGGGCATGGCGGGCATACGGTTGGGCATGGCGTTTGCATCAGAAGAAATCATTGGGTACTTCAATAAGGTGAAGCCCCCTTACAACATCAACCAACTGACTCAGGAGGCGGCCTTAAAAGCATTGGACGGACAGGAAGCACAGGTAGCACAAGTGCAGCAACTGCTTGGCCAGCGCACTTTGCTGCAGCAGTACCTGGGCGGACTGCCTTTCGTAGAGCGCATCTACCCTTCTGATGCCAACTTCCTGCTTGTCAAAGTGGAGGACCCGGCCAGCACTTACAACTACCTCGTAGACCGGGGCATCATCGTTCGGGACCGCTCCCGGGTGGCCTTGTGCGAGGGCTGCCTGCGAATCACAGTGGGAACGCCGGAGGAAAACGAGCGGCTATTCCGGGCATTGGTGGACCGGGAATAAATCACTCAGGCAGGAGCAAGCCTTAGACTATGTTTGGAGCTTACTCCTATTGCAAACCAAGGACTTATGAACCCCGCTGAAATGCGGGGCAGGCTCTGGCGTCATCTTTTTTAGCTTATTTGGCCCTGACGATAAATGTCTGGATGTAAACACCCGCCAAACGCGCTAAAAAAGATTTAGCCAGAACCCTGCCGGCCATGCTGGCACAGCAGGCGGGCACAATTCCTTGATTTTCATGACGAACCCGCTCCAAACATAGTCTTAGGGCTGCAATTGCTCCATGAGCTGTCTCATTTCAGGGGAGGACCAGTTCCGGCTGCCTTCTTCTTCGGCAACAATATGCCCGTCGGGGCCAATGAGCAGAGTAGTCGGCAGCTTGACCACAAAAGCATCAATGTATTCCCCCTGAAGTTGCAGGAATGAAAAGGACAGTGAACGCCCTTCCTGAAACGCCCGGATTTTTTCAGGAGCTTCATTGCTCAATGCTACAAATGTTACTGCATCGCCGTATTCGCGATGGAGCTGTTCAATTGTACCCATTTCAGCTACACAGGGGGCGCACCAGGTAGCCCAAAAATTGAGGAATAAAGAGCGTCCGGCAAATTTCTCCCAGGGCACCTTTGCGCCGTTTAAGTCCAGTAACTCCAACCTGGCCAGCCGATCCGGCACAGCCTGTTCCCTCTGTCCCTGACCTGCCTTGCCGGCAGTGCAGGTGCTCAATAACAGCGCAAACAGAGAAGACAGCAATAATCCAAAAGGTACAAAAGATCTTTTCATTGCCTGAAATGAAGTGCTGATGAGCTGTAAAGTAAAGATTAATTTTATGTGGCTTTTCCCGTACTACATCTTTTTAGCATGTTTTTCTCTCCGTATCTGATACTTTCAGGTTAAACTTGCGTCTCAAAATCGCATTTGTACCTAATCGGGTTTCCAGCACCTTTCCCAACACCCGAAAAACACACAAACGGCTTCGACGTATATTCAACCTTGAAGAGCTGCGGGCTTTGTGCTAAGCATTCATTTCCGGTTCTGTCCATACGCTGTTGCTGCTAGTTACCATCCAATTTTTGCACAAACGAATTTGCGATACTACCTCCAGTTGTGGCAGTATCGGCAGGGTATTTATGCCCAATTTTAACATTGCATTCATTTTTCATTCACTAAAACTATTTCGAACAAACATGAGAAAACTAATGATTCTGGCTTTTGCTGTGATGATCTCAGCGAGCGTTTCTGCTCAGGACACAGGCCTGCCGCCCAATCCGGAACCTGGCAAATGCTATGTGCGCTGCGTAAGCCCTGACGAATGGGGCACGGAAGAGGTGCAGGTGCTGAAGCGCCCCGGGTATACCCAGCTGGAGGTTGTCCCTGCTGAGTACAAAACAGTGGAGGAGCGCATCCTTATTAAGCCTGCAACGAAGAAGTATGTCTATGTGCCTGCGGAATTCAAAACCGTAACAGAGCAGGTGCAGGTAGAGGATGCCTACAATGAAGTCACCGTTAAAGCTGCTGCTTTTGCACCAGGCACGAAGGAAGTAGAGACTCAGGCCGCTTACTCCAGCTATGAGTATCAGCGCGCGATGAGCAACTGCCAGTCGGAAGACCCCAGAGACTGTATGGTACTGTGCTATGTGGAACACCCAGCCCAAACCGCAACAGTAGCTATAGAGACTCTAACGGCGGATGCCAGCTACACCGCAGCCCGAAAAGGCGGCAATACCATCACCATTACCAAGCAGGAGCTGGTCAGTGCAGCACGTGTTGAGGAGGTGGAAATCCCTGCGGAGTACCGTACCATTACCAAGCAAGTGCTGGTGAAGGATGAGACCGTACGTGAAGTTAAGGTTGACCCTGTTTATGTTACTGAGACGCGCCGGGTGCTTAAGAAAGCTGGAGGGATTTCTGTTTGGGAAGAAATCGACTGCGAGCTGACAAGCCTAAACGTACTGCCCGTATTTTACGAACTGGGCAGCGCACGCCTGACCAGCGATTCCCGCCGTATCATTGACGAAAAACTGCTGGCGCTTATGCAGGCCAAGCCGCTCATCAAAATTGAAATCAACTCGCATACAGACTCACGAGGCTCCGCCAGCAGCAACCTGTCGCTTTCTCAAAGCCGGGCACAAGCTGTGGTAGACTACCTCGCAGGCAAAGGCATCTCCCGCAGCCGTCTTGTAGCCAAAGGCTATGGAGAAACCCGCCTGGTTAATGGCTGTAAGGACGGAGTCACCTGCTCTGAGGCCGACCATCAGAAAAACCGGCGCACGGAGTTCCGCGTCATTTCTGAGTAACGCAGCCTACCCTAGCACCGGCATGATGGCGGGGCGTCGCAGTTTGTGGTGCCCCGCCCCTGGTTTATAGCCAGTCTCGCTTTGCCATTAGCCCCCGGTGCCTTATCTTTGCGCGAAATTCCTCAAGTTAATGAGCGACATTCAGCAAGTTCCCGCCGTTTTATTGTTAGAAGATGGGACCGTCTTCCACGGCCTTTCCGCCGGAAAAATTGGCACCACCACCGGAGAAATTTGTTTCAATACTGGTATGACTGGCTATCAGGAGATCTTCACCGATCCATCCTACTACGGTCAGCTCATGGTAATGACAAATGCCCATATCGGCAATTACGGCACCAAGCGTACCGAATCGGAGTCTTACAGCATAAAGATCAATGGCCTGATCTGCAAAAACTACACCAACGAATACCACCGCCCCATCGCTGATCAGTCCATACAGGACTACTTCGAAGAGGAAAACCTGGTCGGGATTTGCAGTGTGGACACCCGGGCCATCGTGCGGCATATCCGCAGCAAGGGAGCAATGAACGCCATTATATCTTCCGAAACCACAGACCTGAACCTGCTGGAGCAACAACTGGCTGAGGTGCCTTCCATGGATGGGCTGGAGCTGGCTTCAAAGGTCAGTACTAAGGAAATTTACACCTTTGGCGACCCACATGCAAAGTACAAAGTTGCGGTGATGGATTTCGGCATTAAGCAGAACATCCTCAACAGCTTTGCAGAACGGAACTGCTATATGAGAATCTTCCCGGCCAAAACACCATTGGAGGAAATCCGTGCGTGGGGGCCAGACGGCTACTTTATGTCCAATGGCCCGGGCGACCCGGCACCTATGGACTATGCGGTTCAGAATGCCAAAGCCATACTGGAAGAAGACAAACCCCTGTTCGGCATCTGCCTGGGCCATCAGATTCTGGCACTGGCGGTAGACATTCCGACCTACAAGATGCACCACGGGCACCGGGGTATCAACCATCCGGTCAAAAACCTGGCAACCGGCAAGTGTGAGATCACCAGCCAAAACCATGGCTTCGGCGTATCTCCGGAAGCCCTGCAGGCGAATGCCGAAAAAGTGGAAATCACCCACATCAACCTCAACGACGACACGATTGAGGGCATGCGCATCCGTGGCAAGAAGGCATTTTCGGTACAGTATCACCCCGAAGCGTCCCCCGGCCCGCACGATGCCCGCTACCTCTTCGACGATTTCGTGAAATTAATGGAAAGTTAATCCTGCAAATACCGCAGGATAGCGAACCTACACCTATTTTTAGGTGCTTAACAGAATATAGAGAATTAAAACCAACCAACATGAGTATTATCCTTGATATTGCAGCCCGACAGATTCTGGACTCCCGTGGCAATCCGACTGTAGAGGCAGAAGTCATTACGGAAGATGGTTTTCTGGGCCGTGCAGCGGTACCTTCAGGTGCTTCTACGGGCAAGCATGAAGCGGTAGAGCTTCGCGATGGCGACAAAAGCCGTTACCTGGGCAAGGGCGTGACGAAGGCCGTAGAAAACATCCGCGAAGTCATCCTGGAAGAGCTCGTTGGTGTTGACGTGACGGATCAGCGCTATATTGACATGCTGATGCTGGAAATTGACGGCACAAAAAACAAGGGTAAGCTTGGTGCCAATGCAATCCTGGCCGTCTCTCTGGCTTGCGCCAAAGCAGCAGCGGAGGCGACTGTACAGCCGCTTTACCGCTACCTTGGTGGTGTGAATGCGCACGTCCTTCCCGTACCGATGATGAACATCCTGAATGGTGGCTCGCATGCCGACAACAGCATCGACTTCCAGGAATTCATGATCATGCCGGTTGGGGCAAGCACTTTCTCCGAAGGCTTGCGCATGGGCGTGGAAATCTTCCATCACCTCAAGAATGTACTCAAAGACAAAGGCTACTCTACCAACGTAGGAGATGAAGGTGGCTTTGCACCAAATATCAAGTCGAATCAGGAAGCCATTGAAACGGTCCTGACCGCGATTGAGAAGGCAGGCTATAAGCCGGGCGAAGAAATCTACATCGCAATGGACGCCGCCGCTTCTGAGTTTTACAATGCCGATGAGAAAGTATACCACTTCCATCAGTCTACCGGCGATAAGCTGAGCAGCGCTGAAATGGTGGACTACTGGAAACAGTGGGTCGACAAGTACCCGATCTTCTCCATTGAGGATGGCCTGGATGAAGACGACTGGGCAGGCTGGAAAGCCCTAAATGCGGCTATCGGCGACCGCACACAGCTCGTGGGTGATGACCTCTTCGTGACCAACGTGGAGCGCCTGCAGCGTGGTATTGACGAAAGCGCAGCCAACTCCATCCTCATTAAAGTCAATCAGATTGGCTCCCTGACGGAGACCGTTGAAGCGGTGAACCTGGCCACCCGCCACTCTATGACAAGTGTCATGAGCCACCGCTCCGGCGAGACCGAAGATACGACCATTGCTGACCTGGCGGTAGCGCTGAACACCGGGCAAATCAAGACCGGATCCGCTTCCCGCTCTGACCGGATCGCGAAGTACAATCAGCTCATCCGCATTGAGGAGGAGTTGGGCGATCAGGCGTACTACCCGGGCACTTCTATTTTGAAGAAGTAACTGTTGTGCCGGGTCAAGCCCTCTTTTTTCTGAGATAATTAGTGGGTCTGCCTTCATCTTCGTATGTTCGTCAGGCCCACTAACTTTATAAACCGATTGTCATGGCAAAAATAAGCAACCCGCTACAGCCCCTGTTGGAGCAACTGCCTGCGCCCGTGAGGAACAAATACTTTGTTACACTGGCGCTGTTCCTGGGCTGGATGGTATTCTTTGACAATCACGGCGTGCTGACCCAAATCAAGTTGCAGCGCACCGTCAATAAGATGCACCGCGACAAAGCGATGTACGAAGAGAAAATAGAGGAAGCCAAACAGGAACGCCTGGATTTGGAAGTCAATAAAGAAAAATTTGCCCGCGAGCAGTATTACATGAAAAAGCGGGACGAAGATGTATTCATCATTGAGGAAATTGAAGATTAAGATCAACAACAATCGATAAAACCATAGTTATGTCAGTTCTTGTCAATAAGGATTCTAAGATCATTGTGCAGGGCTTTACCGGGAAGGAAGGCTCGTTCCATGCCGAGCAAATGATCGAGTATGGCACCAACCTCGTAGGGGGCGTAACGCCGGGAAAGGGCGGTCAGGAGCACCTTGGAAAGCCGGTTTTCAATACTGTTGCAGATGCCGTTAAGGATGCAGGCGCAGATACTTCTATCATTTTCGTGCCACCCGCTTTTGCAGGAGACGCGATCATGGAAGCAGCTGATGCCGGCATTAAGGTGATCATCTGTATTACGGAAGGTATTCCTGTACAGGACATGGTTAAGGTCAAGGCCTACATCGAAGACCGCGACTGCCGCCTTATCGGGCCCAACTGTCCGGGCGTGATCACACCGGGCGAAGCAAAATGCGGCATCATGCCGGGCTTCATCCACAACCCGGGGCGTATTGGCATTGTCTCCCGTTCAGGCACTCTGACTTACGAGGCCGTTGATCAGGTGACCAAGGCTGGCATGGGCCAATCTACCTGCATCGGTATCGGTGGCGACCCTATCGTAGGCACCACCACTAAGGAAGCAGTAGAGTTGCTGATGAACGACCCTGACACCGATGGCATCATCATGATTGGTGAAATTGGCGGAGGCATGGAAGCTGAAGCAGCACGCTACATCAAAGAGCATGGCACGAAGCCTGTAGTTGGCTTTATTGCCGGCCAAACGGCTCCCAAAGGCCGTACGATGGGCCACGCCGGTGCCATCATTGGCGGTGCAGAGGATACCGCAGAAGCCAAGATGAAAATCATGGAGGAATGCGGCCTGCACGTCGTGAAGTCTCCTGCCACTATCGGTGAGACGATGAAGAAAGCTCTGCAGGGTTAAGTTAAACCCTAAAGTTACATATTAAAGCGCCCACTTCGCGAATCATCGTGAAGTGGGCGCTTTCTGTTTCGTTTGCCGGTCAGGGGCGGCTGCTATTAGATGGCGTTAACGACCGGACAGCAAGTGCGCGCAAAACCGCCAGCCACACTATACTAATAAGACAACAGTACCACGAGGGCAATTAATGCCAGAACGATGAGGGTGAAGGTTATCAGAAAGCTATTGTTGTTGCGGTATTTGTTGAACAGCTTCTCCATCGCTTCCCGCCAGACAAGATTTTTCCCGACGCGCTCGTGCAGCAAGACCAGGTACTCAGGGCGCCCAAGCTTCTTGTTGTCGCCGTGCTTGGATAAAATGAAGAACTCCGGGTCCAGGAAAGCGAGGTCGTACAGTTCTGAAGGTTCTTCTTCATCTAAACTGATCATAAGCTTGTTGGAGCTGCTCAGGTAGCGCCACTCCCCGGCTTCTACATCGCCATTGGTGGACCTCAGGTACTCGTTTTCCTCATTAAAAAAGTGAAGGATGGCATCGTGGAAGTTTTCATCGTCCCTGAACTCCAGCCAGGGCTTGTTCAAATAGAACTTCTCTTCACGCAAGTCTTCGCTGAGCGGACGGACCACTTTGAGTATAGCCCGGAGGTTGTCATCCATATTGGTATGTTCCGGGACAGGCTCGCTGAGCGATTGGTTAACCTTGGCTAAGTATTTATTTCCCACAGTTTTGAGGTCTTGTCTTCCAAAAATACCAATACTGCGGCACAGATGCTAATCCTGATGGCAGGTTTAACCTGCTTTGGCTTCTTCTTTTGCCCACGCGCTACGTTTTCGGAAGTACTTTGGATTGACGATCAGCAGTCCGAAAGACTCTCCGTCTTCTTTTTCGCGCTTGGCGTGGTGAGCACCGTGCGCCCGCAGGATGGCCCGGGAATACTTGCTGTCGAGCTGCCGGAACCACTTAAAACGCTGATGAATGTATACATCGTGAATCAGGAAATAAATCATACCGTAAATAGAGATCCCGATGCCGACAAACAGCAGCCAGAAATAACCCGGTACGGCTAAGCCAACGATGTAGGAAATCGCGCTTGGAATGGCAAAAACCAGGAAGAACAGGTCGTTCTTTTCAAAAAAACCGTCCTTTTCGTGGTGAGGCTTATGGTGGTCTTCGTGCCAGTTCCACAGAAAGCCATGCATAATGTACTTGTGCGCAAACCAGGCCATAAACTCCATACCAATTACGGCTGCCAGGGTGATCAGTGAATAAAGGAGTACATTCATTTGTGTCCTAACGATTGAAGTTTAAAAAATCAGCAGGGCTGCAAAAAAGATGATTTGTAGGCAAAACAACGCCACAGCCACTTTGTTGCGCCGCCCGGGGTGCCAGTAGGCAAAGAGCAGTTCCAGGGGCCATGCCACGGCCAGCCAGCCGAGGTAATTTTGCAGAGGCACCACATCGCCCTCCCAGGACCAGAACCCGTAGGCCATTGCCACCGGCTCTATCATCACATCCAGGCCAACCATCATCAATGCGGCCAGCGTGCCCCGAAGCCAGAAGCTGCGCTGCCCAAGCAGTGTATTGCTCAGGATGCCGGCGCAGTAGCCGAGCATGAGCCAGTTCACGCCAATCATGAGGGGCGTGCCCCAAATCTTAGGCCCAAGCACCCGACCATAGGCGTAATCGCCAAACAGCAGCCCGGTCTGCACACCAAACAACTCTGCCCCAAAGCCTGCCAGGTAGGCAATCAGGAGGTATAGTATCGTCTTCCGCTGCCACTCGCCGTGATGCCACAGCACCAGCCCCACCGAAACCAGCAGGTTGAGGGGCGTGAGCAGGATAAAGTCCGGATGGACAGGCAGCAAAATACCTACAATACCGACCAGGTATAAAACCGACAGCACCGCAATCGACAAATCTGCCGATTGCAGGCCAAGGAACTTCCAGTTAGGGGCTTCCAGAGATTTACTTGTCATGGATTAATCTTCATTTTTCAGGGATTGCTCAGGCAGCTTCCATTACATCCTCCACGATTTTAGCAGAAAGCAGGCAGAGCGGAATACCGCCGCCGGGGTGTACACTGCCGCCGCAAAAGTACAACCCTTTTATGCGATTGGAAAAGTTGGCATGCCGCATGAAGGCAGCCATCCGGTTGTTGGAACTCGTGCCATAGAGCGCGCCCAGGTGAGAACGGGTTTTAGACTCAATACTCCTCGGGTCCAGAATATCCTCACACACGATCAGGGATTTCAAATCCACCCCAAGCATCCGCCCTACCTTTTCGATGACCTGCTCCCGGGCCCGGTCTATAATGGCATCCCAATCCTGTCCGCTGTCGTAAGGCACATTAATCATGGTAAACCAGTTTTCGTGGCCCTCCGGGGCATCGCCCGGCTCGCACTTGCTGGAAATGTTGACGTAAACCGTGGGATCTTCGTACACCTCCCCGGCTTCCAGCAGGGCAAACTCCTGCTTGTAGTCCTCACTGAAGAAGATATTGTGCAACCCGAGCTCCTCAAAACTATGCCGGATGCCCCAGTAAAAAATCAGGGCAGAGGTCGACTTTTGCTGCTTCAGTGTGAGCTGTGGGTGCCTGGCATCCGGGAGCAACTTCTTGTACGTGAAGAAAACATCCATATTGCTGATGATGCGGTCGAAATGGTGCTGTGCAGCTCCCACCTGCAGCCCGGCCGCCCTGCCATTTTCCACCAGTATACGGTCAACCGGTTGCCCCATGTGAAAGGTCACGCCTTTGCGCACCGCCAGGTCGTAGATGGCCTGTGTGATGGCATGCATCCCCCCTCTCGGGAAATAGGCCCCAATCTTATGCTCAAAGTGCGGAATGATGCTCAGCAGCCCGGGCGCCTTGTAGGGGTTGGAGCCGTTGTAAGTGGCAAAACGGTTGAACAGTTGCACCAGTTTGGGCTCCTTCAGCAAACGCTCATTCACCTGGTTCATGCTTGTGAACAAGTCCAGGCCAGGAATTTTCAGCATGGCTTTAAGCACTTTGGCATTGGTCCAGGTAGACAGCCGGTGAAGCGACTTCTCAAGGAAGATCCGCCCGGTGAGCTCGTATTTGTAAGCACTGTCGGATAGTGCCTCGTGCACCCGCTCCGCCGGTACGCCCAGCTTCTCTTCCACCTCTTTACCAAAGGCAGCAGGGTCGGCGTAGGCATTCAGGCGGGTGCCATCTTCCCAAAAGTAGTGGCAAACGGTATCCAGCCGGTCGTATTGAAAATGCTCCATAGGCGCTTCTCCGGCCAACCGGAAGAGGTCGTCTACGTACTGCGGCATGGTGAAGAGGGAGGGCCCGGCATCAAAGCGGTAGCCCTGCAGGTCAAATTGCGACAGCTTGCCTCCGGGATAGTCATTGGCTTCGAAGACTTCCACCTCATGCCCCCGCACAGCCATCCGGACGGCACTGGCCAGCCCGGCAATACCTGCACCGATGATTCCAATACGCATATTATCAACTTTAAGTCCGGGCGGTTAACATCCACAATTTCGGAATGTTGGTGGCCCGGCGGGATTTTAGACTTTTTGAGCGTACAGGTGCGCATAGCGGGCAATGTACTTCCCGATGATGTCAAACTCCAGGTTGACCCGGTCGCCCGCTTCCAGGTCCTTAAAATTGGTATGCTCATAGGTGTAGGGAATGATCGCGACCGAAAAGCGGTCCTCCACCGGCTCCACCACCGTAAGGCTGACACCGTTAATACAGATGGAACCTTTATCTACCAGGAGGTGCTCCTCCGTGGGCTGATATTTGAACCGGTAATACCAGCTGCCGTCCCGGGTTTCCACCTCAGTGCAAACAGCCGTAGCATCCACGTGCCCCTGCACCATGTGGCCATCAAGGCGAGCATCGGCTTTCATGGCTCTTTCCAGATTAACCAGGCTGCCCACAGACCAGTCGCCCAGGTTGGTCCGCTTTAGGGTTTCTTCAATTGCGGTGACGGTGTGGGTGCCTTTGCCCAACTTCACTACGGTAAGGCAGGTGCCATTGTGCGCCACGCTCTGATCAATCTTTAGGGCGCCAGAAATAGGGCTGGCGATGGTAAAATGTATGTTTGTACCTTCCTGCTTGATCTCCCGGACTTCTCCTGAGGCTTCGATTATTCCTGTGAACATATCAATTATATTGGTCTTCTTTTGTGAAAAACAGCCCCCCTCCTATTTAGTTGTCCGGTCCATGCCGGTGTATTTTGTAACTTTGGGCTACCTTCGCGTTATGCTGGTAATTACGCCCTCACGTAATTTGGAACATCAATATGGAAGACATCAACCTGGAACAATGGCTGGAAACAGCTACGGACTATCTGGCTTCTACCGGACCTATGGAATGGGGTATCGGAGGAGGTGGGCTTATTATCTTTATTCTGCTCCTCTCTCTGTCCGGCGGCCGGCGGCGCAGGAAGCGTAAAGCCAAAGCTATCGCACCCAACCTGACCATCAGCGCATTCCAGCTCTCGCCAATGGGCAGAGATGCATACTTCAAGGTGCACAACCATGGGCAGCTTGCCCGGCTGAGTACGTTGTCCATTAAAGGGAAGGGGCACATACAGGTCAAGAACAATATCGCCGGGCATGAGATTAACACCGGTGACTCCTACCGCATCCTGCTGGAAGCGACGGGGCAGAAAAAAATCAATAAGGACTTTATCGTTGAGCTTACCTACCTCGATCAGCTCGGCAATGTCTACCGGCAGGACTTTCCGATCGCCAAACAAGTTGCTGAGCAACCTAAACTGATCAAATTTGCCTGATTGGATGCTGAACACTAAGCAGAAACTGGTGTTCCCCGTCCTGGCACTGTATTTTCATTCAATCAAAATGCACTTTATCCCTTCCGCATGAAAGTAGATATTCTGGCTATTGGCGTACACCCTGATGATGTAGAACTGAGTTGCAGCGGCACCCTGCTGCGGCATATGGATCAGGGCAAAACAGTGGGCCTGCTCGACCTCACCCGTGGGGAACTGGGCACCCGGGGCACTGCTGAAATCAGGGATCAGGAAGCGGCAGATGCCGCCAGGTTACTGGGCGCAGCTTTCAGGAAAAACCTGGAAATGGAAGACGGGTTCTTTTCCTATAATCCGGACAACCTCAAAAAGATCATCGCCATCATACGGGAGCATCAGCCGGAAATCGTACTCTGTAATGCGGTAGACGACCGGCACCCCGATCATGGGCGGGCGGCCAAGCTGACAGCCGATGCCTGTTTCTACTCAGGGCTGGTGAAAATACCAACCCATGACGCAGAGGGCAACCCGCATGAACGGTGGCGGCCAAAGGCAGTCTACCATTACATACAGGACTTCAACTTAAAACCAGACTTTGTGGTCGATATTTCGGATTACATAGAGCGGAAGCTGGATTTGGTGAAGGCTTTCCGGTCTCAGTTTTACGTACCAGAGGCTAAAGAATACGAACAGGAACTGAGCTCGCCAATTTCCTCCAAAAGCTTTATGGACTTCCTGAAAGCCAAAGCCGCTACTTATGGCCGTCCGGCAGGATTCGATTTTGGCGAAGGGTTTACAGTGCCCCGCACACCAGGTGTGCAGGACTTATTTCAATTGTTTTAGAGATGCTATGTTAGCACCTCTTAAGCTGATTCTACAGGGTCATTTGCCGGAAAGGAAAAATAAAAGGTAGCCCCTTCCCCTTCCTGCCCTTCTCCCCAGAAGCGGCCGCCGTGCAGTTCGACAATTTGCTTTACGATGGCCAGCCCGATGCCGGTGCCCTCAAACTCATGAGCAGAATGCAACCGCTTGAAGGGGCGCCCCAGTTCATTGGCGAACTGTGCAGGGAAGCCCGCCCCGTTGTCTTTGACGAACACAATTTGTTCGCCCCTGTCCTGATAAGTCCCCACTTCAATATTGGATGATTCCTCTTTTTCGGAATACTTCACCGCATTGGAAAGCAGGTTATGAAAGATATGCCAGATCAGGCCTTCGTCCCCGGCCACTTTCCCCAGTTTGCCTTTTCTGTATTCGATTTTCCGGCCTACGGCAAAATCAGACTCCAGCTCCTTCCATACTTTAATTGAAACTTCGTCCAGGTCAACAACTTCCTGCTCAAGATTTGTTTTCCCTATTCTATTCAACAAGGTGAGGCCTTCGATGATTTCCTGAATCTTATCGTGGTTCTGTTTAATCATCTCAAACAAATCCCCTACTTCCGCCTTCGCTTCAGCGGGCAATCTTCGCTCGACCAACTGTGCAAAGGATTGTGCACGCCGCAGCGCGCCTTTCAGGTCATGGGTAATGGCAAAGTTGAAGCCTACCAGATTGGCATTTACTTCTTCCAGCTCTTCCCGCTGTTTCGCAATCCGGGCTTCCTTTTCTTCCAGCGTATACAAGTAGGTAGCTTTTTCTCTTTCCTGACGGTGTTGCCCACGGAGCACCAAAATAGAAAATACCGCCAAAATCAAAATAGATGCTGCCCACCCCATATTTTCTATTTCTCCCATAAAAATGCCCAGCATGAAAGCAACAGTCAGGATGCCCGTAGTCCACATGAGGATAGGGCGGGCACCCTGAGCAACCAGGGTATTAATGACCAGGATCGTTAGCGTCCCGGTTGTAACGGCAAAATATTCCTGTACCCCATATCCGGAATTGGTAAATACCAAACCAGCAATACCCAACATCATAACCAGGTAAGCTGTCAGCGTAATACCATGAAAAGCATTTAATTGCCGGGGAGAAGGTTTGAAGATTAAACTAATAAGGAAAAAGGCTGCGGCAACCGCACCGATACCACGCCAAAGGAGGGTGCCTTCCAGCCCCAGCTCAGTTCGGTCTGTATAGTAAAAAAATGGTAGGACCACAAAGGCCAGCACTGCCGTCACCGCGCCATACCAACGGGAGCGTTTAGCTTGTTCACTCAGAAACCTTGATTGATGAGCCTGGTTCATCTTTGCGTTGGGCTTTAGGACATGATGCTATTTTAGGCACGGTTAAATAATAACTTTTCGATGCTGTCTTGCTATTATGCCGCCATTGATCGAAAACCTATTATTTGCCCGTTCCTTAGGGGAGAAAATCGTTGTGCAGGCTTTTGCCTTCCAGCTTCTGCACATAGTGGTACTCCCCCAATCTGAACTTAACCGGAAACTGAACAGCCTGCTCTAAGCGATATTCCCACTTGCAAATCACCCCCAGGTGTTTGTAAGCGTGTGCAGGATCTGTTTTGATAACCGATTGTTGGTATGGAAGCTTTTTTTTGGCAGGCAGAGGTGCTGATGCAGCTAACCAATAGCTTAGGGGGAAAATCGCACGGCCAAATGCAAGAACTTCCCCTTTTTCAACAGCAAGCTGTAGCTCCGGAGCGCTACTTTGTGCCTTTATACTGAGGTTTTGAGCAGTAGCAGAATAGGTATTTAGAGCTACTGACAGGATAAATATAAAACAAAAATTCCATATTAATCCTATCAGGCTACTCTCCTTTTCGTGTCCCGGCATACAATTCATATTTTACAAACCGGCACTCCAGGGCTCCGTTAAACAAAGGTATCTTCTGAGAAGACTTCAGGCCCAACCGCTTAAATCCATCTGTACTGGATGAAATGATCCAGGCATCAAAGCCCGTAAAGCGTTGCTTAAGTTGGTCACCGATCATCTCATAAAAGGCACCAATATCAGCCTCTGACAAGCGCTCATCGTAGGGCGGGTTCATTATAATCATGCCCGCTTCTACTTCCGGCTCCAGTTTTTCAAATTTCTTCCGTTGTACTGTAATCGTATCTTCCAGCCCGGCAGCCATTGCATTTTGCTCAGTTAGCCGCATGGCTTTGAAATCCTTATCAGAACCGAGGATAGGCACCGGCGATTTGCGGACACGCTGTTTCGCCGCTTCCAGGATTTGCGCCCAAAGCGCTTCGTCAAAGTCGGGCCAGCGTTTAAACCCAAAGTGCTCCCGGTTGAGCTGCGGAGCCCGCTGTGTGGCAATCAGCCCGGCTTCAATGACCAATGTGCCGGAACCACACATCGGGTCCAGCAAGGGACGATCCGCATTCCAGCCTGAGAGCAGCACCATACCTGCTGCCAGCACCTCATTGATTGGCGCCTCTACCGAGGACAGGCGATAACCGCGTTTGTGCAGGGAGTCATCGGAACTGTCCAGCGCTATGGTGCATTCATCATTGAAAATGTGCACATTCACCCTCAGCCGGGGCGCATAGACATTGACGTTGGGCCGGCGGCCGGTTGCTTCACGGAACTGATCGACAATGGCGTCCTTCGTCTTTAAGGCGACATATTTTGAATGGGTGAAAAACTTCGAGTTGGTGACTCCGTCCACGGCCAGGGTATCATTCACCTTCATATATTGGCTCCAGTCTACCGTGCGGACCAGGCGGTACAATTCGTCCTCCGTCCTGACCTTGCCCTGGTGTACGGGCAGTAAAATACGCAGGGCGGTACGAAGTTCCAGATTCGCCCGGTACAGCAGTGCTTTGTCTCCTTCAAAGGCGACAGCACGGTTGATAGGCTCTATTGCCTGTGCACCCAGTTGTTCCAATTCCTGAGCAAGGACCGGCTCCAAACCGGCAAGTGTTTTTGCAATTAATCGCATATTGGCGGTTCGTTCTTATTTTTTCAATGGCCAGTGCAAAGACATTAAGCGCCGACCTGCGCCGGAAAGGTAGGAACTTTTAGGCAATCTTACCGCGACAGGCGCTCCAGCCGGATCATCAGGTGCCCAAGCCCCCGCCGGTAAAGCCAGGTCGTGTGGAAGTCACTAATGGGGGCATACATTTCTATATCTACACGGGATTTCACAGACGGATAGGCTTCCAGATCCTCCAGCAGCCGATGCACGAGGGCATATCTTACACTCAGGGCACTGTGGTCTACTGCCAGGATCAGCCGCAGGTCCTGCTCCGTTTCCAGAAGGCTCAACAAATGGTCCAGCAGATTAGCATCAATAGTCAGCCGGGGCGTGATGAGATCGGGCCCGAGTTTGCGCATTACATCCTCCAGCTTGTTTCCGGCCGATGTGCTTTCTGAACCTTCTGCCGAGGCGCTGCTGAACGAACCCGATAGTGTGCTTACAGGTTCCAGCTCGGATGCCCCGGCGGGTGGACTGTAGCGGTGGCTTGGTATTTTCGTACCATGACGGTGGGAAGGCGGGCTGGTTGACCCATTGGTCTGGGCGTTAAGCCATAGAGGCAAAAGCAAAAAAAGCAAGCAGAGGTATTTCATAGGCAGCAATGATCAATACATGATTGGGGCTCACACTCAAAATACGATTTTTTATAATACCCCGCACTACTTTTCGTACTGGTACAAGTCATCACCCGGCTCTGCAATATCACAAGGCACGATTGGTGAGCAGTGGTCGACCATTATATTGCCGTTGTAAGGGGATAATAATTCATCGCCTCCGTAGTAGTAATAGGCTTCCAGGTAGAGGTAGTCATAGGTGTCAGATGGCTGTAGTTCCAGTTCATACGCCCGCCATACCTGATGATCTACAGGCCCGGTTTCTGTGAGCAACTCCATTCCCTTTCCTTTTGTCTTTCCCGCCCAAACTCTCAACACACATGGTGTGATATAATTTACACGCATCTCTGTTACCCTGCTAATACTCACCAGGTACGGTGATTGCATGAGCGCTATAGACCATCGGTAGCAGGCACCCGCCATAAGTGGTTGCTCCAGTTGTTGCCCCACGCACTCCCAGGTTTCATTATCGCGAACGACCATGCCTACATAGGTTCTGCCATGCGAAGCGGGTGAACTAACACCAAAGTTGCCAGCGGGATGAATATCTGATGGAGATTCCCCCTGAAAGCCCTCATCGTTCCAACCTTTTGGTGGTCGGCTATGGCGGGGTGCATCCTCAAAAGACGGATTCTCCAAATGAATGATCTCCTGGGCAGAAAGGAAAGCGCAAGGGCTAAGAAAAGCGAGAAACAAGAGCGCGAAACGTTGCATCATCGATTGATTTAAAGAAAAGAGCAGATGCACAAAGATAATGATTTTGCTACATGGCACACTTGCCGAGCCCCACGAAAATAGCAATCCACACCAGCCCTTTGATCAGGAAGAAGAGAAAGCCGGCGACACCTACTCTTTTCAGCCACAGTTTTAACCGATTCTCGCGCTCCATTTTGTGCTTTGTTCGTTCTACTCTCAGAACAGTCAAAGCAGATTTTGGTTGCCGCGAAAAGCCAATCCGCTATTTAGGTTTGCAGTACGCCGGGGTTGAAGCGCTCTACTTCTGCATTGCTCGCAGCCTCAATGCCCATGGAAATGACCTTGCGGGTTTCCAGCGGGTCGATAATAGCATCCACCCACAGCCGGGCAGCGGCGTAGTAGGGCGTGGTCTGTTCGTCGTAGCTGGCCTGTATGCGGTTGAGCAGTTCTTCCTGTTCCTGAGTGCTTGGCGCTTCGCCCTTGGCCTTCATGGAGGCGACTTGTATTTGCATGAGCACCTTGGCGGCCTGTGAGCCACCCATCACGGCAATCTTAGCACTGGGCCAGGCTACGATGAGGCGCGGATCGTAGGCTTTGCCGCACATCGCGTAATTGCCGGCACCATAGGAGTTGCCCATCACGATGCTGAACTTTGGCACGGTAGAGTTGGAAACGGCATTGACCATCTTGGCGCCATCCTTGATGATGCCGCCGTGCTCCGACCGTGTCCCCACCATAAAGCCAGTCACATCGTGCAGGAAGACGAGCGGTATTTTTTTCTGGTTGCAGTTCATGATGAAACGGGCGGCCTTATCGGCGGAGTCGGAATAAATGACTCCTCCAAATTGCATCTCCCCTTTCTTGTTTTTGACCACTTCCCGGTTGTTCGCTACAATGCCTACCGACCAGCCGTCAATGCGGGCGTAGGCGCAAATGATGGTCTTCCCGTAGCCGTTTTTATAGTAAGTCAGCTTGGAATCGTCGACCAGGCGTTTGAGGATTTCGGTGGTTTTGTAGGGCTTCGCGTTCCCTTCCGGAAAAAGATTATAAATCTCTTCCGGATCGGCTTTAGGCGGTTGGGGTTCGGCCCGGTCGAAGCCCGCTTTGGGGAAGTGCCCGATTTTGTCAACCAGGTCGCGGATGGTCTCCAGGCAGGTTTCGTCATCGGGCATTTTGTAGTCGGTCACGCCGGAAATTTCACTTTGGGTCGTTGCGCCGCCCAGGGTCTCCTGATCGACCTCTTCGCCAATCGCGGCTTTGACGAGGTAAGGCCCTGCCAGAAAAATGGACCCCGTGCCTTCCACGATAAGTGCCTCATCGGACATAATAGGCAGGTAAGCCCCGCCTGCCACACAGCTCCCCATGATGGCCGCTATTTGCGGAATGCCCATGCTGGACATGCGGGCGTTATTACGGAAAATGCGCCCAAAGTGTTCCTTGTCCGGGAAAATCTCGTCCTGCATTGGCAGGTACACCCCCGCACTGTCTACCAGATAGATGATCGGCAGCCGGTTCTCCATGGCAATTTCCTGAGCGCGCAGGTTTTTCTTGCCGGTGATCGGGAACCATGCACCGGCTTTAACGGTGGCATCATTCGCAACGATTACGCATTGCCGCCCGCTCACATAGCCTATACCCACGACCACACCGCCCGCCGGGCAGCCACCGTGTTCCTTGTACATTTCGTATCCTGCGAAAGCGCCGATTTCCAGAAAGTCGCTGTCTTTGTCGATGAGCCGCCCGATACGTTCCCGGGCGGTCATTTTGCCTTTTTTGTGCAGCTTCTCAATTTTCCGCTCTCCGCCGCCTTTGTAGATTTTTTCCAGGCGGTGCTGCATACGGGAGAGCAGCAGTTTCATTGCGTCTTCGTTTTTACTTTTCTCAATGTCGATTTTGGCCATATTTGGTTAGTGGTTTTTTCTTGTCAATCCAGTGGGAAGGCATAGTAGTATTCCCCGGAGTAGCCTTCGTAAATGCCTTCCAGCATAATTTTGCCCGAGGCGCGCTCCAGGTAATTCACCAGATCATCTACCTCGTCTACCGGGCGGTTGTCGATTTTGGTAATGACGAAGCCGGGGTCCATATTGGTACGTTCCACGCGGCTGCCCCGATAGATGCTGATCACCTTCACGCCATCCACATCGAGCCGGCGCTGTTCTTCCCGGGTCAGCTCCCGAAGCTCGAAGCCCAGGTCGAGTAAGATGTCTTCATTCTTAGCAGTGACAAGCGCGGTGCTGTTGCTTTTATTCTTGAGGATGACCTCTACATCCTGCCGGTTGCCATCACGGATGATCTCGATGTTGATGGCGTTGCCCGGGCGGTAGCGCCCCAGTTGTTCCTGCATTTCTGGCAGTGTTTTGGTTTTCACGCCGTTCACGCCGATGATGACATCGCCCTTTTTCAAGCCTGCATCGTCTGCGCCACTATCCGGCGTCACGCGGTTGATGTACACGCCTTCCACTGCATCCAGGCTGAGCCGCTTGGCCATCTCGTTGGTCATTTCGTCAATAAATACGCCAAGGATGCCCCGCTGCACCACGCCGTAGTCCCGAAGGTCACGTACTACCTTGCGCACCAGGTTGATGGGCACGGCGAAGGAGTAGCCCTCGTACCGGCCAGAGCGGGTAATGATGGCGGTGTTGATGCCAATCAGTTCGCCGTTGGTGTTCACCAGAGCACCACCACTATTGCCTGGATTAACGGCAGCATCGGTTTGAATAAAGGACTCAATGCGGTCCTGCCCTTCCAAAATATCAATGCTGCGCCCCTTGGCACTCACAATACCGGAGGTCACGGTGGATTCGAGGTTGAAAGGGTTGCCAATAGCCAGCACCCACTCCCCTACCCTCAGGGAGTCTGAGTTGCCAAATTCGAGCGCGGGGAGGTCCTTTGCATTGACCTTGATCAGCGCAAGGTCAGTCGAAGGATCCGTACCGATCAGTTCGGCACGGTACTCGCGTTTATCGTTGAGGGTCACTTCAATTTCATCACTATCTTCAATGACATGGTTGTTGGTAACAATATAGCCGTCATCGGAAATGATCACTCCGGAACCGGAAGCAGACCCCACAGCCGAGCTCCCCCACAGATCGAAGCTGCCGCCGCCCTGTATGGTTTTGATATTGACCACAGCCGGTATCACCGCCTCTGCCGCACTCGAAAAGTCCGTAGGCGAAGCGGACAGGAACAAACGCTGCTTGCTCACATCCATCTGATCGAAATTGGTATAGCGGGCCGCAACGGTTTCCCGGATAATTACTTCTTTAGGGGGGTCAATATATCGGTAGGCCAGAACGGCCAGCACTGCACTAAGCAAAGAGCTGATGGCAATGAGAAGGTACTGCTTCATAGGGATTCAAAAGTTGTAAGTGCTGATTCCTATAACGAATCTCTAATGTACTAAATTTTTCAAAGGGTCCGGAGAATAAAAAAGCGGGCACCCGGCATGAAGCTGCCAGATGCCCGCTTGGTCGATTAAACGGGAAGGGGCTTCCTGTTTATGATTATTCTACGATGACCATCTTCTTGGTCGCAGCGTAAGGTCCGGCAGCAACTGTGTAGGAAACCACACCGGCAGCAGCCAGATCAGCAGCGCGGACGGTAAGCTGATTGTAGCCCTTGGTACCATCCAGGCGGTAGCGCTTCAGCACTTTTCCGGTGACATCGCTGATCGTTACTGTCGCCTGAGCCGCTTCCGGAAGGTTGAAACCAATTACAGTTTCTCCCTGGAACGGGTTTGGCTGGTTCTGGTACAGCTCGAACCCTGCGCCCGCTACAGTACCGTTGCTAAACTCGATGGCTACGTCCCGGAAGCTGCCGTCTTTGCCATAAGCTTCTGCTTTGGTAACGGCTGAACTAACGCTCAGGACTTCGCTCAGCATCACATCGCTTTCTGCACGCAGCACCAGTGTAAACAGTTCCGTGCCTGCCTGCGCCTCTGCTGATCCGATAGCTATCGGATTAGACGCCCAGTTCCAGCTTGTAGTGATCATGCCCTCGCCAGCATACACCAGACCAAAGTGGTCTTCTGTGGCCACACCGCTTACGATGTCGACCAATGCTACTTTGCTGTTCAGCGTCAAAGTCGCCTGATAGCCTTCAATGTCCTGCAGGTCGGCAGCCGTAAAGGTCACGCGGTATTCATTGCCTGCTTTCAGTTGCTGCTCCTTAGTTTGCAGTGCGAAGTGGCCTTCGTAGCTGCGCTCGTCAATGGCTGCAAAACTGTTAGGCGTTGCATCACCGCTTACATCACCAATCTTCACCGCAACAAAGTCGGCATTGCTGATACCGCCCAAAGGCAAGTCATTGAAGTTGATCACTTCCGGGAACTGCGCTGCCCATGGGTTAGCAGGGTTCGGGAAGTTGTAGCTCGCTTCCACAAAGCGCCAGCTTGTATTGTCGGTAAACGAGGTGGTGATGGACAGGATCAACTTGCGGAGTTGAATCAGGTCCAGCGTGGTTACCGTACCGGAGCGGTTGACATCGGCAGCAATCAGCTGATAGGGCGAATCCAGTGGATCTACACCCAGGATATGCTTGCTGATGAGCACCAGGTCATAGGTGGATACTCCATTGAGGTCATCACCATCACGCTGCGGCGTAACGGTGTAGTCCAGCCCGGGCTGTAGTCCGGTAAAGCTGTACAAACCGTCTGCCTGAGTCATCATCATGTCTGACATTTGTCCGGACAGGTTTACCATAACGTCTTCCACTGCTTCATCCTGCGCGGTGCTGATTGCACCTGCCGCCATCGGTGAGGCATCGCCACAGAGGCCCATATTGTCCTGTACCAGGATGTAGGTCTCGCAGAAGTCGCCATTGCCGGCAGCGTCGTATGCCCATATTTCCACCACCAGTGTGCCCTCATCGTCACAAGTCAGGATCAAGCCGGTCTGATCCGGGTCATTGGGCTCACCGGCGCGGTTGATAGAGTACTTGATGGGCTCTGAGCAGTCTGAAATCGGAGAAGCAATGAAATCGCTAGCCCAGATTTCAGCCATGCCCGCGCCCGGGTCAGGCAGGTTATCGCCATTCTCATCCACCGGCATCAGCTCAATGGCAAGACCGTTGATACAAATGGGTGCCGGTGCTTTGCAGTCAATAACACTGAACGGCAGTACTGCAAGGTCAGAATTGCCACAACCATCTCTCACGCGCACTTCAAAGGAATGTGCCCCGATTGGGAAAGTTCCGGTGATGGTGAAGTTGGGGTAAGCACCAGACAGTGCACCGTTGAGCGGTGTAAGTGTGCCGTTATTGAAGGCATTCAGGAATACATCAATGTCCAGATCGTTAGGTGTGCAGTCTTCATCAATCGTGAATGGGAAGACCACGGTTGCATCACAATCCACATTATCCAGTGAGCAGAATGGGGACGCTGCGTTGAAGGAAATCTCCGGAGCGATATCGTCGTATACTTTGATGATTTGGGTATACTGGTAGAAACCTGTTTCATCGTATACGAAGTCGTAGTAGTCATTAGAAGTACCGCAGAAGTTGATGCCCGGCACGTTGTTGTCAGGAGACTCGTCCGTGTCCTGGTCAAAGTAAATCTTGCCATTCGGGCGGGCAAGCAGCCATATGCTCTTATCGCCAGGTGTGCCGTTGCAGTCCTCATCCCGTCCTACGATGTATGGATTGCTCTCGCCATCGTACTGACACCAGTTGATCACCTTCCAGGTACGGAAGATTTTGTAGCATTCGTTGCCAGAGGCAGAGAAGGTTTCATCAGAGCTGGAAATGGCAAGCAGGTCGCAGCCGATCTCATTGTAGGTCACGCTGTCCGGCTCAGCAATACCGCACTGTGCTTCTGCATCCTTTGGGAACTTGATTTCATAGTTGTGTACTTCATTAACGGTGATGACCTGTACACAGCTATTGGTGCTGTTGCGGCCGTTCACATCCGTAACCCGGAAAATACGGGTAATGGAGCCAAAGCCACAATCCAGGTTGTTATTGGCAGCGACCTGCTGCACACTCGCGATGCCACAGTTGTCTGCACCGGTAGCCATACCGAAGAGGTCCTCCAGCTGATCGGCATTGGTTGGGTCAAATCCATAAGGAAGATCATCACAATCCACCACTACATTATCAGGGGCATCACAGAACGGGTTGATCTTGTCCTCAGGTGTCACGCTCAGCCAGCAGGTATTTTGGTTCCCGTATTGGTCGGTGACGACCAGGGTCACATCAGAGGTCACGCCAACATCGCAGCAGAAGAAATCAACGTAATCTCCGGCTACACTGTTTTGGGTGCCACAGGTGTTCGTAATGGGGTTGAAGTTATTGCGGAAGACCTGAATGGTCACGTCTCCGCAGTTATCCCATGAACCCTCGTCTACATCATGAGCGAAGATACGAGCGCCGGCAGGCTGCCCGGGCACGATATTGCCACCGCCAATGCTTACATTCAGTTGATCATCACAGATCGCGATAGGCTCAATTTGATCCACAACCTCAAAAGGACAGTACAGTTCTGTTGCATTGCCACAGTCGTCTTCTGCCACGTAACGGAAGTAGTGGCTGCCAAATGGAATACCGCCGACAAAACGGCTCGCACCCGGTGCAATAGTCCGCACGACTACCGTATCAATCTCAATACCTGCAAACAGGCCGAACTGGTTAAAGATGCTATCCTCTACCTCTGTAACGATCTGCGTATACACACTCACACCTGAGCAGTTGTCTGAAATATTGGCAGGCATAGGCACCGCAAACGCTGCTGTACAGGCGAACGGGCTGGAGGAGTATACCAATGGTGTACCTGCCGGGCACGAAATCTGGGGAGCCGTAAAATCACCGACCTTGATAAACTGATTGAAGATGATTGAGCTGCCCGGATCGCACCAGTCAAAAATGGTCCATTCCCGACGGAACTTGAAGCGGCCGTTGCACTCTTCTATGGGCGCAAAATCATCAAAAGACGCACCGATATTGCAATAGGAGGGCGCAATATCAAAGATTCCAAAAGCCGTAAAGATGAATGGATAGCCGGTGAGCTCGGGGCTTGGGTTTCCGTCTGCCAGGGTCGGATAGTCCTCATCGCACTCAATCGCAACGGTAAAGGACGGAAGGTTGACATCGTCCAGCGTTGGCTTGCGGAAGGTAATCTGCTGCTGGCAGTTGTCCGTGCGGCCGTTGTCGTCTGTAGCGGTGAAGGTCCGGGTAATGACAACATCTCCACAGTCGCCGCTTGCAGCAAAGTCATCCGTAGCGGTTATGCCTACATTGGTGTCGCAGTTATCCGTTGCGGAAGGTGCACCGACAAAACCGTAAGTACCTTGGATAAATGCCGTTTGCTGTGCAACGCTTCCGGCATCGCCACCGTAAATGTGATCAAAGTCATCACAGAACAGCGGTGCCGTCAGGGTTTCCGTAGTTGTTGGCAAAGCAGAGAATGTCGTATCATACTGAATGGTCCAGTCTGGCAGAGTGGTTTGAGTATAATTCCAAACACCGACCAAACCGTTTCCATCGCTAAAGATAGTGTGTTCGTAAGCGCCGGTCTGATCCGCACCGAAGCTGGAAACCAATACATAGTAGGTTTCGTACGCCCGGAGCGGGAGGGTTACCCGTACCTGCGGATCGAATAGACCGCCAATTGGGCCAACATTGCCCAGTATATTGTCGTCAGCCGCGTACAGGATATTCTCACAGGGGCTGTTCGGATTGAAGCTGCCCTGATATAAAGCCGTGAATCCATCACCCCATGCCGTGTTCAGGTAAATGGTGTAGATATCGTCCTGGCTCACCTGGAATTCAATGATATCGTAATAGTGCGATCCAGCCGTTGGGCCTGCTGCATCGAGGAAGCAGGAATAGTCCGCCAGCTCCAGTTGCGCATCCGTAGTGGCCAGGGCGCCCTGAATCTTCTGAACAGCAGTGCTGAAGACAGCTTCTCCTGTGTCGTCAGGGCAAATAATAACCGGAGCAGTCTTGTCCTCCGCCGTCACATAGCCCCAGCAGTTCTCGAATCCGGGTACATCCGGACCGGAAATGTCATAAATGAACTGGCCGTCCCCATCGACGATATTGCCGTTAGACGGGTTGAGGTCATTGACGATGGTAATGCTGAAGTCTGCTTCTGTCAGGCAGCCAAAGTTGCCTTCCAGTACCATATCAGCAGTGATGACCCGGGAGCAGTTATCATTGAGGGTGACATTGATGTTATCATTACACGCCAGGTTGGTTGAAGGTGCAGCAGCCTGAGTTACGCTGATCGCAAAGCTTTCGGAACGGCTGTTGCCCGATCCGTCTTCCGCGAAGATACTAACGGTGAAAGGCCCTGCATTTGCAGGCGCAGTCACCACGTAAGTATTGCCGGCAGATGGCGCGATGGTTGCGCTGCCTGACACGGTTACGTTGGGCATCAATGCGCCTTCACAGTTGTCTATTGCAGAAACCTGGAAGCTCACCTCTGCTGTAGAAGGCCCGCAGGGGTCCAATACAACATTGATATTTTGGGACGGATAGACGATGATTGGTGCCGAATTGTCTGGCTGATCCGTAACAGTGAGCACTGATACGCCTTCGGATGTATCCCCCGCACCATCCGTGTAGCTGGCTACCAGGGTATAAACACCGGCGGGGATACCAGTCAGGTTCCAAACGTACAGCCCACTCTCCGGGTCAGAAGCCACTGCATCGATCGCAGGTGCAGCAGCGCCATTTAGCGTAAAGGTGGCACCTGAAAGGTCGGTATCACAGTCATCAGAGAGCTGTACCTGAAAGCTTAGATTGGCGCCGTTTGTACAGATAGGCTCCAAAAAGCTAAGGTTACCGGGCATGGTGATTTCAGCTGGCTCATTTGCATCCTGTATGACACTTACGGCATGATCTACGGTTACACCTTCGTAGGTGAAGTCAATTAAGTAATCGCCAGGTGCCAGATCGCCGGTTGCCTCAAAATACGCAAACCCATTTTCGGCGAGAATGTAGGTAATGGTCAAAGGAGCACCACTTACAGCAACCGATCCGGATAAACTCTGACCAGCGGCAAGGTCACAATCGTAAATATTACCGGATAGCACCACAAACGCTGAAGCCTCGCAGGCTGGCACATGGAACTGCCCGTTACCTGAAACATCAACAATCGGCTGCGGGCTGTTAGCCTGCGTTACTGTTACCGTAAAGCTGTAAACGGTTGCGTTCCCGCTGTAATCGGTTGCGGTATAGCTGATATTGTAAGTGCCTTCGGACAATACAGAGCCAGATGCAGCCCCAGCGGTCTGCTGCAGATCAGGCTGGGTGTCGCAGTCATCCACAACAGCGATTGTCCAATTGACGGGTACGCCTTCGTTTTGGCAAGCGGGGATTTCCACATTCATATTACCCGGGCCATAAACTTCAGGGGCACGGTTGTCATTCACTGTCAGGACATAGTCCAACACTTCTGAATTGCCATTTCCATCGATAGCCGTGATGGTCAGCGTGTTTTCACCCACAGCGAGAAAAAGATTAAGCACATAGGCTGCGTCGACCCCTATTTGCTCAAAAGAGACGGTAGGTGCTGCTCCCGGATTGGGGTTCGTCAACGTAACGTCAAAGCTGAGTTCAGATGGGCTTTCGCAATTATCGGATGGCAGTACAGACCATAGTAGTTGTACGCCGCACTCTCCTTCCGGTGGATTGTAGGAAAAAGCAGCCCCGGGATTTACGGAGACGCCTCCGGATCCGGTTACTTCTATTTCAGGGGCTTCATTATCAGAAGCTGCAAGTGTCACCTCTGTAGAAAGGCTTTCCACACAGTCTGCATTGAAGGTACAGTCGCCTTCACTTACCAGCTCCAGGGTGACGGTATAGGTAGTACCCGCCCCTGCGCTGCCAGGAAGGCTGAATGAAACCACGTCGCCTGAAGCCACATTATTCTGACGGGCGGCTTCACTTCCGTTTGCAAGCACCACGATATTGTAGACCGCGTTACAATCAGAGGCGCCGTCATCCGCGATATCGCTAGCAACAACATCGAAACTGCCGTCGTCTCCTCCGCAAACAGGGCTCACGACATCAGAGATTTGAATTTCCGGTAGTGCATTTTGAATGAGCGCCCCAACAATCTGCCCGGTAGCAGAGGCTACATTTGACGCCCCACAGTTAGCAGTAATTGCATAGTTGTAGTTGATGCCCGGTGATAAAGTTCCTCCGGCAATTGTCAATTGAGTGTTGGTCATATTCACGAAGTCCACGACGGGCTGATTACCATTCTCGATATCTACCGTATAGCTGTTCGCCTGGTTCGAGCCATCCCAGTCAAGTGTCACGACTCCGTTGCAATCATACCCCACAGTCACATTGGCAGGAATCGGGCATTGCCCAAAAAGGTTTCCTGACCAACCTGTAAGCAGTGCCACTGCAAGGAGCAGGCCAAAGGCCCGGGTCATAAAGGGTTTTGTCAAGGTCATAATGTTCATAGAATTACGATTTGTGTTAATGGAATTATGGACAATAAGGACGCACACGATAGTCCTGCTCTTTATCAAAAAGGCAAGCCACTATTCGCATAACCCCCTATAAATACCTAAGTATTGAGGTCATGAACCTATCGCTTAAAAAGAATAAACTATGAAGGGGTCTAAAACTGTGGGTCTAAAATTACGTGTTGGCATACGGGCGAGCCGTTGCCAGGAGTGCATACCAATAAGATGTTAAGGTAGGTTGTATAAGGGTGTGTAACAGGGTCAGAGCTTTGTCTATGCAGGCTCTTCTTTCTTTTTGTAGGTCTTTTCGAGTTCAAATAACGGATATTTATTTCAATTATGCAATACCTCCTTTCATAATCCGGTCTATTTATCTTCAGGAAGTCAAATTATTTTTTATTGCATACAAATCCGTCTTTCTATCATTAGTTTAACGGGCTAATGCCTGCTAAAAACAGAAAGGCCGGGCACCCTTTCGGATGCCCGGCCTCCCGGTCTGCCCCACTGCGGGCGCCGCCTAAGCAGCGCCCGCCGGGCTATATCTCAAAGAATTGGTTACTTGATGATAACCATCTTCTTCGTTGCTGTGTAGTCACCAGTTTCAACAGTGTAAGACACTACGCCTGTCGCCG
>JANSXW010000178.1 GCA_024742755.1 bacterium | reverse complement strand
CCGACTACCCCACTGCAAGACTGCCCCACTGCCCACTCCAAGACTGCCAACTGCAAGACTGCCCCACTGCCCACTCCAAGACTGCCAACTGCCAACCGCCGACTCCCACCCCCCATTCATCGAACTTTTTCCACCCTTCCCCAAAAAAAGCCTACATTCGATTTTGGAAACATAAAGCCACGCCATGAGCTTACGCGAAAACATCATCCTTGCCCTGCGCACCGTCCGGTCCAACTGGCTCCGTGCCATCCTTACCCTGATGATCATTGCTTTCGGGATTATGGCCCTCGTAGGCATCCTCACCGCCATTGACGTAGGGATCAACTCCCTGAGCGACAACCTCTCAAATCTTGGTGCCAACACCTTTGACATTGAGCCCCGAGGAGAAGGCGTACGGGGACACCGTGGCGGAAGGCGCGAGAAGGTCGGCGAGCCCATCTCCTACGATCAGGCACTGGCTTTCAAGGAAGCATACGACTTCCCGGCCCGGGTTTCCGTATCCCTGCCCTGCTCTGGTACTGCCACCATTAAACGCGCGGATGAAAAAACCAACCCCAATGTGGGCCTCTTCGGCATTGACGAGAACTACCTGGAGTCCAAAGGGTTTGAGCTGGCTGCCGGGCGGAACTTCACCTACCTGGAATCCATCCGTGGCGGGTTTATTGCCATCATTGGTTCTGAAATAGTGGACGAACTGTTCAAAGGGCAGCCCGAGAAAGCCGTAGGCCAGTACGTGCATGCCGGCAATATCAAGCTCAAAGTAGTCGGCGCCATGCAGTCCAAAGGGTCGAGCATGGGCGGCAATGAAGACCGCCGCGTGCTCATCCCCTTACAGACCGGCAAGCGTTATTACGGCAGCAGCCGCACCAACTACAACCTCATGATCGCCGTAAATGATGCGAATCAGATTGACATAGGAACGGATTATGCTACAGCCGTTTTCCGTAATGTCCGTGGGTTGGAAGCGGCTCAGGACAATGACTTTGAAATCACCAAAAGCGACAGCCTCATCGGACTCATCCGGGAGAACACCACCTACTTCCGCTGGGCAGCGGTAGGCATTGGGCTGATCACCCTTATTGGCGCCGCCATCGGCCTGATGAACATCATGCTGGTTTCGGTAACGGAGCGCACCCGGGAAATCGGTATTTCCAAAGCCATCGGGGCCAAGCGCAGCACCATTCTCACCCAGTTCCTGACAGAAGCGGTGACCATCAGCCTCATTGGCGGGCTGGTCGGGATATTCCTGGGCGTACTGGCGGGCAATGTGGTGGCCATCATAGCAAGCGGCAGCTTCCTCTTCCCCTGGGCATGGGTCATCATTGCCATTATCACCTGTACCGGTGTTGGGCTGCTCTCGGGGCTCTACCCGGCCATGAAAGCCAGCCGTTTGGACCCCATCGAATCGCTGCGGTACGAGTAAAAGGCCTTACCTTGCGCCCATGAAGCGCGAGTTCCTCCTCAATATCGTTTTCCTGCTGACGGCCAACCTGCTGATTAAGCCGTTTTACCTGTTTGGCATTGACCGGACGGTGCAGAATACAGTATCGGAAAGCGAGTACGGGCTGTACTTTGCCCTGTTCAACTTCACGTTCCTCTTCCAAATTGTCAACGATTTTGGGATACAGAACTACAACAACCGGAATATTGCGCAGCACCGGCATTTGCTGGTCAAGTACTTTCCTAACCTGATTGTGCTAAAAGGCCTGTTGTCATTACTTTATCTGGTACTCGTGTTAGGCATCGGCTGGTGGGTCGGTTACACCCTGCCACACTTTAGCCTGCTGCTTTTTATTGCGTTTAATCAAATCCTGTTTTCGCTCGTACTGTACCTCCGCTCGAATGTATCCGGGCTGGGCCGCTACCGGTTGGACAGCCTGCTTTCGGTAACCGACCGGTTATTGCTCATTCTGATTTGCAGTGTGCTGCTTTGGGGCAATGTGGTACCAGGCTCCTTCCGCATAGAGTGGTTTGTCTGGGCCCAAACCGCATCTCTTAGCGTGACTGCTCTGATCGCCCTTCGTGTTGTCGCGCGCCGACTTCCCCGCTTCCGTTTAGGCATTAAGCCGGCATTTTTACGCTACCTGCTTCGGGAAAGCGCCCCCTATGCCCTGAGCATCTTCCTCATGTCAGCCTATTACCGACTGGACGGCCTCATGATTGAGCAGCTGCTGCCGGACGGGGCAACGGAAGCCGGGTTATATGCCTCAGCCTATCGGCTTTACGAAGCTGCAAACATGGTCGGGTTTCTTTTTGCCAGCTTGCTTTTGCCCCTGTTTTCGCGCATGCTGGCAGAAAAAGCCCCGGTAGAGGGGCTGGCTCACTTTAGCTTTAAGCTGATCGTATTAAGCGGGCTCATTTTGCTGATTGCCGTAGGAGCTTACCCCACAGAAATCATGCAGCTCCTTTACAAAAGTGGCTCTGCCTACTCCGGACAAATCCTGCTCTACCTTTGTGGCAGCTATCTGGCTGTAGCAGGCACGTATGTTTTTGGCACACTGCTCGTTGCCAGCAATCACACCCGACAGCTCAATTATGTCTTCGCAATCGGTTTAGTGATCAACCTAACCCTGAACCTGATTCTGATTCCGGTATTGAAAGCAAAGGGGGCGGCCATAGCCACACTGGTTACCCAGGTATTCATTATAGGCGGTGAGTTATTTATTGCCCGAAAAGAGCTGAAGCTTTCTGTTCCCTGGCGGGTATGGAGGCATCTTGCCTACTCGGGGGCACTGCTCTTCCTTGTGGCTAAGGGCCTGAAAATGTGGCAACAGACAAACTGGGCATTGTCGTTTTTTTGTATTTTAGCAACAGGTGGCCTTATTGCACTATACTTATTCCTAAATGATCATCAGGCAAAAGTGTTTCAGGGCAAAAATGCGAACGAAATACCTTAACTTTAGAAAAAATGCCTCATGCGCCCTTTCGTCCTTCTTGCTTTTTTCACATTCAGCCTAACCGTTTCCGGGCAATGCCCTTCTCTACCTGATACGGCAGACTTTCAGGGCACTATGACTCAGGAGCAACTGGAAGCCTACCTGGCCAGATCGGTTTGTATGGCACGCTTTGCCCTGCCTAAAACGGTGGATGATGCGACCTTTGAGGCCTATCTGACGCTCCTCGAAGCTTATCCCCCAAAATACATAGCACGGACAAGCCTGTTTTGGTCTGATTGGCACTACAACGACTTATTCACACAGGCTGAAGAGCGGATTTGTAAGATCCATAATACGGTAGATGAACGTATTATTTGCGGGGCCGGGCTTATGGAAAACATAAACAGGCAGCCCTTCGAGCTCCCGTGGCGCCGTGGGGTAGGCGCTCAGGCAGACGACCCTGAAACCGGAGCAATAAAAGGGCAGATTCCTGCCCGGGTATTACAGGCTTTCCCGGAATATCAGGGCTCCTCCTTTTGGGGGTATGCTTCAAACCCGGAACCCGGCACAACGATCATGGCCTCCTCCCTTTTCAATCCTGCCCTGATGATGGGAGATACACAGGGGCTTAACATCATTCCGGATATTACAAAGCCACAAACTAAAATGTGGTACTATTGGCAGGCTATCCGCTACATAGATATCGGGATCGAAGCGTTTCACTTTGGCCAAACCGGAGTCATTTGCCGCAATGACACCCCTGACTACGCCCATCTGCGCGAAGTGGCTGCCAAAATCAGGCTGTATGGACAAGCGCATGCGCGACGGGGCCTGGTGCTGCTAAACGGCGGCCGGCTAGGGGAAGGTGCTGATTTGATATTTGATTTCACCAAAGTTTCTTCACGCACTAAAGAAGCGCCTCCGCTCCGGCCCAATGCGGGTGGAGGAAATGCCGTCTTGGGAGATTTTGAACACTGCGGCGAAGTCTATTACTACTGCAAGTGTCAGGATGGTGGCTTCTGTGCAAATCCAAACAGTTGTTACGATGTTATCTACGGAGCGCCCGTTTCCGGTCAGCATCCTATGGGGTGGAGCTGCGACCCTTGCCCCTATTTGGCTGAGATTGACCACGGTGTCGCGCCCGAATCATCGGCCAATAACCGGTTCGTTTCTGAAGCGCCCAATAATGCTTACAAAACTTACGGGGTAGACGAAGCCACCTGGTTTTCAGAGCAGTCTCCTGACTATCAGCAAGATTGGGCTATCTATGCTTATCATAAAGTAAGGTGTATGGATCCTACCGGTTTTCTTGAGCTTCCTGTCATAAGAGGCATACTGGACCCAAGCAGCCCTGCTTACCCCCGGTTCTATGCGCCCGCCCCCTTGCTTTCAACTTATGAAGCGATATGGTCGGGTTTACAACCGCCGCAGACGGCTACCTATGCTCAGATACCGGCTGTTTCTGCAAAAGCAATAACGGCGTCCCCGAACGATAACTTTTATAGCATAGACCCCAATAACCGGCTCAACTCACTCAGCCCGCAGGGGGACAATACCTGGCTTACTACTGACTTGCACCACCAACTTGCTCAAACGGCAGCAATCCCTGAGTCCCTTCAACCCCTGCCTTCCCAAATTCTGGAAAGTGCCCCCGGTGGAGAAGGGCTGTTCTATAGCGGTACCGACCGTATGTTGTACCATTTGAACCTTCAGGTACCTCCTGCGATGAACGCTATGCCTGCTGACGAGCGCATCCATGCTCATTTGATAGTACCTGCTGACAGCCTTCTGTTTTTCATTGGGGAGGATCAACATATTTGGCAGTACGAGCTTAAAGATGGAGCCTGGCGTTCATCCGACCTGCACCACAGGATTGATGCCCCCCTTGCCAGGAAAAGCAGGGGGCGGGGAGAAGGAGGCCTCGTTTATCATGACCATAGCCTGTTTTACATCAATACTGCGGGGCAAATTGTACAGATCCACCTTCAGGAAGTGCCGGCCCGTCACGAGGTCATTTTTCAGGATACAGATGCGCTGGGCGGTTTGTCGGTTAGCCAGTTGCCAGACACCGGGCTTTTCTTTATCGGCAGTGATCTTTTTTTGCATGGCATCTCCTTAGCCGATGGAAAGTGGCAGATACAGTCCCCGGTCGATATAGCGCTAAGCCTGGGTCAGGCGCCGGGGCAACAACCCAGAGCAGTCCCACCGTACCGTATCGTTCAGCCTCAGCCCGGCACTCTTATCTTTCCGGCAGAAAGTGGTCTTGGTGGCTACCGCAAATCAGAAAGCGGTTACTATCAGGCGTTTTCTCTTGATGCCCCGGCTCCTGCGCAAGCAATATTGGATATAGAAGGAAGTGCAAACGGCCGGTGGATGGTAACCACTTTCCCAAATTATGAAGTTTGGGCCTATGAGCTGCAAGCGTCCTCGTGCGGCCCCATTTTTCCATACCGTCCAATAGAAGTTTGCGACAGGTCGTCTTTGGTTCGCAGATTCAGTGAAGCCAGCTACCTCAATGCTCAGAAGCTGGAAAATACTCCTGGGGAGCAGCGATTTACGGATGAAACGAGCATGCTGGTCTTTCCAAATCCTGCATGGGACCAGGTGAAAATCGAGTTAGAGGGCCTGAACGGAGGCTTTACAATGATTCAGCTTTTCAATGCACAGGGACAATTACTGGCCCGTCAGTCCAAAGAGCGCCCGGTAACTGCTGCCCCTCCGCAAAGCCCCCTTAGCTTCCGTTTTCAGGTATCGCATTTACCGCAAGGTGTGTACTTCCTAACGGCGGCTCACTGCGGGCAGCTGATTGGAAGCCAACGGGTGCTGGTACACAGACAATAGGCCGAAGTTTGTACCTTCACCGCCTCAAGTTTTTGTCACATCTATGAAGAAGCAACTGTTAAAAGCCCTGAAACAAGTAGAGCAATTCGCGGAGGGGTCAAAATGGCAACGCTTACAAGCTGCACCAGCCCGATACCTTTATGCTATCGGGTTCCGGGAAACGTTGTACCGTTATCAACGCAAAGGGAAGCTAAAAACAGTACAGACATTTTTTGGCGAACGAATGCAAATCGCCCTTCCTGCCGGCACTGATCTCTACCTCATTGGTGGTAAAACACATAGCTCAGAGGTTAGGCTCGCCCGGTTCATGGTTCAGCAACTGAATCCGGGGGATATATTCGTGGACATCGGAGCGCACTTTGGGTATTTTTCTCTGCTTGCGGCTGCACTTGTAAAAGAAAGCGGCAAAATATTCGCTTTTGAAGCGGCTGAAGACACTTTTTCCTCCCTTTCCACCAACCTTGCGCCCTTTCCAAACTGTCTTGCGGTACACGCAGCAGTCAATGCGGACGGCCAAGCGGTTACTTTTTTCGAGTTTGACCCCTTGCATTCAGAATACAACTCTACGGATGTGAAGCAATTTGAGGGACAGGACTGGTTTGAAAGCAATCAGCCGGCGCGCAAAGAAGTCAGCGGTGTGCGGCTCAGTAGTTTTTTAGAAGAAGCAGGCGTTACGCCCAATCTAATCAAAATTGATGTGGAAGGGGGAGAAGCGGCTGTCATTCAGGGGGTACTGCCGTTTTTGCATCAAAATCCTGTGACGATTGTGATGGAGTACCTCAATCCGGAAAGGGGCAATACCCCACACAGGGAAGCCGCAAACTACCTGTTGGGTGCAGGATACACGCCCCATGCTATCCAGCAGGACGGCGGCTTGCTACTTTTGCCAGATATTGAAGACTGGTATACAGAGCAGGGCATAGATTCTGAGAATATCGTTTTTGTGCACCCAACCTTAGCAAAGCCTTAAAATTCAAGCTAAAGAAAGTATTTTTGCACAAATTTTTTGACCAGTACCTATACATGGAACAGAAAGACAACCTTTTAGATATCATTCGGACGCTCTTTCGCTGGAAGAAGCAGATCATCACCGTCTGTCTGATCACGGGAATTGGTGCCGTTGCAATCAGTTTATTTCTACCTAATTATTATAAGGGGGTAACTGTATTTCTGGCTGTCAGCCCGGACCAGGCAAAGCCCGATGCCCTCTTTGGGGACGGGCAAACCCGGACGGCCTACTATGGCAATGAAAATGACATCGACCGTTTGCTCACGATCGCGCAGTCTGGTATGCTGATCAACTTTCTGGTAGATACTTTCCAACTCTACAAACACTACGAAATTGATCCGGACCAGCCAAAGGCAGAATTTAAGGTGAGAGACAAATTTGCAGGGCTGTATGAGGTGGAGAAGACCAAGCGGGATGCCATTGAACTGAGTGTGGAGGACAAAGACCGCACCCTTGCAGCCTCTATGGCCAATACTGCCCGTCGCAAAATCGGCGAAATGGCCCGGCAGCTCATCCGGGAAGGGCAACTGCGGACCATACATTCCTATCAGAGCAATATTGAGAACAAAGAAGCTCAGCTAAAAGTCCTGAGTGACAGCCTGATCGCCAAGCGCCGCCGATATGGGATCTACAACATCGATGGACAGTCTGAAGCACTGACCAGTCAGGTATCAGAAGCGGAAGCGAAGCTCGTGCAAAGCAAGGCCCGCCTCAAAGCTCTTGAGGAAACGCCAGGTGTACCCCGGGACACCATCATTCAGCTAAGGGCTTCGGTCAGGGGCCTCGAAGGGTCTTATGCCAATATTTCGGAGCGCATGGAGCGTTTCAATGATGGCATGGCCGAAGTGGGCACCCTCAACCGCCAGTACCTCGAAGCCAATGCCACCCTGAGTGAGGATAAGGAGCGCCTGAAGCAGACCCTGTCCGTTTATAATTCCGATATACCATCCATCGTGGTGGTGGAAGAAGCAGAAGTGCCTCTTATAAAATCCCGGCCCAAACGGAGCTTTATCGTGATTGGCGCAGTAGCTATTGCTTTCCTTTTCTCCGTCATTGGAGTCTTGATTCTGGATACCTATCAGGATGTCGACTGGAAATCTGTTTACAAAGGATCCTGATTGAAAGCCAAAGGAGTACATAGCACCTTGGAACGAATCCGCCATTGGTGGGCACAGCAGGGACAGCCACGGCGGTTTTTCCTGGCCTACGCTGCCTTGATGGTGCTTTCGCTCTTTACGGGCATTGCCGGTTCCTGGTATTTCCTGGCAGCTACCCCTGCGGTATTTATCATTGTTTACCTTACGGTTGTGGATGTGCGGGCGGTGTTCACCCTGCTGCTTATCTGCATCCCCCTTTCCACCGAACTGCAATTGCCCAATGGGCTGGGCCTGGACCTGCCCACAGAACCCCTGATGGTGGGGCTGATGCTGGTCAGCCTGTTGATGCTAATACGGAGAGGGCCTAAGCTGGATAAAGGGCCCTTAGTTCACCCTATCTCGTTGTTGCTATTGCTTCATGTAGGCTGGATTGCTATTAGTGCCTTCCTGTCCCATCAGCCGATTGTGTCCTTCAAGTTTTTGGCAGGAAAAATCTGGTACATCGCTCCTTTTTACTTCCTTGCCTTACGCATGCTCAAGACAGAACAGGACCTCAAACGTTTTTTCTGGGCGGTTTTTCTCCCTTTGCTACTGACCATTTTAGTGGTCACCGCACGCCATGCCACACAGGGCTTTACCTTTGCGGAAATACATTGGGTGCTGACCCCATTTTACCGCAACCACGTATCTTACGCGGCCATCATCGTGCTATTCACCCCATTTGTATGGTTCATGCGGCAATGGTACCCTAAGGGCAGTCTGGCGCGCTGGGCAATTACCCTGAGCCTGCCGGTGCTCCTGATCGCAATACAGCTGTCCTACACCCGGGCGGCTTACGTGGCCGTTGTGGCAGCGATCGGCGCCTACTATGTGCTGCGCTGGCGGCTGACAAAGTGGGTGCTGGCACTAGCCGTGGCGGTCAGTATGGCCGGGCTGATTTACATGATCAATGACAACCGTTACCTCGACTATGCCCCAAATTACGAAACGACGGTCACCCACAAGGATTTCAACAACCTGATACAGGCGACTTACGAGCTGGAAGACATCTCAACGATGGAACGCCTCTACCGGTGGGTCGCAGGCTTTAATATGTCTGCTGCGGAGCCTTTGTTCGGGTTTGGGCCGGGCAACTTTTACTTTTTCTACAAGTCCTATACGGTAACAAGTTTTACCACCTATGTCAGTGACAACCCCGAGCGGTCGGGCATTCACAACTACTACCTGATGACCCTTGTGGAACAGGGCATTCCGGGGTTGCTCTTCTTTCTGATACTGATTTTCTATGCCCTGGTCCGGGGCGAAGCCATCTACGCCAATGCCCGCACCAAACGGGACAAGCAGATTGTTATGATGGCGATGCTGTGTATCATCATCATCTCTGTGATGCAACTCATCAATGATTTGATTGAGACCGATAAGGTGGGCCCGTTTTTCTTTATGTCCCTCGCTATTTTAGTCAACCTCGACTTAAAGCACCGCCGCCGCTTGCTGGAAGAGCAAGGTGCTTAAAAGCGAATGCTCTTGCCCCAGTTGTCCAGTTCTTCGTCTGTCCACAAGTCAGGGAAAAAAATAATGCGCTGCTTGCGGGGCGGCAGATAGTCCTGCCAGTTGGTCCCGCCGGTAGCTTCAATCACCTGTGGTTTGGCATCCAGGTAGCGTACCGCGCTGCGCAGGTGAGAAAGCGGCCAGCGCACCTCGATATTAAAGTCGTAGTGGCGCATCAGTTGCTTTAGTTCCTCATCTTGCTGATCGGCTTCCGGCAGGCGCAGGTAAGCCTGCCAAAGGTTGCGGTGGCGCATTGCCCTGCCCAGGTCCTGAAACTCCTCCGCATACTTTTGCTCGAATTGCTTCAGAGTCAGGGTTTTCTTGCCGGTCGCCAGTTCGGTAGCCCCCGATTTCCAGTATAGCCTTTGGTACAATTCCTCCACCGGGCTGTCCGGGTTTACTTCTTCCCGTTTGCTGCCGTGCACCAGGCGGTACATATCCGTGCTCATCAACTCGATTTTCCGGTACTGCGCCGACTGAAAGCCGCTCGCAGGCAAAAGGCTCATCCGGAATTTCAGGAATTCGTCCCGGTCCATGCCTTCCACCATAATATCAAAGGAGCTGACCAGGCTGTCGAAGTAGCGGTTGACGCGGGTGACCTGCCGTTTGAAGAGGTCTAGCCCGGGCGATTCTGCATCAAGCAGCTGCTCAATCGCGAGCAGGCTAAGCTTAAAGTACAGCTCTGTGATCTGATGATAGAGAATGAAAATCTTCTCGTCGGGAAAGGGCGTCTCGGGCGTTTGGAGGCTCAACAGGGTATCGAGATGAATATAATCCCAGTAGGTAAGGTAATCAGCGTACAGTAAGCCGTCCAGATAAGACAGGATGTCCTGCCCCATGACGGAATATTTATCCTCCAGCTGTTCAAGGCGTTCCAGGATTTCGTGGGTAAGCTCCATAGGGTTGTGCTGCAATTTGGTTATCCGCTAAGGCGTAGCCCCAAATATATACAAATCAGCCCAAGGATGAGGCTCCCTCCAAGATTTAACAGTGCATAAGCATATTGCCCGCTCTGCAGCAGGCTAAAGGATTCCCCGGAAAAGGTACTGAAGGTGCTAAATCCACCACAAAAACCCGTCATGAGCAGCCACTGCCCTTCCTGACTGATGCGCCCGTGCAGGGTTTGCCCCATCAGGTAACCGAGCAGGATACAGCTGACGACATTCGCCATCAGTGTGGCATAAGGGAAGCCGGGGTTCCAGAAATGCAGTGCCCGGGCAATACCAAAGCGGGCTAAACTGCCCAATCCACCACCCAAAAACACCCAAAGTACAGCCTGCATGAAGCTAGAATACCATTTTCTTTGCCCGGTAGCGCCCTACTGCCCAATGCAGGTAATAGGTAAGTGCACTCGCCAGGCTGATGATTAACAATAATAGTGCATGCAGCCCCAACAGGCCGTCCAGCACCACCACCAAGGTAATAAAAAGAATACTGACGCCTGTGAGCATAGCAGTGGTCATAGTGTGGCTAAAGCCAAAATCAATGAGCAGATGATGGATATGACGCCGGTCGGGCGCAAAGGGAGACTGCCCGCGGGCAATGCGGGTCAGAAAAACGCGCACGGTATCAAAAATTGGCAGAATGGCTACGCTAATGGCGAATACCGGCCCGTTTGCGATTTTATAGGGGCTGTTTACCGGCAAATGGTGGTTAACGTCTATGAAGGAGGTGACCAAAATGGCACAGACCATACCTATGACCAGAGAGCCCGAGTCTCCCATAAAGGTTTTGGCAGGCGTGTAGTTGAATTTCAGAAAAGCCACGCAAGCCCCCACCAAAGCAAAGGACAGCACCGATAGCTCAATCCGCCCAACCCAGAAAAACCAGCCCCCCAGAATACCCGCTGCCAGCGTCCCGATGCTACCGGCCAGGCCGTTGATGCCATCAATAAGGTTGAAACCGTTGATAATGAGCATGAAGACGATGATCGTCAGGGCCCGGAAGATATTGACGTACGCAAAGTCATCCATTCCAAACAGCCCGTAAAACCCTTCGAGGTAAATGCCGCCCTGTAAGACGACCACCAGCGAGGCGAAAAACTGAGCCGTAAATTTCGTCCGTGGCAGAATCGGTGCCAGGTCATCCTTTAAGCCCACCAGAAACATCAGCAACAGCGCGCACAGGATGTACTGCAGGTTGGCAAAGTTCTGGAACGGTGTCCACATCAGTACCGCGAAAATGGTACCGCAGAAAATTCCGATCCCACCCAAAGCAGGAGTGCTGAGGGTATGTGAACTACGCTCGCCGGGCACTTCACAAAGATTGCGGTCCCGGGCAATCTTGATAATGTAAGGAATAGCCAGGTAGGACATGGCAAATGCCGTAAGAAAACAAAGCAACAAGATAAACATAGTAACGGAGGGTTTTCATGAGGCAATCAGGTCGTCGTTTGGCAGCGCAGCTCGCGCCAGCCAAAGCAAGACTATGTTTGGAGCTTGCTCCTATTGCAAACCAAGGACTTATGAACCCCGCTGAAATGCGGGGCAGGCTCTGGCGTTATCTTTTTTAGCTTATTTGGCCCGCCAAACGCGCTAAAAAAGATTTAGCCAGAACCACAATT